>CAMDBH010000068.1 GCA_945889325.1 Klebsiella pneumoniae
TGCACCGCCAACGACACCTGCGGCGGCGGCGGCTGCAAAGGCAACGCCATTACGCCTGCCACTTTGTGCGACGACGGCAATCCTTGCACGACAGAAGCTTGTGATGTTTTGAAGGGTTGCGTGCACAACACCAACTCGGCCAGTTGTGACGACGGCAACGGTTGCACGGTGGGCGATGTCTGCAGCGCAGGCGTTTGCGCAAGTGGCAGCAATACTTGCGGTTGCGCCAAGAACAGCGATTGCGCGGCCCAAGAAGACGGCAATTTCTGCAACGGCACTTTGGTTTGCGATATCAGCGCATTGCCGTATAAGTGCAAAATTGATGCCGCCACCGTCGTGAGCTGCGACACCAGCGGCGACACCTTTTGTACCAAAAACACCTGCGCTGTGGCTACGGGAAAATGCAATTATATCTCGCAAAATGAGGGTTTAGGCTGCAATGCCGACAACAGCGTTTGCACGGTTGGCGACGCCTGCAAGGTCGGCGTTTGCTTGCCCGGCGCGACGGTCAACTGCGACGACAGCAACGTGTGCACAGACGACAATTGCAACGCAATCAGTGGTTGCACCCATGTCGCCAACGTCAGCCCCTGCACCGACGGCAACGCTTGCACTTTAGGCGATGTCTGCAATGCCAGCGCCTGCGATCCCGGCGGATTGAAGAATTGCAACGACAGTAACCCTTGTACTACCGACAGTTGCACGGTCGCTACCGGTATCTGCTTGAACGGCAACAACTCAATTGTCTGCGACGACGGCAATGCGTGTACCAGCGGCGACAAGTGCAGTGGCGGCAGTTGCCTCAGTGTTTCCATCAGTTGCGATGACGGCAAGGTCTGCACGAACGACAGTTGCGACCCCAAGACCGGCTGCGTGCAAATAGCCAATATTTTGCCGTGCACGGATGGCAATGTCTGCACCACCGGCGACGTTTGCAGCGGCGGTGTCTGCGGAGCGACCGGCGCGCTGAATTGCAATGACGGCAATCCGTGCAGCAGCGATTCTTGCAACCCCTTGACTGGATGCGCCAATGTAGCCAATACGGCCAGTTGCGACGACGGCAATGCTTGCACTTCGGGCGACGCGTGCGCGGCCAAGGTGTGCGCGGGCGGAGCGATCACTTGCAACGACGGCGTTTTTTGCACCAGCGACAGTTGCAATACCGCGACCGGCTGCATTTACACCAACAATGCTTTCCCTTGCGACGACAGCAATGCTTGCACCACCGGCGACACTTGCGGCGCGGGCGCTTGCAAAGGCCCAGCGGTCGTGGTTGCAACTTACTGCAATGACAGCAATGCTTGCACGACGGACGGCTGCAACTCGGTGACCGGCTGCACCCACAGCAACAACACGCTGGCCTGCGACGACGGCAACGGCTGCACGACCGGCGACGTGTGCGGCGGCGGCGTTTGTATAAGCGGATCCAATACTTGCGGCTGCACCAAGGATGCCGATTGCGCGGCCAAAGAGGACGGCAATTTCTGCAATGGCACGTTGTTCTGCGACAAGAGCGCCCTGCCCTTCGATTGCAAAGTCAAGGCCGTGACGATCGTGACTTGCAGCGCAGCGGGCGATACAGTTTGCAAAACAAACACTTGCACACCCGCGACCGGTGCTTGCTCGTATGTCGGCATCAACCCGGGCGGACCTTGCAACGCGGACAGCAGCGTTTGCACCAATCCTGACGTGTGCAGTGGAGTAAATTGCAACGCCGGCGCGGTGTTGAACTGCGACGACGGCAATTCTTGCACCAACGATGCCTGCGACTCGGTCGTCGGCTGCACGCACACCAACAACGGCAACGCGTGCAGCGACGGCAACGCGTGCACCGCCGGCGACGTATGCAAAGCGGGCGCTTGCACCAGCGGCGCGGTCGCGGTGTGCAACGACGGCAACGTTTGCACGATCGACAGTTGCAACGTGTTAACCGGTGCTTGCGTGTTCAACGGCGCGGCGGCCAATGGCGCGTCCTGCGATGCGGATGGCAGCGTTTGTAGCGTCGGCGACACGTGCAACACCGGCGTTTGCAAACCGGGCGCGGCGTTGAATTGCGATGACCTCAATGCGTGCACCGATGACAGTTGCTCGCCGTTGGGCGGATGTGCGCATGCGGCCAACAACAAGGCGTGCAGCGACGGCAACAATTGCACCGGGCCCGACACCTGCAGCGGTGGCAGTTGCAACGGCCCAGCACTGAACTGCGACGATATCAACCCGTGCACGTTTGACGGTTGCAGCGCAGTGACGGGTTGCACCCACACCAATGCGGCGGACAAAACTATCTGTAATTCAACGGGTATCTGTCAGACCGGCGTGTGCGTAGCCGGCAAGTGCGGCGATGGCGTGTTGATGCCCATCTTGGGCGAGCAGTGCGACGACGGCAATACGGTCAACTTCGACGGCTGTTCTTCCACCTGCAAAATTGAGGACAACGCCTGCGCCGACGGTACCCGCGAAGGTCTGATGGATGCGGTCAATTTCCCCAAAATCGCCCAATGCAACGGCAATTGGCTGGGCGCCATCTCAGCCAGCGGCGCGGGCACCGGGGCCGCGCTGTGCGGGGCGGCGTTTCACGTCTGCACTTTTGGCGATCAGGCTTCGCTCAAGAGTATCCCGCAACCGATTGCTTTCCAAGCGGGTTGCTGGGCGATGAACGCTTCCAACCACGGTTCGCAATGTCAGGCTTGTATCAGCGGCAAGTCCGATGAAATGGCCGGCCTCGGCGGCGGCTGTCAAGGCAAGATCGTCAACAGCGGCACGAGTTGCATTTCGGTCAATTACCGGATCGATGCATCGACCGGCACGTGTTCCAACACTGGCAATAATATTCCCTGGGTGCTTGGGGTCATGTGCTGCGCGAATTGACGCATAGCAGCGTCCAAACAACAGACCGCTTTTGTCCTCAACAGGAGGTCTTGGATGGTGCCCCAAACTCTGCGCAACTGGTTTGTCGCTCATTTCTGGATCGACATTGCCTTTGCCATTCCACTGTTTGTCGCGCCGGAATTCACTTTGCGGCTGCTGGGTTGGACGCAGGTCGACCCGATCAGCACGCGGCTGGCCGCGGCTGCGCTGTTTGGTATCGGCATTGAATCATACTTGGGCCGCAACGCCGATCGCTCGTCGTTCATCGCCATGCTCAATTTGAAATGCATTTGGGCTGGTAGCGCAACTGTCGGTATCTTCTGGTCTATGTTGCAAGGCGCGCCGTTGCTGGGCTGGGGGTTTTGCGCAATTTTTGCGGCGTTTTTCGGCGTTTGGTTTTCGTTTCGCCGCCAGCTGATGGGCGAAGGCGTAGCTGCGCTGGGAAGCGAATCGAAGTCAGATTGATCGCACGCCGACGCAACGGACCAACGATTCGGCGGGCGACGGCACGGGGCCGCCGTCAAAACGGCTTGGGCCGCTACCCGCCAATCGCGCTCATCGATTCCATGGTTTGCAGCGCTTGGTCAAAGCGATGGCCGTCGACTTTGCCGGCCAACGCCAGCGCGATGGAACTGCTCAGTTCCGCCTGCGTTGCCCCCGCTCGCAGCATGTCGCGCAGCGACAGAGCCCCAGCCGTGGACAGGCATTCGCGCAAGGTGCCCGTCGGCGACAGGCGAACGCGGTTGCACAATTCGCAAAATTTTTCAGAGACGGCGCTTATGACGCCAAATTGCAGGGTTTCGCCTCTGCCGTCGCGCCGCTTGCCGCGCCAATAAACCGCAGGGCCACCACCGGGCAGCTTGTGCAAAGGATCAGGCTCAATTTCATACTGTTGGGAGAGCAAGCCGCGGATGTCGGCCGCGGGCAAAAACGTTTCTGGGCCCCAATGTTGATCGACGCCAATCGGCATGTATTCAATATAACGCAAAATGTAACGGCGTTGCGCAGCAAAATCGGCGAGATCGACGATCTCGTTGTCATTGAGGCCGCGCAACATCACCGCATTGATTTTGGTGTGGGAAAAGCCTGCGCGATCAGCGGCGTCAAGCCCCCGCAGCACATCCTTCAGTTGGCCCTGGCGCGTGACCTGCGCAAACCGCAGTGGGTCCAGCGTGTCAATGCTGACATTCAACCGATGTAGACCAGCGTCGCGCAAGGGTTTTGCCAATTCGGCCAGTTGCTGACCGTTGGTCGTCATCGCAAGGTCAAGAACGCCTTCGATGCGCGCAATTCGCTCCACCAGTTGAACAATGTCGCGGCGGACCAGCGGTTCACCGCCCGTCAGGCGAATTTTGCTGATGCCCAATTGCACAAAAATCCGCGCGAGTTGCTCGATCTCGTCAAACGAAAGCAAATCGTTGCGCGGCACCACTGGGACACCGGCAGCGGGCATGCAGTAGGTACAACGGAAATTGCAGCGATCGGTCACGCTGATGCGCAAGTACCGCACCTGTCGCGCCTGCAAGTCGACGAGTGAAAACGGATTCACTGCCGGCTTTTGCGAGGCCCCTCCGATCGAAAGCTGCGTAGCTGGGCGCGCTTGCACGCCGGAACTGCCGCACTGACTGCCAAGCGTCATGCGGCCTCCGCTGCTACGGGTGATCTTTGTTCGGAGACTTCAGCCACAGCGCCGTGGACGGCGTATTCAGCGACGACATTTGCAGCCACGTGTTGCTCCTTGTAGCGGGCCACGATCTGCGGTTGCCCGGCGGCGACGCGCTCAAGTAGGCTAATTCGCTGCGGATGGGCCAGTTGGCCGTCGTGCTTTTGCACCACGCGCTCCAAGCGATGCGCATTGGCTTTGCCGAGCGATTTTAGGGTGACTTCGTGCAAATGAACCTCGCGTTCGGACACACGCAGGTGCGATGTCGTGGGCGCGTGATTGTGCGCGCGCTCTGTGCTTAACGCGCCCGCGCGCCAGCGTCAAGCCAAAAGAGACTGAACTTTTGACGGCAGCGTGCGCGATCAGCTATTCTTGAAGATGTGTGTGCGTGGCGTCATTCGGCTGCCATGCCGGTTTTTTGCTGCCGTTTGTGGAGTTGCCGCTATGTCCTTGTTCAACGCGCGAATGTCTAACGGCGCAGATTTGTCCGGATTGTCTAAACGTTGTCCCGCCGTCGTGTGGGTTTTGGTTCTCGCTTTTGCGCTTGTCGGGTCGGCTTGTGGTGAGATCAAGATCAAAGCCCCCAAAGACGTGGCCACGCTGGATCCCGACTCCGACACAACGGCGGATTTGAACGGCGAAACGGACACAAATGGCCAAACGGACAACGATGTCGGGACGGGCGACACGACGAACGACGATACCGCACTGGCAGAAACCGCGGGCGACGGCAAAAACAGCGACGCCCCCGGGACACAATGCGAAACGCCGACGGACTGCGCGGGCAAAGTTTTGGGGCTAACCCCCTGTATCCACGCGGCATGTGACAACGGCTACTGCGTCAAAAGCAAGAAGGCGACGGGCGCACCGTGCAAGGACAGCAAACTGGATTTGAGCGATTGCAACGTCGCTGCCTGCACAGATTCCGGCAGTTGCGAACTCGTCAACGCCCCAGAAGGGACGATCTGCGGCTTGGGCGCTTGCGGCAAGAAATGCGCGTTGGGCCAATGCGTACCGGCGACACTGGCGGATTTTGACGACAAAAACTTATGCACAGCTGATAGCTGCGATCCGAGCACCGGCGTGGCGCACAAGCCGCTGACCGATTTCACACTCATTTGCGACGACGGTGACAGTTGCACCAGCGGCGATTCCTGCATCAACGGTGCCTGCAAGGGACAAGCCGGTGATTGTTCAGATGGTTATGACTGTACGCTCGATTCCTGCGACAAAGACAAAGGCTGCTTGCACACACCCAATGCCGCAAAGTGCGACGACGGCAATCCGTGCACCAAGCAGGACTGCGATGCCGCAAAGGGTTGTATTGTCAATGGTTTTAACGCCGCAGCGCCTTGCAACGACCTCAACGCTTGCACCGCAAACGATGTGTGCAGCGATACCGGCAGTTGCGTCGGTGCATCTTCTTGTAAATGCGTGACGGATGCGGAATGCAATGTGGGCGCCGATTTGAATCTGTGCTTGGGACAACTCAAATGTTCTGGGGGGCTATGCGTGGCGGACGCCACACTTGCGGTCAAATGCGACGCCAGCGCCAACGGCACTTGCGTCAAGAACACCTGCAATCCCAAAAGCGGCGTCTGCACGCCGGTGCCGCAAAACGACGACGGATCCTGCGACGACGGCAACGCGTGCACCAGCAAATCGTTTTGCGTCGTGGGTGTCTGCCAAGGCACACCCGATGTGACTTGCGATGACAAAAACACTTGCACATTGGACACCTGCCAACCAGTCAAGGGCTGCGTGCACCAACCCAGTGAGGACAAATGCGACGACGCCAACGCGTGCACGTTGAGCGACGTGTGCGTCAACGGCGGCTGCATTGGCGTGGCAAAAGTCTGTGATGACGGGGTTTTGTGCACGATCGACACCTGCGACACCAAAGCCGGCGGCTGCGTCAATACGGGCGACAACAAGGGGTGCGACGACAAAAATCCATGCACTGCGGATACTTGCGTGGCTGGCAAAGGTTGCACCTTCGCCGCCAACAACAGTGCAACTTGCGACGACGGCGATGCGTGCACGGCCGACAGTTGCAGCGGCGGCAAATGCGTCGCGAAATTCACGTGTCAATGCACGACAGACGCCAGTTGCAACGATGGAAATCCATGCACCGTCGACAAATGCGACGCAGGCACGTGCAAAACCACCAACGCCGACGGCGGAAAGTGCGACACCGGCGACAAATGCCAATTGCCGCTCACCGGCCTTTGCAGCGCCGGCGCTTGCAAATCGGGCAATGCGCCCGTGGATTGCAGCAGCAAAGCGGACAGTTGCAACACGGCACAGTGCAATCCCGGCACCGGTTTGTGCGAAGTGCTGGCCAAGGCCGACGGCAGCGTCTGCGACGCCGACAAAAACGGCTGCACCGTCGGCGACGCCTGCGCGGCAGGCAAGTGCGTGGCGGGCAAACTTCCGGATTGCTCCGCAAAAAATGGACCTTGCACCGTTGGCTCGTGTCAATCGATGAGCAGCACGACCTTTAGTTGTTTTGGCTTGGGCAAAGCCAAGGGAACGCTGTGTGAAGACGGGCAGTTCTGCACCACCGGCGAGGCATGCGACGCGTCGGGCGCGTGCGTAGGCGGCATCGCAAAAACGTGCGGCGAGGTCGCCGACGCGTGCAATTTTGGCAGTTGCGATGAAGTGAAAAATGCGTGCGCCAAGGCGCCCAAAGGCGTGGCAATTACGTGTGATGACACGCTATTTTGCACATCAGGTGACCATTGCGATGGCGCTGGCAAGTGCGTCAGTGGCGCGCCGTTGGCATGCGGCGGTGGTGCGTGCACCACGGGCAAATGCGATGAAGTGGGCAAGAAATGCAGCACCACCAACAACGTCAGCGGCGCACCTTGCAGTGACAGCAGTTTGTGCACGAAAACGGATGCTTGTGACGGTGCGGGCAAGTGCGTCGGTTCGTCGCCGGTCGTGTGCACCAATGCCAACGTGTGCAATGACGCCGTCTGTAACGCGGTAACCGGCGCCTGCGACTTGAAACCAAAGGCCAACACAACCGCTTGCGACGATCTTTCCAAATGCACGATTGGCGACCATTGCGACGGCAGCGGTGCTTGCGCGGGCGGCGCTTGGGACAACACATGCGGTTGCAATGCCGACAGTTTGTGCAATGACGGCAACGCCTGCACCACCGACAAATGCGACAAAATCGCGGCCAAATGTGTCTTTACGATCACGGCTAAAGCGATCTGCGACGACGGCAACCCGTGCACAACGGCCAGCGCGTGCAACGACGCGGGGGCCTGTGTCGGCACGGCAACTATGGATTGCAGTTCAGTGAAGGACCAATGCAATGACGGCGCTTGCGGCATCAAGGGCACCATCGGCGTCTGCAAACAGGTGCCGTTGGCCTCCGGTTTGGCGTGCAACGACGGCTTTTACTGCACATTGGGCGACGTTTGCGACGGCTTGGGCAAATGCGCCGGCCCTAGTCCGATGGCGTGCAAATCCTCCATCTGCAACACAGCAGCTTGTTCAGAAACGGCAAAGGGCTGCCAAACCACGCCGCAGGGCAAAGGCACAAGTTGCAACGACAACAACGCCTGCACAGTCGGCGATCAGTGCGACGGCGCGGGCGCGTGCCTTGCGGGGACGCCGCTCGCCGATTTCTCGATTTGTGACGACGCCAATGCACTGACTAGTGGTGATTTTTGTTTGAAAAGCGCTTGTGCCGGCTTTACTTCAAGCATGCCGGGCGCGCTCGGACCAGTCAGCGACGTGGTTTATCAAGCAAAACCAGCTATTTGGACAGCGACGATGGCAGCAGGTACTTTGCCAGATGGCCAATCCGAAGGGGATTTCAGCATTTACCAGCTGAAAAAGAATGTCATCGGTGGCTTTGACGCGGCATTGCTGGTCAAAGGCAACCAGATCAATCTGCGCCAAATTCGCCAAGGCGTGGCCGTGGGCACCAAAAACAACATCTGGTTCGCGCCAACCACAACCAATACTTGGACCGGCCCCACCGGCACGCTGATCGGCAAAGGCATCGACGCCATCATTCCGCCATCGACGGACTGGTACGCGGTGGACACGCGGCAGGTCGGCACGATTTTGTCCGTAATTGTCGGTGGTTACGCGCCAACGTTGGGTATCAACCGCATCGTAGTCTGCAAAGGCCAAGCCGACGGTACGGGTAGTTTTGCTTGCATCAACTCAAACTTGGCCAGTGGCAACACGTTCGGCGCCGTCGCTGCGCACAACAACTTGCCGGCATGCATTCCGCCCAATTGCCCAGCCGCGACGGTTACTTATGACACTTTGGCGCTGAACGGTCCGGTCGGCGCCCCTTTTACCAGCATCAACCAATTCAGTTCCTCCTCCACCAACACTGTGTCGCTGCTGGGCAATGTGGTACTTGGCGCGTCGACAACGTCTAGCATCGGCGCCCTGCTCTCGTACGACCAGTCCGGCTTTCCGGTGAGCGGCGGAAGTGAAGAATGGGGCGTCGGGCCTGCGGGCACCGTCTACCTCAAACGCACCGGCACCAGCGGTCTGGTCAATGTGCCGATCTTCACGCCCGCGATCCAGCAAGGCTACATTTTCACAGGTGTAACCTATGTCAACGGCAACGTATTGCTGTGGGGCAACAAGGCGGATCCGGCCTCGTCGCTGTCGCGCATTCCGGTCCTTTTGACCCACAAAGACGACGCCAACACCCAATTGACGCAATCGCTTTGGATCGAACACCCTATGACCGCCGTCGCCGCCGTGCCGACAAATTGTACCGGCAACGGTCTTGTGACCGGCTCGATAGCGCTGGGCGATTCCATTGTTGCGGCCGCCAACGTCTGCGCCAATCCGATCTTGTCCAAAGGTACCACCGCGCGACGGTCCGTGTTTTACATTCGCTGACACGGCGCGGGCAGCGGAAGCGCAGCGGCGGCTGCCTCGCGTGAGGATAAACAATGTCTATGTGCTTAAAATCGTTGGCGTGCATCGTACTAGCTTCGGCGCAAGTGGCGTGTGGCGAGGCCATGGTCAAAGAACCCGACCCACTCAACGACAAACCCAAGGTGGCAGAACCAGTTGCGCAGGAACCTGACGCTTTTCGCGATTACCGCGGCTTGCATTACAAGGCCAATGAAAAATTTCGTGCCACCCACAAGCCGGTCGCGGTTGACGGCGCAGAAATCGTGATTACTTTGATCAAAACGGATTGGGCGACCCTGTCCGCGCCCAATGGCAAGGAAATTCGCGAGGCGAGCGCCAACCTAAAGGTGCAAAAAGGTCAAGAGGAACGCTTAATTACGATTACGCAGGGCGATGACCGCGTGGTGTTCAATGCGCGCATCAAGGTCGTCGGCGCCGGTGAAGATTACGACAAAGGCACGGCCCGCTATGGCGCTTGGGTTGAACTGAGCGTCGATAAAATCGACTAATTGTCGTATTCTTTTCACTACAACAAAGAGTTCACCGCATGAGTATTCCGGCGCGCCTGCGCAGCCTTTCCGGCATTAAGCCGACCGGTCAGCCGCATTGGGGCAATTATTTTGGCATGATCCAACCGGCGATTTCACTAGCCCAGGATCACGAAGCGTTCTATTTTATTGCCGATCTTCACGCACTGACCACGGTTCGCGATGCGGCGGCTTTGCGGCGGGACACGCACGGCATTGCGGCGACGATGATCGCGTGCGGCCTCGATCCGGCGCAAAGTGTGCTGTGGCGGCAATCGGACGTGCCGGAAGTGTTAGAACTCACTTGGCTTTTGTCATGCGTGACCGGCATGGGCCTGGTCGAGCGCGCGCATGCGTACAAGGATGCGCGGGCCAAGGAAAAGGACCTGAGTCTGGGCGTGGTGACTTATCCCGTGCTGATGGCGGCGGATATTCTTCTTTATGATAGTGATGTTGTGCCGGTCGGCAAGGATCAGATGCAGCATTTGGAAATGGCCCGCGATATGGCGACGCACTTCAACATCGCGTTTATGGGCGGGCAAGCCGGCGGAACGGCTGATGAAAATGCCAAATGGGACGGGCGGATGCTCAAACGGCCGCGATCGATTGTGCAAAAAGAGGCGGCTATCGTGCCGGGCCTAGACGGCCAGAAGATGTCGAAATCGTACGACAATTACATCGCGGTGTTTGCCAACCCAAAGGACATGAAAAAGCAGATAATGGCCATCAAGACGGATTCAAAAGGGCTGGAAGAGCCCAAAGATCCGGATACTTGTACGGTTTATGCCCTGCACGGCCTGTTTGCGACCCATCAGCAACAGCGAGAATTGGCTTTGAAATACCGCGGCGGCAACTTCGGTTATGGCCATGCCAAGCTGGCATTGCTGGATTTGGCCGAACGGCATTTTGCACCGCAACGAGATTGGTATAACAAATTGATAACACAGACTAATTTGCTGGAAGATATCTTGGCCGACGGCGCGCGCAAAGCCCGCCAAGTGGC
This sequence comes from Klebsiella pneumoniae, assembly GCA_945889325.1. GTDB lineage: Bacteria > Myxococcota_A > UBA9042 > UBA9042 > UBA9042 > CAMDBH01. The sequence goes on from CAMDBH010000068.1 coordinate 10,967, forward strand.
CGAGCCGGTCATCGAAAGGCTGCGCGAAGCGACTGGGCTGAGCAAGAGGCCGGTCCGATAACGACGATGGCACAAGCACCCAATAACAAATCAGAAATCGAGCCGAGCGTGGAAATTCTGCCGCCGGATCCGCGTTGGCGCACCGCGTCAGAAGCCACGGTCTATGAAGCGGTTGAACCGACTTCGTTCGATCCGGTGCAACCGGTGATCCTTGAGGCAGTTGTCCAAGGAGATCCAAAGGTTGTAAACCGCATGGTCAAGGCCGGTCAGCGCACGCTGATCGTGCTGATGGTGCTGGGTCTGTACGCTTGGCTGTTTGAGCCGTTCGGGCCCAAGCCCGTGCTTTTATTGACACATTGGCTTACGAATTCGGGTGTGGAAGGCAGGTTGGCCGTTATCGCGTTGTATGTGTTGCTGTTGCCGTTGCATTTTCCCGCCGGGCCGATGTCGATCCTGCCCGGCTATGTATGGGGGCCGGTCGAAGGCACAATGGTTGCTTTGATTGCAGCGACTTGCGGCGGTCTTGTCAACTATGCCGTCGCCCATTACCTGCTTGGTCGGCATTTTCGCGCGTGGGCGGAGCGCAGTCCGTTGGCGCGTTCTGTCAGCAATACCATCAATTTACGTGGTTTTCGCATCGTGCTCGGTCTGCGCATGTCGCCGATCATGCCGTTTGGGCTTTTGTCTTATCTTTCAGGGATTTCTACACTGTCGCCGCTTAGGTACGCGATTGCTGTGACGCTGGGCGGCATTCCGTGGACGACCGTGTGGGCGATGGTGGGGGCGATGATGCGCGCGTCTGGGCAGGAAGTTTCGCTCAACGGCCCGACCGAGCATCCGCAAATGGCGATGTTGCGCTGGGTCGGCTTGGGCGTGACGATCCTCATTGCGAGTTGGGTGGGCAACTTGGTGCGCAAGGATCTGCGGCTGAACCGCGAGTCAACGTCATGAGTCACAAAGCGCTGCGCACATGGGCCACGCTTTTGTTCTGCACCACCAACACCGCGTGCTTCCACGACAATTGCGCCGACGGGACCTGCAGCGACGTCGCCGCGGTCGCGGACGGCGCAGACGCGATCGATGCGCATGAAGCCACTGATATCAAACCCGATGTGCCAATCGCAATCCCGCCGGGTCCATTCGCCCATTTGCATGAGAATTTGCGCATCGACCTAACCAAGAACCTGATTGTGCTCAATAATGGCACACACGACATGTACACGATCGATCTAACCAAACTGCGCTTTGGCAAGGTGACGCCGTTTGACGCCGATTTCAACTACAATCCGGTTAATCTCGCCGATAATCCGCCGGTTGGGCTAAAATGGCTGCATGTTGTCACGGCCAAGTTTGTCCAGTACACGTTGCCAGCGCCGACGCTGGGGTTCGCCCCTTTTGACGGCGTGGCGATTGAGCTGAAACTGGGCGACGACAAAGGCGTGCCAAGTCCTGATTACCCAACGTATACGCTGGTGCTTTCGGCGCAACAAGCGGATGCGCCGAATTCGCTGACGTTTCGCGCCGACCTGCGGCTGCAAGATGCTGTTCTGGCCAAACAGATGTGGGGTGATCAAGCCAAGTCGCCAATAACGTACACCGATTTGGCGATAGGCGTCAGTTCGACGGAGCGCTTCTACGGCATGGGTGAACGCATGGATTCACCGCAAGTGCGCGGCAAGATCGTGCAAATGCAGTTGGCGCTCACGGACTTGGACGGATCGAGCAATGAAGCGCACGTGCCGATTCCGCTGCTGATCGGCACGCATGGCTGGGGCTTGTTTGTGGAAAGTCGGCGGCCGGCGATTTTTGACGTCGCAGCGACGCACAACGACGAAGTGCACGCTGTTTTCAACGCGCCGGAACTGACTTTTTGGCTGCTGGCCCACGACGATGCCGTTGATGTCACAGGCTTGTATACGCGTCTGACCGGTGCACCGGTGCTGCCGGCGTGGTGGGCGTTTGGCTCGCTGATTTGGCGCAATGAAAACAAGGATACGGCGGAAGTGCTGGAGGATTTGCTGCAGATTCGCAAAAATGACTTGGCATTCAGTGGGATGTGGCTGGATCGGCCGTTTGATGTCCACGTCAACGATTTTGGCTTCGATCCGCTTAAGTTCGCCAAACCGAGTGCGCTGATCAACGCCTTGCATTTGGGCGGGCTGCGCGTTGGCGAGTGGTCGACGCCGTATGTGGAAAAAGGCGCGCGCGAACACGATAAAGTTGTGGCGAACAAATGGTACGTGCAAACGCCGCCTGAAGCCGACTTTCTGTTCAAGTGGGGGCCGCCACTGGATTTTACCATTCCGGCGGTGACTGAATTTTGGAAAAGCCAGATCAAATTGGCGGCGGACGCTGGCATTGAAGGCTGGAAGTTGGATTACGGCGAGGATATTCAGCTGGGCTTTGCGGATTTACGGTTGCATTACAAATTCTTTGACGGCAGCGACGAGCGGACGATGCACCACGGTTACGCGCCGCTTTATCACCGACCGTATGCGGAAAGTTTGCCCAAAACGGGCGGTTGGCTGCTCAACCGCGGCGGCACGTACGGCGATCAAGTTTACACGTCGATCGTTTGGCCAGGCGATCTCTGCGCCAATTGGGCAGAATACGGCGATTGCGACACGATCAATGGCAAAACGACTTGTCATGCAGGCGGTTTACCCGCTTCCGTTTCTGCAGGCATTTCGCTCGCCGCGAGCGGCTATCCGCTTTTTGGCCCAGATACAGGCGGTTATCGCCATGGCCGCGCGAGCAAGGAGCTTTTCCTGCGCTGGCTGCAACATTCGGCGATGTTGGGAATTTTGCAGATCGGCGGTGGTATTCAGCATAATCCTTGGGATTTTGCAAAGTATGAAGGCAACCAGTACGGCGTAAGTCAGTTTGACCAAGAAGTGCTGGACACTGCGCGCTATTACATCCGGTTGCATACGCGTTTGTTTCCGACCATTTATACGTACGCGCAGCGGGCCCACGACCACTTACCGGGGCTGATCCGCGGCCTAGGCCTCATGCATCCCGAATTGGATACGTTTCCGAACATCGAATACTTTGAAAAGACTGAGTATTATTTCGGCGATTGGCTTCTGATCGCGCCGATGACCCAGCCCGGCGGTAAGCGTAAGGTGCTGCTGCCCAAAGGGATTTGGATCGATTGGTGGACGCATCAGCCCGTCGGTCTGCCGGACCAAGCAACGGTCATCGACGTGCAACTGCCAGTAACGCAAGGGCCTATGTATGTGCGACCTGGAGCGATTTTGCCGATGTTGCGGGAAACGGTTCAGTCGCTGGCGGACCCAGGAGCGGCAACTCTATTGGGTTTTGCTTCCCCTGATCCCGCTGTGTCGATTTGGCACGATACCAAAATGACCATCGTGGTTGTTCCGGGTGGCGGTACGTCGCTGAATCTATCGCCGACGGATTCGGTCGGCCAATCTTTTAGCTCTCAACGGCTATTGACGGTCCGCCGCCAGTCGACATCCACGTCTGGCGGTGAATCAGCCCAAACCGACGGTGGCCCTCAAATCGAGTGGGAGGTCTGGACTGCCACCAAACCTGACTTTGTAGGCCGATCTTTGCGCGTCGGTCCCATTTTCATTGAATCTTCGCTAGCGAAGAGCACCGCACAATCTTGGCCGACGTGTAGCAAATGTTGGTTCTTTGATGAAAGCAGCGGCATTTTGCGGATGCGCGGATCTGGCGCAAATGAAATACTGCAGGTGACCTTGCCATGAAACAACGCCCAGGCATTCCACAAGCCGTGTCCAAATCGCGGCCATCGCAGAGTTTCACCTTGGATCCCCAGCGGCTGCGCGACAGCTGGACTTTGGACCTGCTGGCGTTTGCCCGCCACGGCCTGTGGGCCAAGAAGCTGGACATGCACGGTGTCGCCGCTGCCATGCCGCCGGTGATTCTCAACACGCCCGATCGCGTGATTGCGTTGGATTTGTACGATTCGGTCTACGCTTTGCGCAGCAGGCCGCGGGCGTTTTCGCAGCAGGCGGGGCGCTACAGCCCGCTGGTGCTAGGTGCGCAGGATAACGGCAAAAAGCTGGCGATTGAACTGTGGTCGCTGCATGAAGAACCGACTGAATCCGAGAATAACCTCGCAGAAGCACTAGCGAAGTACCTCCAGGCGGACATTACCCTGCACGGCCCGGCGCAAATGCACGCCCACCTGAAATCCTTGGTTGGAAAAGAGCTGCCGGAGGAAATCCGCGTACGCAATCCGCTGGCGTGGCTGCTGGGAGATCTGTAAGTGTTGGTAACTGTGCTGGGATGTGGCGGCATCGGCGTGCCGGCGGCGTGGACACTGGCCTTGGCGGGCGTGAAACAACTGCGGCTGATTGACGGCGATCGCGTGGAACTTAGCAATTTGCATCGGCAAGTGCTGTATAGCACTGCGGACATTGGCCAGCCCAAGGCGGAGGTGTTGGCGCGGGCGCTGCAGCAGCGCTTTCCCGATTTGCGCTATGAAGTTACGGTGATGCAGGCGACTGTGGATAATTTCGACGCGCTGTTGCAAAATTGCACATATCTACTGGAAGCCAGTGATCAAGCGGAGTTGAAGTTCATCGCCAGCGATTGGGCGATTCAGCAGCCACGGCAGCGCACCGTGACCATTGCTGCGGCGATCGGGCGGCGTGGCCAATGGTTGACTGTGACGCCCCAAAGCGCATGTTATCGCTGCATTTTTGAGGCGCCGCCGCCGCCAGAACTGCTCAGCACTTGCCAGATCGCGGGCGTGCTCGGGCCCGCGGTCGGACAGGTGGGCGCGTTCGCTGCGCGATCGCTTGTGCGCGCGATGCGTGGGCAGGCTGAAGGCGCGATCGACGGCCTCATTCGCTTGCAGCCACAAGGGATTACGCGCATTGGTGTGCAGAAGGCGGAGGCCTGCATCTGTGCGACACCGCCACAAAAATCTGTCAATTCGGCCGAATTTGCGGCATAAGGCGTCCGCGTTGCGGGAACTAACGCAGCCAGCGAAATGTTTGAAACAGCCGCGCAATAGAGTGCGGCAGAATCTGGAGCAGCGACATGCCGATTTCAATCAAAATCCCAACGCCTTTGCGCAAATTCACGGCGGAAAAGGACACCGTTTTTGTCGACGGCAACACGGTCGGCGAAGTCATGAACAATTTGGAAGCTGCCCACCCCGGCATCAAGACCAAGCTCATCGACGACGACGGCAAGGTCCGCAGATTTATTAATATTTACGCCGGTGACGACGACATTCGCTTCTTGGAAGGCTTGGCGACCGAGGTCAAAGACGGCAGCGATATCAGCATTGTCCCCGCGATCGCGGGCGGCTGCTAGCAATGGCGCGCGATCCCAAGCTGCTGTTTGAACGCTACGGCCGGCAACTGCTGGTGCAAGATGCCGAATTTGCAGGTCAATCTCGCTTGCACGCACTTGCGGTTGTGCTCGCGGCCGATCGCTCGTCCGTGGCGCAAGCGGCGGCGGAAGCGGCTGGAAAATACCTTGTCGGTGCTGGAGTTGGCCGCGTCGTTGCGCCGTCGGCATGGGCGGAATCGCTCAAAGCCCTTGATCCTGAAGTTGAATTGCTCGATGGTCCTGGTTCCGCGGCGCCGCCAGTGGCGCATTATTACTTTGCCCAGCGCGATTACGGCTTTAGCGTCGACATCGCCCTGACCGAAGGCGCCGCGGGTTGGGCAACCGGTCAGGCCGGTCCGGCAAGGGTCGTGACGTGGCGCCTGGATCTAGGAGAATCCGCGCAATTGGCTGATACTGTTGCCATTGGCGCGGCAGCGGCAGATTTGCTCCTCGCCGATCAACTCGGCCTGGAAGCTCTGCCCGCGGTTGTGCACTGCAATTGGAAGAATCCCCTTGAGCCACAACTGACTAAAATTGCGCGTAAAACGGACGTGGAGTCGCCGACCGATGCGCGCGAAGGCCGCACGTTGACTTTGGAGTTGCAGGCACAACCGCCGGATCTGCAAGCGATTATCGATGACTGTCAAGCCAATTATCCCAACGAATCGTGCGGCCTGCTGCTGCGGACGGCCGATGGCGTTCTGAAGACGCTGGTGGCAAAAAACCTGCAAGATCGCTATCATGCGCTGGACCCGGCGGAATTTCCGCGGACGGGGCGCACAGCGTACAAGTTAAACGAAAGGCTTATCGCCAAAGCAGCCGACGCTGGCGAAACCCTTGAAGCCATTTGGCATTCTCACTGCGATGCCGGTGCGTATTTTTCGGGCGAAGATGTCCGCTGCGCAGCGCCAGGCGGTCAGGCCCTGTATCCGGGTGTCGCCTACTTGGTTGTCAGCGTCATGGGTGGCACAGTAAAAGCCATGGAATTATATCGCTTTGATGAGAAGACCGCGGCGTTCTACGTCGAATTGGCCTAGAGGAATCCGCATGCCAACGCTTACGTCTATGTCCTCTCTGACGATCAGCGCCGCCTGGGCGCAGTTGAACCGTGTCCCGTTGGGCAAACAGTTGTTTTCCAAGCTGATCGGCTTCAAAATTCCGTACAGCGGCACGATTCAGCCGCAAGTGCTTGAACTGTCAGACGGTCACGCCGTGGTGCGCATGGCGGATCGGCGGGCAGTTCGCAACCATTTGGATTGCGTTCACGCCATTGCGTTGATGAACTTGGGCGAATTGACCACTGGTTTGGCGATGTTTCATCGCTTGGACGGCCGCGCCAAGGGTATCGTCACCGGTCTGCGCATTGAATACGTCAAGAAATCCCGCGGCCCTATTACGGCAACCTGCGATGCCGCTGTGCCTGAAGTGACTGGACCTACTGAATTTATTGTCGAAGGCAACCTGCGCGACAAATCCGGCGATACCGTTGCAAAGGTGTGGGCAACGTGGACGCTTAGAGGGTGTAGCCGAAAAAATTGACGCCTCGCGAATCCATGCGAGAACACCGTCCAACTACTTGGAGGTGTTTGATGACAATGGCTTATTCCCCCGAAGCGAAAACGGCGGCGCTTGCGGCGTTGGTCGCCGGCATGTCGATCGC
>CAMDBH010000069.1 GCA_945889325.1 Klebsiella pneumoniae
TTCAACGCGATGTCGCGCCTTTAGGCGCAACGAGCTCGTACCGGTTGCCAAAGGAGTGGGGAGTCCAGAGGGGCGAACCATAGCGGCTAAGCACGGAATCAAAGAGCTTTGGTTCGCCCCTTTGGATCCTCACGCGCACCGCGCGTGGCATCGCGCAGCGAAATTGCGCCCGCCGCAGGCGCGCCGCCCGCAGGGCAAAAAAACCCGCCTTTAGGCAAAGCCGCCCGCAGGGCCAAGCCGCGCGCAGCGCAAAACAAAACCAGCCTTTAGGCATGCCGCCCGCAGGGCAAAAGCCGCGCGCAGCGCAAAAAAAACCCGCCTTTAGGCAGAGCCGCCCGCAGGGCAAAAACGCCACTGCCTGCAAGGCAGCACCCGCAAACTGCGTTTGCGGCGGACGGCGGGCACGGAGACCCGCCGCTACACAAACTTATAAATAATCATAGCCTTGTGCAGCAAAAGCCGCATGCCCGCAGGGCAAAAAGCCACGCGCTAGGGCCCCACATACAACCTAAACCCCCAACTACTCAATCCAGGATTGTTGACCGGCGGATTGGCGCTGACACCCAACTCGCTGTCATCGCTCAGCTGCGGGCGGAAGCACAAGCCATCGCAATGACTGCACCAAACGCTGCCGACGGCGACAGGACCCACGTCATTGCTTTCGCAGAATCCGGGCTTGACGGTCTTGGGCGAATTTTCGCACCAGACGCCAAATTCATTGGCTTTGGTTGGTTCGGCCTCGACGCACGATTTGCCGGATTTGTACAAAGACGGGTCGTATTTATCCGTTGTACCAGGCAAACCGACCAACCGGCCAAAAGTCCAAGCCAACTTATTGGCGCTATAACCATCCAGCAACGCATCGCCATCGGTTGAACCCGCCAACTTCAGCGACGTCGGTGAAGTCACGCATGCCCCATCCAGACCGTTTTTGGCCACCAGACACAAACGGATATTCTTGGTGGCCCAAGCGGACATAGCGACGACAAAGTCCAAGCCCACCGCACTTGAGCCCATGCCGCTGCTGTCGCGGCTGACGCTGGCCACCGGACCCCAAACGCCGCTGCCCGTTTGCTGCCAGCCTGCGGTCACGTCCTGCGGCAGGTCTGGCACGTCGTTGCCGATGGAATCGTAGATGTTGGCCACCATCGTCCAACCGCCACCGCTCATGTCACAAAACAAGGACACCGCAGGCAAAGGCCCTGCGCCGTCTGGATCGATGGGATAATTCATGTTGGCTGCATTGGGAAAGGCTTGAAGAATCAAGGTGCAAGATTTCTTTGCCTCGTATTGGCAGTTGCTGTCGCAGCCGTCGCCGTTCTTGGTGTTGCCGTCGTCGCACTGTTCGCCCAAGCCGTTGACCGCGCTGTCGCCGCAAGTTCCCGCAGCTTTGCAGGCGGTTCCGATGCAAACCATCGCATCTCCGCAGGTGATAGGCACGGGCAGGCCGACGTGGCTGCACCCCGCCGGTTCACTGCAACTGTCCAAGGTGCAAGAATTTGCATCGTCGCAAGTGTTCGGTGTCGCCGATTTGCACAAACTGACGCCGTCGCAAGCATCGCCAACGGTGCACACGTTGCCATCGTCGCAAGCGAATCCTTTGGCCGCGGGGACATTGCTGCAAAACGCTTCTTTGCCGACACAACTGTCCACTGTACAAGGATTTTTGTCGTCGCACGCGCCTTTGCCCGCTTTGCACAATCCAGTCATGTCGCATTGGTCGCCCACCGTGCACGCGTTGCCGTCGTCGCAGGCTGCTTTGAGTTCTTTGCTGCACGCGCCCCCAGACGCGCTCATCTTGTCGTTGGCCGCGCTGTACCACAGGCCTGTGCCTTTCATGTAGGCATTGAAATTGGCAGCCGCAGTGGGTTGGTTGATGTCCCAGTTGGCGTAGCTCATCGGGCTGTCGTCCGCGTACAGCCACTGATCTACCACAAAGCGCGCGCCGATCCACGCCCCGCCACCGCTGATGTACTTCTGCTTGATCAGGCCGGCCACGACGTCATTGGCCTCTTTGCTTTCAATTTTGGCCAGTTGTCCGCCTGTGGTGCAAAGTTCGCCGTTGGTGCAACCATTGTTGCAATTGGCCTGTGCGGCGCCAAAGTAATTACCGTTGACCAAGTAGTAACAGACGTTGCCAACCATGACACCGCTGCAAGTCGCAGGACCACCCAAAACCTCATGAATACAATCCTTTCCCACGATGCACGCATCGACGCTGCACGGATTGCCATCGCTGCACAGGCCACTGTCGGGTGAGAACACACAACCTTTGTCGACATCGCAACTGTCAATCGTACAAAATGCTTTGTCATCGCAAACTTTTGGCTGGCCAGTGCATTTGCCCGCACCGTCGCACGCTGCTTTTGCCAAACACTGGTTGAAGGAAACGCAAGCCGTTCCAGCGACATCGGGCACCATCCCGCATGCTTGGGTGCTGGCCACGCAGCCCGCGTGTTTGCAGTTCTGCGTGCTGTTCGGGCATTTTGCCGATTTGTAATCGCTCCCATCGCTCGCACACTGCAAAAGTGCTTCACCGTCGCATTTGGTCTCCCCTGGTTTACACACGGCATTCTTGACCTCGCAGTGGTCCTTCACGCACAATTTCTGGCTCAAACTGCAGTCCGCTTTGATCGATTTTTCGCCGCCGCTGCATTCGATGACCTTGTCGCCGTCACAGCTCAAGCCGCTGACACTGCACGGCACGCCGACGCAGGCATTGCTCTTGCATGTCTTGCCGCTTTGCGCGCAGTCCTTGGAAAACGCGATGGCTTGGCCGTCGGGGCTGCATTGCATCAACTTATCGCCGTCGCAACTGTACTGGGTGGGGTTGCACAACTGGTCGCCTGTCTTGATGCAAGCGTTCAAGTTAGCGACTTCCGTGCCGCAGTTCAGACTTGAACCCAATCCTGCGACGCAGGTGTATTCCGCTTTGGCCGCGCAATTCCAGCGCGCGACGGAGTCAGCGATGCACTTGACCGGCAATTTTGCCGCCATGTCCGTGCATTTGTCCAAGCAGCCACCCTCGCCAAAAGCTTTGCAATCCTTCATCTTGGCAATAGAGCCACAGGCATCGTTGCAAGCTTTCAGCGCTGCGCTGACGTCTTTGGGCGCGCTGTCTTTCTTGCATTTGGCGACTGCGGCGGTTTCTGCCTCGCAACCAGTGGCCGGTGGCGCGGCAACATTTGCGGCGCAGGTCCATTTGCCATGGGCGTTGCAAGTGACCAAATCTACTGCCGCAGTGGCGCATTTCGCCGGTAAATCCTTGTTGGCGTCGGTTGCGCATTGCGGGCTGCATTTGGGGTCAATCGCGGCGCCGCCAGCTGGGGTACACGCCAGCGATTGCGAGGTACACCACTGATCGCAAGCGTCTTTCACCGGCCCCGTCGTAACCGCGCCGCCGGTGCAGGTGTTATACGCCGTGGTTTCTGCCGCGCATTTGGCCGGATCGACCAAGTCGGGCAGGCCGCCTGCGCAAGTCCAATTTTGGCTACCGCTGCATTTCCACAGGGCATTGGCAGCGCTAAGGCACTTCTTGCCAATTGCTGTTGTCGCCGCATCGTCACAAAAAGCGGCGCAACTGGGCGCCGCTTTGCAGCCTGTACCTGCGCCGATGGCGGTGCACATGCTCAAGCAGTGGTCCAACTCACTGTCGAGCCCTTCCAGCGGACCGTTGCCGGTCAGATGGTGTTCAACCGACGGCACGCCGTTGCAGGCCAGGATTACGACATTAAAGCTAATAAATACAATAATTTGCGAAAAGCGCGGGGAAATCTTCATCCGTTTAACCGCCCTTTTAGAAAATCCAGCCAAGTGACAATTCCGCATCCAGCGACACAGGCAGCAAATTGATAAATGCTTCAATTGTATCGACTTTGGCGTTTAGTTCCGCGTCGTCGCCGCGCGCGAACGTGCGCTTGCCGGGGCCCGCGCCAAAGCGCGCGGTGACATTTAGCCCGGGGCCGAACACCCAGCGGCGGCCGAGGTTGGCCGTGGCGCGCACGCGGTGGTTGGGCAGGTTTTAAATCGTCGTTGTCGTGACATGGCCCGAGGTTGAGTTGGCCGACAGCGTGTTGGTGCCGGCGTCATAACCGGCCATCACGCCCAAAAACCAGGAGTTCTGGTGGCCGCTCCACAGCCAGCGGTAGCCAAACTGGCCGCCATAAGTGAGATTTGTGCCGTTGTCGGCAGACGAGGAGTAACTCAAAAGACCTTCAGCGACAATGCAATGACCAGGCGCGAACATGTATTGATAAGTCAAGGTATAATCGCCAGTTGCAATGCCACCGACATTGAGGTTCAAAGAATGCGCGCGATCGATGACCTCTACGTGGGCCTCTGGCAACCGGCTGGATGCCATCGGCTTGGGCTTGGGTTTGGCCAGCATTTCCTCCAGTTGCGGTTCTGGCTCTGGCGGCGGTGTGACCACGGCTGGGGCTGGCTTTTTCGGCTTGGCCGCCTGTGCCGCCATGGGCAGCAGCGGCAACGCCAGCAGGAGCCACAGCGCGCACGCGAAGCGCAAATTTCGCTTATTATTCAGAGACTTCATCGGCACTTGCCCCCGCGGCAGCGACTGAAATCGGGTCGCGCGGTGCAATCTGCCCTATTCGTCGCTGAAGGTCAAGCCGAATTTTCGCCCATCCCACGCGGGTTTGCGTGACGCAGACTGCCGCTCTTGCCCCCTTTGCCCGCTTCAGCGCACAGAGGCCAAGTCAAAATGCGGATTGAAAATCACGCTCAGGTCGTTGCCGAATGGATCGACCACGGTGGCCACGACAATGCCACCGCCGACTTCATGCGCTCCTTCACGCACGGTCGCGCCTTTTGCTAACAAAGTTTCAACAGTGGCCGCGACATCTGCGACACCCCAATACGCCGACACGCCACCTAAACCGGCGTTGCCACTGGGCACAAGGCCCAACTCAAAGCCGCCCACATTGAAACCGACGTAAAATGGTTCATCAAAATAGGGTGCGCTTGACAAGATATCGCTGTACCACGCTTTGGCGGCGTTGACGTCGGCGACTTGGTAAATGACGGTGCGTAGGCCTACAAGCATGGGGAAAACCTCGTGAAAATGAATGGTTGGAAGTGGGTGATGCGGATGGCGGTGCCTGCGGGCCTGGCGTTTGGCGGCGTTGATTTCCGCCGCGGTAATCTAGCAAGGTGGTGCTGGCGAGGCAAGCGATGCCTCGCAAGGTGCCACAGCTGTCGTACGATGCCTTCCGCGGTGGTATCGGCGATTTCGGGCGAGAATGCTATTTGGTTTTTGCTTTTGATGGCGCGGAAATTTGGCTTGACGAAATTGGGCTTGATTATGTGGCACGATCGGCGCAGATTGCAGCGCACCGCCCGACGATGGCGCAAGGAAAGCGCAGATGACGCCTGAAAATGAACCATCAAATTGGCCCGACGACGGCGATACCGTTCTGAAAACCACCCGTGCGCATGTGGCAAAGATTCCGCTTGCAGTGCGGCGGCAAATCATTGCGACGATGCAACGCGACCATCCGGATATCTGGCAGTTGAGCGATGAAGTGGATTTCACGTTGGTGGAGTATATGTTAGAGTTGACGCCCGCCGATCGACTGCAGGCGATGGCCAATGGCGCGCGGCTTGTGGAGGCTTGCCGTGCAGCATCCAAAATCCGCTGATCCGCTTCAAGTTTTGCGGTACTTGGCCGCGAGCGGCCCGGAAATTATCGTGATCGGCCGTGCGGCAGCCGCGTTGCACGGTTCGCCACAGATTACGCTGGATGTTGACGTTATTCGCTCACGAACGCCGCAGAGCATTGATTTGTGGCTGCCGATTTTGGCCGATTTGGACGCCTGGTTTCGACATGATCCCGCAGATCGGCGTTTGCGCCCGAATGAATCTCACCTTGAAGGCAAAGGTGCCCTGCTGCTCTCGACTCGGCTGGGGCCGCTGGACTTGCTCGGGGCGCTCAACGATGGACGAGGCTATGCGGAACTGCTGCCGCATACAGATCTTTTTGATATCGGCGGTGCAGAAGTGCGGGTGCTCGATTTGCAGGCATTGATCGAGGTGAAGGCGGCCGCCGGTCGCGAAAAAGACAAACTCGCGGTCTCGCATTTGCTGGCGCTGGTGCGACGGACGGACCAGAAATAACACCTATGTAGAAACTTGGGGGCGCGCCGCCCCCAAACCCCTGCGGCAGCCCGCATCCGCGGCCTGCATGCAGCACGGCGCAGCGCAGTTTCACCCATCGTGGGTGCCGACTGCGGCGGCGTGCTGCATCTACCTAACCCCCGCCGCCACATGGCAACCGTGACTGCGCGCCAACCAAGTATCCAACAGCGCCAGCACAGCCGCACGCTTTTGCGCAGAATCATTGGAATTAGCGATCTCCCGCCCCAGCATCCGCACCAGACCGGCCGGCAGCGCGTCCGGCATATCACCCAGTAATTCCTCCACTTTACTCTGCGGCTGGCTGCGCAATCGGTCGCGCAGGTTGGTCAAGTGCGCTAGGTCCAGCGCCCTTTCAGGCTGGACTTGCACATCCATCGTCCGTCCCATTTGCGACGGCAGGCGGTCCAAGGCCGCGCGCGCCATCGCTTTGGCGTTGGTCATGCGAATCAAGTCTTTGTAGTCTACCACCACGTCGGCCACCGGACCCGGCCCCGGCACGGTCAGCAAGATGTCGATGTAATGGCTGTCGGTGCCCAGAAATGCCGGTATTAACATGGTCATACCCTGGCCATCGTCTTTGCGGTCGGCCTGCACGCCCGCAACACGCGCGAGGTTGCGGTCGATCGCCTGCTCGCGCTTGCGCACGGCGCGCGTCTCCACACCAGTGAGCACGCGTGAGCCGACAACCCGTTGCGCAACAACGCCCGGCGCCAAGCGAATGTCCACCCGCACCAAACGCGCTACGACCCGGCCCCAACCCTGCCAAAGCGCTTGGGCTGCGGCGGCTTCCTTGCCGAGAGCGGCCATTTCAACGGCGCCCTGACCAGCATCGGCCAACTGCCACCAACCATCGGTCACCGCGTCGCTGCCGATTTGCAAAACCGATGTAAGCGTAGGCTCTTGCACTGCGGCAGCGACCGAATCATTTAGCGCTGCGTCCGCATTTTCTGCGGCTGCGGCGAGCACGACAATCAAGCGCGTGCCGGCGACGCGGTGTTGGGCGGCTGCATGTTGGCCGAGCAACTTGCGGGCCACGCCGTGCTCAACTGCCAGTGATGCCATTGGTTTCAATGAACCTGCGGCGCACAACGCGCCGACGCGGTTGGCGGCATCGACCCCATCCACACCGTCGAGCGCCGTTTTGGCCCCATCGCCCCACACCACGGTCAAGCGATCCTGCGGTTCCACGCGCGAAGCCAATGTAGTCAAGGCTTTGCACGCCGCATCGTCGGCCATGGCCGCGGCATTTGCCCCCAAAATGACCGCCAGATCAATCGGCGGCCGCCGCAAACCCCAGCGCTCCGTGCTGCGCAGACCGACCCGCAGCCACACCTGTCCCGCGGCTTCAATGTGATCAAGGCTCAGACGCGCATCCACGGAAAGCGCAGCGATATCGGGGGCTTCTATTTCATTTTTCGGCACATTTTCACCCATCGCTGCGGCCAATTCGGGCGGCAAATCGGCAAGCGCCCGCAAACGCCGTTGCCACAGGGCCGTACCGGCCAAGTAAGTCGACGACAAATGGCAGCGTCGCGGCATGGCACTCGCTATCTGTTCGGTCTGCAAACAAGTTTCGCCTGTGTCGGCAGTTGCTTCTTCACCCTCAGCCAGCTTCTGTGCGTCGGCGACCGCAACCTGCCCAGCTTGCAGGCTCAGCGTTACCGCTGCCTTGTCCGGCTTGTTCGCTTGGAGCTTGTCTTTTTCCTTGCTGCCATCGTTTGCTTGAATCGCCATCAACTTGCGCCCGATGCCCTCGGCGTGCGCGCTGCCACCGCCGCCTGCGCCAAATCCGCGCAGTCCGAGCGAACCGCCCAACGCACCAACGCCAACATCGCGCCTATTTTCATCGTCATCTTCGAACAACTTGGCCGTCGCACCGGTTTGAGGCGTGGTATCCGCGGCGCGTTTTTCCTCCACGTTGGCCTCTATTTGCCCGCGAAATTGTGGGCTTTTGCCGGCCTTGGGCAGCGCCACACGTGCGGGTGCCGGCGCTGCGGCATTGGTGTTTTTCCAATCCAGCGCAGCGGGCTCGTTGGCCTGCTTCTTGGCCGACTTTTCGTTTTGGACTTGCACTTCATAGACTTCTTGCTCGACGGCTGTTGTCGGCGCTGATTGTGCGGCAGCTTGCGCAGCAGCCCCAGTAGCCGGCATCTCGCGTTTGCTACAAGCGTGCACCGCACCCATTGCGGCGCAGCAAAGTGCCAATATCGTCAGGCGGCGGCGGGTGAAAAGGTCTTTCATGGCGCGGTTTCATCCTCGTTGGCGGTCAGATCGTCGGCGCTGGCAGCGCTTGCGGCTGCGGCTGCGGCTGCTTTGGCTTTGCCACGCCCCTTGCGCCGCCACACCAATACAGCCAAACCACCAGCAACCACAAGCCAAAACCACGATCCGCTGATGGGCAGCGCGCTGCCGAGCAGCAAATTTATCGTCGCTGCGGCCTTGGCATCGCGGACCTCGGTGCCAAAATGCAGTTGATACACCTCGTACGGCATCGGCAGTGGCACCAAATCGTCCTTTTCAACCGTCGGCGGTTGTGAGGCTGCCCCGCCGTCGGCGGCGCGCAATTCCGTATCTACGCGATAAACATGACGATCGCCGGGCAGCCGCAAACGCCACGCCAATGGACCTTGGCGCACATCGAACAGCGGTGCGGTCAGCGTGAGATGGCCGAGCGTATCCAGACCTGTGCTCTTTTGTTCATAGCGAATTTCAACGCGAACCGACGCACCACCGCCCAACGGCACGGCGAGCCAGCCTTTTTCATCCTTGACCGCTTTGACATGGGCGCCATTGACGGTAAGCGCCAATACTTCAGCGTCCTTGGGCAATGCCACGCGGATGACGGGACGACCCGCGCTGGCCACAACCAGCACGGCGCGCGAGGCCACGCGGCCATCGCTCAACACGTTGCTTTCGAGCCAAACCTGCCGCGCAAAAGCGTCCAAGGTGGCTACGGTTGCGCGGCGTTGCAGCGCAATTTCCAATTGTATCGCCCCGCGCGGCGAGCGAAAACCCGCCACCAAATCGCTGCCGGCCTGCCGCGCCAAAGCTTCGGGCAATTCAGTGGTTGGCACGGGACGCGTTTCGCCTTTTGCACTGGGGATCAGTTCCAAACCGGCTTCGGCCGACAGGGCCAGCACACCGACTTCGACTTCGGCACCGCGAATGCGCACCTCGGGCAGTGACAATTTTGTCACGTCCGCCGCGATCAGTTGCTCCAAGTCGATTTGCAATTGGACTGAACCTTCCAGCGCCGTGGAAAAGCGCAATTCCCAAAATTTTCGGCCCTTGTCGGCGACAATGCCTTCCCCAGGTGCGACGCGGCTCAAACTGGGCGCGACGACATGCGGTTCGCCGACCGTGTCGGGCAAGTCGAGGATGAGTTTGTCGGTGCGTCCGGCTTTGACTTCAACAACAACGACATGGCTCGCGTGCAGCGCGCGCTCGTCGATGCGCACAAGCGCCGTCCCGCGCGCTTCCAAGCGCACTTCGCGCACGCGGGCGGCTGAGATTTTGGTCGCCAACTTGGGCGGCGCGCCGATATGCCGCCAAACCTGATCGGCGCGGCCATCCAATTCTGTGCGAATTTCAGGCGGTAGCGCCTCCAAACCGGCGCGCACCCAGCCTTGGGCGCCTTCGAGCGCTGCAAAGCCGACTTTTTCACCGTCGAGCAACACCACGGCACCGCTTTCGCGGAAAGCGCCGATCGGCCGCACCAGCGGCACTTCAAGCGCCGCGCCGGCTTCGCGCGGGCTAGGTCGCTCAAAAGTTAGTGTGATTTTACGGGTCGCCGGTCCAGCCGCTTCACCGCCGGGGTCGGTCAGACCGACGCGCACGCGGCGTGGCAGCGCACCAGCAGCGGCCAGCACATCCCAAGTCGCGACCTGCGGACCATCGACATTGGCGATAACCACATCATCTGGCAGGGCAATTTGAATCGCAGTCGCTTTGCCTTGCACAATCGACAGCTGAAAAGTCGCCTTACCGCGCAGCAAACCTTCATCCAGCGTCAACACTTGCCATGTCTCGGCGGCAAAACGCACAGTTCGCTCCACGGCATCGCCTTCGACGGAAAAACCGACTTTGAGCGTATCTCCTGGCGGCAAATAACTGCGCACCACGGTTTGACCATTGGAAAAGCTAGTTTGCAGCGGCACTTCTGGCTCAAAGCGCACCGATTTCTTGCCTGCTACACGCACTTCGACTTCGGTAATGGGTGAAGCGACGCGGCCGATTTCAATGCCTTGATCCGTGTCATCGCCATCAGTAGGTACTTGTAAACGCGCGGTAATGACGCGCAAGCCGCGGCCGGTCAGGGCGACGGCGTGGTTTTCCTCGTCGGCAACGGCGGCGACGGGTTTGCCGTCGACGAGCACGTCGACAAGGGCTAACTCTTTGGGCGCTAAGGTGATATTGGCTTCGGCACCGCGGGCTTCGACTTCGACGCGCAATTCGATGTCAGCCACGCCGGGGCGCAAGGTGACTTTGTAGCGCGCTGCGCGGATGCGTGGTGCGGAACTAGCTGATCCGCGGACCAAAAGTGCGCGCACGTTGCCGCCGATGTTGTTGTCGGTGTCTTGGCCGAAGACTTCAAATTCACTGCCGCTGATGTTCACTTTGCCGTGCGGCCATGCGGGCACGGGCACCGCGATGGCCTGGCCGGTGGCTGGATCCAATGGCCATTGCGCGGAAATGTGGATCGCGCCGTTGCGCGCCGCTTCGGCGCCGAGACGCACTATGACCACGCCACCGCGCACCAGCCAATCGGCGTCAGCACCGGCGTATTTGACTTCGCGCACCGCGCCGCCAGCGCCTAGCAGCGCGATTTCAACTTCGCCCTTGACGCCGACCGATATATTGGCGGCATAAGTGGCTTGTAAGCGCCCGGATGAATGTGACAATTCGATCGAACCCGTGCCCCAGATCGGTTCGACCAAGCGCGTCGGTTCGGCGTGGGCTTGGAGCCACGTCCACCACGAAGGGATTGAATTATCGCTGGATTCTCCCGCGTGCGCTGGCGCCGGCGCGCTCAGCGCGACCAGCGCGAGCGCGCCCGCGGCCACGCCGCGGGCGAAGCGCGCGGCAACGTGTTGTTTAGGTTGGTGGATTGGGTTTGGATTTGCCAGCGAATTGTGTGCCATCAGAAACCTCCAGGGGTTTCAGACGCAGGTGGGGCGGTTTCGGTTTAGTCGCTACGGCAATCGCAAGAACAATCACACCGCGCAGAGGCCGATCCGGTGCAGTGCATGCTGGGTCCCGACGATATCGGCAGGAAGTCTGCCAATTTCAAATGAAAAGATATTCAAAATTGTGGCGACCAGAGCCAAAGTTGCAAAACCAAGGTTGCAAAACCAACGTTGCAAACCGCGATGCTACCGGTCAAAAAGTCTAAACAATCACCGAGCAGCCACAAGCAAGTTCAATCTTTTTGGGCGATGTCCAACGCTCAGCGTGACCGTGCCGCACGTGCAGCACCAAAAGCGTTGCAGGATCAAAAACAATAACATCCTTGACACCTTGCGATAAATAGAACGGTGGCCCGATCTCAAGATCTTTTGCCTCAGAGCCCTTGCTGACAACTTCAATCACCGCTTCTGGCACCATCGCGAGCGCGTCGTCTTGCTCATTTTCGTTCGGTTCGCGGCAAAATATAGAAATATCAGGGCGTTTGAGACCATTGGCGAATTGAATGTACACATCTTCGGCGCTGATGCAGGCGCAATCGTGGGCGGGCGATCGGGCGATGGAATCGACAATCCGCCGTACGGCTTTTTGGTGGCGATAAACTGGTTGGGCCTCCCAAATCGGCAAGCCATTGACGACTTCAAGCCGAATGCCCAATTCCGCAGCGGCGAGAAATCGCGGATCCATTGGCGCTCCGAGTCGACGGGCCACAAGCCGGCCCCGGTGATGGGGGGGCGGGCAACCGACGCTGCTGCAATCTACGCCACTTGCAGGTCGCGGTCAATTGGGTTTTTGCGCGGATTTCGGGTAAGGCGTTGCTGCGATGGCATCGACCCCAAGCCCCTTGACCTCCAAGCCAAATCAGCGCACCTTGCGACAAGCAAGGCGGCAAACCGCTGCTGCACGAGAAATTTCCAAAGATTGTCGGTGAACGCTGCGGCGGCACATTCACCGGCCGCCAAAACCGCAACAGGCCCCATCATGAAAACCCTGATCTCCCTGACACTTTCTGCGCTACTGCTGGCCGCAGCAGCACCAACCTACGCCGAATCAACCGTCCTTGCGCTGCAAGGCGGCCTGCGCACAGCCGCCGGTGGCCCAGTAGCCGACGGCAACTACCCGATAGCTGTGGCTTTGTACGCCGATGAAAAAGCGCAGTTGCCGATTTATTTGGAAAAATTTCTCGCCGTTGCCGTCTCTGGCGGCGCTTTTGCTATCGAGCTCGGCGTCATCGATCCTAGCAAGCAACTCGACAGCGCGCTTTTTGCCAATGCCCAAGCGCAGTTTGTCGGCATAACGGTGTCCGCCGAAAACGAACTCCCGCGCGCGCACCTGCGCGCCGTGCCTTACGCGCAGCGCGCAAGCGTGGCGGGCGACGTCAATTGTTCAGGCTGCATAGGCGGTTCCGACATCGCTGCCGGGGCGATCGAAGCCAAACATGTCGCTTTCAATTACGCCAGTTCGGCTGCCAAGGGCGGAGTAGCCGACAGCGCAGTGGTTGCCCAAACTGCCAAAAATGCCGAATTTGCAGCCAGCGCCGATGAAGCCAATTCTGCCAAAACGGCTGCAAAATTAGAGTGCAGCGGCTGTGTGACAGCTGCGATGCTCAGCGGCGCAACCGTGGCCGATTTGACGGCGGCAGGCAAGTTGTCCAAGGTGGCATCAACTGGGCAATATGCCGATCTTACTGGTAAACCGGACAATTCACTTTTCGCAACTTTGGCGGGCAAGAACGCATTTGCGGCCGACAATTCGTTCCTCGCCGATGTCGGTTTTTCCGGCACCACTACGCTTGCCAAGCCAGTCTTAAGCGGCGACATAGATTTTGCCAAACATCAGGCGAAGTTGTTCCGCTTCCAAGTCGCTGCCGCGGCTCCTGTAGCCTGCGATGCCAGTAGCGTCGGTTTGGCGTATTTTGACTCAACCGCGACCAAGTTGATGGTCTGCAATGGCAAAAATTTTGTGTCGTTCAAATCGAGCAGTGACGTCGGTTCGGCCAACAACCCTGCAGTGATGTGCAAAGCGATTTTTGACCAAGATCCGACAAGTGCCGATGGCGTTTACACAATTGACCCAGATGGCGCGGGTCCCAATGCGGCGTTTCAAGCGTATTGCGATATTGCAACTGGCGGTTGGACCCTGATTGCCAAGGTCAACGTCGCCAACAAAGAGGGCGCCGATGAACCACACGATTGGTTTCAACAGAGTTTAAATACAGGGTTATTGGCGGCTCCTGCTGTCGTGATGAATGCCGGTTTGGCGTCGTTTGGTGCCGGCAAATTTACCGCTTATGCCACCGCCAACACCCTTGCGCGATTTACAACGATTGCCGAGGACGATTTGGCGCAAACTGCCAGTTTTTACAAAGGCGCAGACCCAGCGGCATTGGCCAAATGGTTCAACGGCGACGCCACACCGACCAAGGTATGTGCCGACGTCGGCATGAGCAAATTCTGCGGCAACGGCACTATCGCTTACGACGGCGATACGACCAAGTTGAGCGGGATGGACCTCAGTGCATTCGGTTTCAGCAGCAGCAGCACCATCCACATGCGCCTCAACGGCGACGTCGCCCCGACTTACACCGCGATCTGCTCAGGAACCGACGACAAGGATGGCAACAAATGGCATGATTCCATGGACTCCCACTGGGGCAACGGCTTGACCATTTGGTTGCGCTGAGCAAAAGGTGTCAGGTATTACTTGTTACTTGTTTAGGCAAGCGCCATTTAGGCATTAACCGGTTATAACTAAAGAAATTTTCCGCGAGCACCGGCTCAACCGAACTGCGGGATTGGAAGTGATCGTGCAGGCAGGCCGGCGCCGAGGACTTGTTTGGCTCTGCCTTGTTTTCTCGGTCGCGCTCGCAGTGTGGCTTCTGTCGGGGCGCGCTGCGGCGCCGCCACTTGTCGTTGCAGCGCACGTCGCGCGCGAAAAATCTAAGCAAAATACCGCACTTGTCCCCGCAGCGGCTCCGCCATCGGGCGCGGAAATCGCGTTGCCGTTGCACCTACCGCCGTTGCCGAACGCGCCGCCGGCCGCGCATGGTGACCCGCTGCCGCTGCCGCAGCAACGGTACCATTTGGCGCGGGACGAAGCTTACTGCGATCACATCCTTCGCTGTCCGCCGCCGCACAAGATGGGCAACGACCCGCAAGCCTGTCGCGCCACAATGGCGATCGGCCGCCGCATCACGGAACCGCCGTATCTGGAAGGGCTTGCCCATGGCAGATTGACCTATGACCCGTTGGCGGCGGCGCGTTGCGTACAGGCGCAGGCGTATGCCTGCGACGGCGTTGAACCAGCCGTCTGCGCGCAGGTGTTCCGCGGCACCGTGGCTGACGGTGGCACCTGCTGGTTTAGCGAAGAGTGCTTGGGCGAGGATTGCAATCACGAATATCTCGCTGCAGGGGTTTGTGGGCGAAAGCGCGCGGCTGCGGGGCAACCCTGCGATCGGCAAACCTACTGCGATCAAGATTTGGATTGCGTCGACGGCAAATGCCGAGCCTGCGGCAAGACCGTCGGAGCACCCTGCAAAGACATCTGCTTCAATGGGGCCGACGATTTGTGGTGCGACGATGACGCGTCACCCGCGGTTTGCCGTGAGCGGCTGGGCGTTGGGCAAGTTTGCCCGAAGACGTATGGGGCATGCCGCGAAGGCCTTTCATGCCTAGCGGCGCCGGACGGCAATCGCTGCAGTGCGCGCTACGGTGTGGGCGGCCCGTGTGATCCTGAATACTCTTGGATTTCCTGCGAAAAGGGCCTTGTCTGCGTCCCACAAGGCACCGGCGGAATCTGCGCGCGAAAACAACAAGTCGGCGGACCTTGCCTACACGAAGCGCAGTGCGAACCCTCGGACGCAACGTACTGCCTTGGGGCAAGCGCAACAAATCCAGGCCAGTGCGCCCAACTGCCAAGCGAAGGAGAGCCCTGTGCGCCGCGCCCTGCCAACGAACGGCTTTGCGCCAGCCCTTGGCTTTGCGACCTCGAGCGCAGAATTTGCGTCCGCCAAATCGCCGAAGGCCACCCGTGTACAGGTTATTGCGGCGGTGGTGGCTTGGATCTGACTTGCGTATCGGGTTTTTGCCGCAATCGCTTGGCAGCCGGTGCCGCCTGTCCGCCGGACGCAGGCTACGACGGTGCCCCGCGCTGCGTCTATGGCTTCAAGTGCATCGATGGGCGCTGTGCAGCGCGGTAGTGATGGCTGGTGTCAGGTATTACTTGTTACTTGTTTCTTTCAGAAACAAGTAACAAGTAATACCTGACACCTTTTTAACCCCCCAAAAGGCCAACGCTTCCGTCGCCATCCGCCGCCATCCGTCGCCATCCGCCGCAATCTACGGCCAGCGGCGACCGCTGCTTGACGCCGCCCCATCACCGCTGTACGTTGCCCACGCCGCAACACGCAGCGGCGAAATTTGAAATTGCAGTAAAATCAATCAGCTGTCTCGGCGTCGACGCACTTCTCGACCGCGAAAGGAATAAGGATGCCAGTCCAGATCCTCGCGACGCTTTGCCTGTTTGCGCTAATGTTCAGCGCTTGTACAACGCGGCCGCGCAAATTCGGAGCCAGTTGCGGCGCCAACGCCGAATGCGAATCCGGCCGCTGTCAAGCCAACTTGTGCGCGGCTTTTTGTCAATCGTCGGACGAATGCGGCGACAATTTGTGCGTCGACAACACTTGCGTGCCCGCGACCAGCGTGGTTTGCGCCGACGCGGCCGCGTGCGTGGCGTTTTTGCCCGCCGGCAGCTGTCGTTCAGCGATTTGCACGGCGGGCCACTGTGAGCAAGTCGCCAAAGACGGCCAAAGCTGCACCATCGGCAAGTGCAGCGGACTATGCACCGCCAAAGCCTGTAAACCCACAGAAAAAAGCTGCAATGACAACAACTTGTGTACCAGCGACACTTGCGATCCGCAAAGCGGCTGCAGCCACACGGCCAAAGACGGACCTTGCACGGACCACGACCTTTGCACGGGCGACTTGTTGTGTAAAGATACGGAATGCTTAGGCGATGTCTGCGCCAACGGCGTGTGCAAAGGCGGCGACGTGCGCTTGTGCCAACCGCCGGTTTGCAACACCGTGCTTTGCCAACCGGCTGAGGGCTGCGTGTTTACGCCCAGAGCGGACGGCCTGCCGTGCTCCGTTGCCAACGCTTGCATCACGGGTGGCAAATGTTCGAGCGGCAAATGCGTCGGGAGCGCGCTGTCTTGCGACGACAACAACGCTTGCACCTTGGATTATTGCGATGTCGTGAGCGGTTGCAAGAACGTGCCGCGCTCCGGATCCTGCGGCGATAGCAAAGGCTGCGTGGATTTGGTGTGCGATAGCGGCAAATGTGTTGCGCATCCGACGGTGTGCAGCGACGGCAATCCTTGCACGGCGGATGCGTGCGATCCGACACTTAATTCATGTTCTTTCAAGGTTTTAGCCAATGGCGCAGCTTGTAGCGCGGACGGCTGTCTGACATCAGCCAGTTGCGTGTTCGGCGTTTGCAACGGCAAGGCCAAATTGTGCGATGATGGCAATCCGTGCACGGTGGACACTTGCGTACCGGACAGCGGCAGTTGCAATTCCACTTTGGATATCAGCATTTGCGACGACAAAAATCCTTGCACGTACGACGCGTGCAATTTGAGCGGCTGCTTGCATGGCCCTAACGCGACCGCTTGCGACGATGGCAAAGCGTGCACCGGCGGCGACAAATGTTCGGGCGGCAGTTGCATCGGCGTTGTCACCAATCCGAGCGCCAAAGAAGATTGCGCAACCGTCGGCATTGACGACAATTGCAACGGCCAAACCGATGAAGGCTGCGGGCCATTGAACGCCGTCGGCTGCGGCGTCGATGGCTACAGTTGCGGTGGCGGCAAGGGCACTTGCAGCAACGGCCATTGCTTCTCGGTCGATGCCAAGGGTTACCAATGGACGTTGGTGCCGGCTGGGACTTTTTGGATGGGTTGCAATGCCGCGCTCGATGGCGGCTGTCAGGCCGATGAGCAACCCCAGCATCTTGTCGACATGTCGGCGTATTGGTTGGGTGTTTATGAAGTTAGCGCGGCGAACTACACGGCTTGCTTCGCCAACAGCTATGCCGGTTGCACGACACCGCTCACCGGGCAGTATTCTACTTGGAACGTCGCGGGCAAAGAACAGCATCCGGTCAACGGCGTCGATTGGGCGCAGGCTCGGGCGTACTGCCAATGGATAGGTGGCGATTTGCCGACCGAAGCGCAGTGGGAGAAAGGCGCAAGAGGTGTCTGCGACGCGCAATCGGGCAACGACTGTGCGGCGACGGCGCTCACGTATGCCTGGGGCAATGACGCGCCGGTTTGCGGTAAACATGCGGTTTTTAACGATTTCCCGCCTGGAAAGTCCGGCATTATCAAGACCTGCGGTGGGCCGCCCACAACCTATCTTATCGGCAGCGGATCTGTGCAAGGTGCTAGTCCTTATGGCGCTTATGACATGGCTGGCAATGTCGCCGAATGGACCTTGGATTATTGGGATCCAAAGTTCTTTGGCAGCGTGCAGGCTACGTTGAAGGACCC
>CAMDBH010000070.1 GCA_945889325.1 Klebsiella pneumoniae
CCAGGTGGATCACGACCTCGCGACGGTAGGCGAACATCGCCGGGACGCGTGGGACTAAAGTCCCCCGCTACAAATCAAGATGTCCCTGCGGGACAGGCTATGGAAATTATTACAGCTTTCCCCAAATGGCATGGCTTGGACCGCAATACCCAGGTTGGCGGATTCTGAAGATTTTCTGGGCCACGCTCGCGTCCTGTCCCGGAGGGACATCTCGAACTGTAGCGGTGGACTTCAGTCCAACGCATTGCCGCGATTGAGGTTTTCTTCGATTATTGCCCGCGGCCTCAGCCTAACGCCCCGTGATCGTTCTTGCGATAGCCCTGGCGCTAAGCGGCCGATCGCCTCATCGCTCCGAATCAACCTAGCCACGCCGCAGCTTTACAGATACAATCCCGCCGTATTTCGGGCCGGCGTCGCTGTGACGACGGCCTGACCGTGCCCGACAGCATCAGCAAGGCAGGTTCGCTCGCGATGGAAAAACCCAATGCAAATACCATAGCTTATTACGATCGCAACGTGCCGCCCGACATGCGCGCCGTCAAGGGCCAGATGTTTGGCCACCCGTGCGCGTTTGTAAATGGCCATATGTTTTTCGGCACTTTCGCCCAGTCCGTCGTGGTGCGCGTGGGCGTTGAACGTGCGGCCGCGATGGCGACTGGAAAATTGCGCATTTTTGAGCCCATGGCGGGCCGAGCGTGGAAGGAATATCTGCAAGTGGACACCGAGGCGCTGACTGACGCGGAACTCCGCTTGCTGACAGGTGAAGCGCTCGAAGCGACCGCGCAAATGCCGCCGAAGGTGAAAAAGGCCCCGGCTGCCAAGAAAAGCAAGTAATTTCACATTTTTTGAAGGAAATCGGCGATGATCACCACCCCCAGCGGCCTCGGTTACACAGATTCAGTTGTCGGCAGCGGCGCAACGCCCGTCAAAGGCAAAACCGTCACAGTTCATTACACGGGCAAGCTAACAGACGGAAAGAAATTCGATAGTTCTGTCGATCGCGGCCAACCTTTCCAATTTGTCATCGGCGTAGGCCAGGTCATCAAAGGCTGGGACGAGGGCGTCGCGACCATGGCCGTCGGCGGCAAGCGCCAATTGACCATTCCGGGCAAATTGGCTTACGGAGACAGGGGTTATCCAGGCCTCATCCCGCCGGACGCCACGCTCATTTTCGACGTGGAATTGTTGGGCGTCGGTTGATGAAGGCCCAGAATATTCTGGCGCTTTTGTTCGGGCTCAACGGTTGCGCGTTGCATTTGGTCGCGCCAACGCCGGATATTCGCCAAGTCACGCCGCTGCCACCTTCCAATGAAATCAGTTACATCGCCGCGGTGGCGCGGGTGCCGTTGCAAACGCTCGGCGCTTTGGTCGATGCGCAAAAAATCCCGCCGATCCAGCGTGCTGACAAAGCGATGGTCCTCGACTGGACCGTTGAGGTCAAAAAGTCCGGACCCACGTCGGTGCGCGGCCAGAACGGTCGAATGTGCTTTATGCTGCCATTTCAAGGTAATGGCAAAGTCAGCGCCATGGGCCAGACACTGCAACGCAACATCGGCGCGTGGATCGACGCGTGTGCCAAACCGCTGCTCGACAATGCGGGGACGTTGCGGCTGGCGGATCCGGTGGTGCGCGTGTCGCTCGATCGCACGGAGATCGGTGGACCTTTGCGTGTGATGCTCGACGGTTTGGCCGCCCGATTGGAGCAAGTCGGCGCGCAGGAAGTGGCAAATTACCTCAAAACGCTGACCGTGCCGACCACAGATGTGACAGGGCCGTTGGTCAAAGCGCTGCAAATGCCGATGAATCTTGCACAAAACGCCTGCCTGAAGCTCCGCCCGTTATCGCTGCAACTGGGGCAACCGGTCGTGGAGCCGAATTCGCTGCGCATGGCCGTGAGCGTGGCCGCGCAGCCGACTGTCGAGCAGCCGTGCGCGCCAGAGCCCCGCGATGCCGGTCGCCGCGGCGTGCCGATGGCGCTGAGCGATGACTTGCAACATCCAGAAACTAAACTAGTTCTTCCGATTGGTATCGGTCTTGACGCGGTGCAGGCGCAAATGTTGGCGCAGTTGAAGGCGTTGGGCAAAATGCCGCTGGGCAAAAAAGGGCAGGCAGATCAAGGGTGGATTGAGGTCAACGGTTTGCGGCTTGACACGGCCAAAGGCGCGCTGCTGGTGCGGGCGCAAATTGTCGGTGAAGTAAAGGAATCGTTTCTGTTCATCCCGATAACCCGCGAGCTTTCAGGCGAATTTCTGCTTTGGGGTGTGCCTGAATTGACGGCGACGCATGTGCAAATGGGCCAGATTCAGGTGGACTTGCAAACGCAGGACAGTTTGGCCAGCGTCGGCGCGATGCTCAAACGCTCGCAGATCACCGAAGTTGTGCAGGAAAGACTGAAGATTTCACGGGCAGAGGTCGACAAACAAGCGCGCCAGCAACTGGCGGCGTTGCAACAAACCGTGCAGGTCGCCGGACAATCGATGCCGGTGCGGGTGGATGTTAAGGAACTAACACTGGATTCGGTGACTGCCGCCAACGGGCGTTTGCAGGTGCAAGTGCGCTTTGTCGGTTACGTCGTGGTGGGTGAAACCGCTCAGCAGCTGTGAAATGGCTATTTCACAGCTGCTGAGCGACCAAACGCGGCAACGACTTGACAAAAGCCGCCCTCCGCGTCTAGTTTGGCCGCGCAGCCCGCACTGGGCAGCGGAGATCTCGCCCATGGCTGGCACGTATATCCCCACAGAACGCCTGCGTTTTGGCCAAACTTCGCGCAAAGACGCGTGGTGGCTACAATCGTTGCTGACTTTTCTCGGTCTGTCGCTGTTCATCTGTTACGCCACTTGGGGTGCGTTTCAGGGCGAATACTACCATTTCGGCAATTATCTCTCGCCGTTCTACTCGCCGGAATTGTGGGGCCCGTCGCCGCACGCCATGTTTGGCCCAAAGCCCGCGTGGTGGCCGTCCGCGATACCGTTCTCCGCGGCTTTGCTCATCTTATGGGCGCCCGGCGGCTTCCGTTTTACCTGCTACTACTACCGCGGTGCGTATTACAAAGCTTTTTGGGCAGATCCGGTCGCCTGTGCCGTCGGTGAACCGCGCAAGTCGTACTTGGGCGAAAAGACGATGCCGTTGATCCTGCAAAATGTTCACCGCTATTTCATGTACATCGCTGTGATTTTTCTGTTTCTGCTGTCGCACGATGTCTGGAAGGCGCTGTGGTTTGAAGGCCCCGATCACGTCGAACATTTTGGCGTCGGGTTTGGCACGCTGGTCTTGCTGTTGAATACAACGCTTTTGAGTGGTTACACGCTAGGTTGCCATTCGTTCCGCCATTTGGTCGGCGGCTGGCGCAACAAGCTCACTGGGCGGCCGATGCAGAAAAAAGCATACGAATGCTCCAGCTACCTAAATGCGCGCCACCAGCTTTTTGCTTGGGCCAGCCTATTTGGCGTGATGTTCGCGGATTTGTACGTGCGCATGTTGTCGATGGGCATTTGGCACGATTTCCGTATTATTTAGCGTAATATCGAGGATTTAGAAATGGATCAGTACATTACCCATGAGCACGATGTTCTCGTCATCGGTGCGGGCGGCGCAGGACTGCGTGCCGCGATCGAGGCAGCGGCCAACGGCGTATCCGTCGGGCTGATCTGCAAGTCCTTGCTTGGCAAAGCCCATACCGTCATGGCCGAAGGCGGTATGGCCGCTGCCATGGGCAACGTCGACGACCGCGACAACTGGCGCGTGCACTTTGCCGACACGATGCGCGGCGGCCAGTACGTCAACAACCCGCGCATGGCAGAACTTCATGCTCAGGAAGCCCCTGATCGCGTGCGTGAATTGGAAAAATGGGGCGCGGTTTTCGACCGGACCCCCGATGGCAAGATTTTGCAGCGCAATTTCGGCGGGCATAAATATCCGCGCCTTGCGCACGTTGGCGATCGCACTGGGCTTGAGATGATCCGCACGCTGCAGGATCACGCGATTCACCAAGGCATCGACGTGCACATGGAAGTGACCGTTGTCGAATTGCTCAAAGATGGCGATAGGATAGCGGGCGTTTTCTGTTACGACCGTGAAAAAGGCAAGCTGCACCTGTTCAAAGCTGGTGCGGTCGTGTTGGCAACCGGCGGCATTGGTAAGGCTTTTCGGATTACCTCCAACAGTTGGGAATACACCGGTGACGGCCATGCCTTGGCGTATCAGGCAGGCGCCGAACTGATGGACATGGAATTTGTGCAATTTCATCCGACTGGCATGGTTTGGCCGCCGTCGGTGCGCGGCATTTTGGTCACTGAAGGCGTGCGCGGTGAGGGCGGCGTGTTGCGCAATAGTGAAGGCAAACGCTTTATGTTCAGCGACATCCCCGACAATTACAAAGCGGCGACCGCGGACAACGAGGAAGAAGGCTGGATCTACACCCAAGGCGACAAAAATGCCCGTCGTCCGCCAGAGTTGCTCACGCGCGACCACGTCGCCCGCTGCATCATGCGCGAAGTCAAGGCTGGGCGTGGTTCGCCCCACGGCGGCGTGTTTTTGGATATCGCGTGGATCAAGTCGCGGGTGCCCAACGGCGCCGAGCACATCAAGAAGAAATTGCCGTCTATGTACCATCAATTCAAGCAGTTGGCGGATATTGACATTACAGCTGTGCCGATGGAAGTCGGGCCGACGACGCACTACATCATGGGCGGTGTGCGCGTCGACGGCGACACACAAATGTCCAATATTCCCGGCCTGTTCGCGGCTGGCGAATGTGCCGCTGGCTTGCACGGCGCCAATCGGTTGGGTGGCAATTCCCTGTCGGATCTGTTGGTTTTTGGCAAGCGCGCTGGCGAGTATGCCGCTAAATACGCAAAGGAAAACGGCCGCGGCGAGCCGAGCGAGGCGGCAATAGAGGCCGCGGCGGCCAAGACCCTCGAACCGTTTGGCCGCGAGGGCGGCGAGAGCGAAGGCGCGTACAAGGTTCAGCATCACCTGCAGAATATGATGCAAGATCTGGTCGGCATTGTGCGGCTTGAGGATGAAATGGTTCGCGCTGTCCAAGGGTTGCAAGATCTGCATACCCGCGCGGCACAGGTGACGGTCAGCGGCAACCGCGAATTCAACCCTGGCTGGCACACGGCGCTGGATCTGCACAATATGCTTACGGTTTCCGAAGCGATCGCCAAGGCCGCGATTTTGCGCAAGGAGAGTCGGGGCGGCCACTTCCGCGATGATTATCCAAACAAGGATCCGCATTTTGCCTTAGTTAACATCGTGATCAAGAAAGGCGATGACGGCGCGATGCAACTGCGCGAAGAGCCGGTACCCGCATTGAGAGCCGATCTTGCGGCGATCATTGAAGAAATGAAGTAGCTGAAGGAGTCTGTCCATGGCTAACGCAACTTTTCGAATTTTCCGCGGCGACGCCAGCGGCGGCGAACTGAAGGATTATCAAGCCGAAGTCAGTGAAGGCACCGTTGTGCTCGACATCGTGCACGACATCCAAGCGTCGCAAGCCAACGATTTGGCCGTGCGCTGGAACTGCAAAGCCGGCAAATGCGGCAGTTGTTCGGCTGAAATCAACGGCATGCCCAAATTGATGTGCATGACGCGCTGCAACGACATCGACTTGACGCAGCCCGTGACGATCGAGCCGATGCGCGCGTTTCCAAAAGTGCGTGATTTGGTTACCGATGTGTCGTGGAATTTCAAGGTCAAAAAAGGCATCAAGAAATTCAAACCGCGCGCGCCAGATGCGCCCGACGGCACTTGGCGGATGCAGCAGGAAGACATCGACCGCGTACAAGAATTCCGCAAGTGTATCGAGTGCTTCCTGTGCCAAGACGTCTGCCATGTGCTGCGCGACCATGAGAAACACGATGAATTTATAGGACCGCGTTTCTTCGTCTATACGGCGGCGCTGGAGATGCATCCGCTGGACACCGAGGATCGCTTGCCGGAATTGAAGCAGGCCCACGGCATCGGTTATTGCAACATTACCAAGTGTTGCACCAAAGTTTGCCCAGAAGGCATCACGATCACCGACAACGCGATTATTCCTTTGAAAGAACGCGTAGTTGACGAGTACTACGATCCGCTGAAGCGCCTGCTGAAGATTTTTCGCAGCGGTGAATAGCACCATCGCCAAAAAGCAAAGCTAAATCATCACTTCTTTGGCCCAACCGCGCATACAGTGGTCGCTGGCCATGCTGCTGCCATAGGCGCCGACCGGATAAAGTGCCAGTAGATCGCGCTCTTGTAGCATCGGCAGGGCCGCATCGCTGGCCCAAACGTCTGTCGCCTCATTGATATTGCCCGCAACGTTGAACTTGTGGTTCGCCGCCGCCAACGGCTGCGCAACTGGTATCAGCGCCAGCGGAATCCCATATTGCCCCGGGTAAACGTTGACGTTGTGCCCGGCATTGATGCCGATCCAGTTTGCGTGTGGTCGCCGCTCCACGGTATTGACCTCGCAAACGAGCAAGCCAGCCGTCGCCGTTAAGAAAGTCCCCGGTTCACAAGCGATTTCACAACCGGTGGCCGCCAAATGTTCGCGCAAAAGGTCGGACCAAGTTTGCAGCGACAGCGGGTCGTCCTCGGGGCGCTGTTTGGCGCACAAGCCGCCGCCAACGTTGAGGGTGCGCACGCTCGGAAACGCCTGCGCCCACGCGGCCATACGCGCGTACACCTGCGCGAGCAGCGGCGCCGCGCTCTGCTGCAACCCCCAGCCGACGTGCACATGCAAGGTATCGACGTTGAGGTCCTGTGTGTGGGCAAACTCCAAAGCTTCAGCGACTTGGCTTGCATCGAAGCCAAATTTGGCGTTGCCATAGGCCAAGCGGTCTTCACCGCCCCAACCGGCCTTGATGCCCGGGTCGATGCGCAGACCCACCGAAGTGTCGTGGCGCACGAGCGGCGAATACCGGCGCAAAGCGCTGAAAGTATCCAGATTTAGATGCACGCCGGCGTTGGCGAGCCAGACCAAATCGTTGTTGCTCAACATGCCGGCCGTGACGCTTACTTGTTCTTTGCGCCAACCCAAACGCAGCGCCAATTCAACTTCACGCGGTGAACAGGCGTCGATCTGCACACCCTGTTCGTGCATCACTTTCAGCAACGGTTCAAAGCGGTTGGCCTTCATTGCGTAATGAATGCGGTGCGCAGCGCCCGTTTGCGCAAGCGCCGCCTGCAGTTCTGCCAATCGTCGCTTGATGGCCGCGGCGCTGTACAAATAGAGCGGCGTGCCGTGGATGTGCGCAAGCGCGGCGACCGACTGGCCGTCCAGCGTCAGGCCGTTGGCGTCGGAGAGGGCATCGCCCAGCGGCCAAATGATCGCGGGGCTGGCCATTGGCGGCTAGTTCATATTGGCTTTCACGACGACATTATCGACGTAAAATCCGGTACCTTGCTCACCGGTGTAGGCGTTGCCGGCGTCAGGCTCAGCCAACAGGAACTGCACCTGAAACTTGTGGCCGTAAGCGGCCGTCAGCGGCAAGGACAAATTGGGGCGCCAAACCTTCAGATTTTGCGGATCTTTGCTCAAGTAGGCCGACGCTAACACTGCATTATTCGTTGTATCGCGAATGACAACATACGGCGCATCCGATGGACCTCCGCCATTCCACGTCGGATCGACATCGTAGTACGCATCAAACACAACCACCGGTGTATTCACGGTTAACGCGCTGACATTGGTCCAGTCGATTGCCGGCGATCGGGTCGTGCCTGCGGGCGCGATGCAGTACCCTTGGCCATTGAACTTATACCCATCGCAAGTATTGACATCGTTGTTGAAATTCATCGAGCACTGGTGTGCGGCGATTTGCTCCGGTGAGCCAACTGGCGGAACCATATCAACTTTCCACTTCACATTGCGCGGCACGTTGTCAAACGGCGACTTCGGCACATCGATGGTCCAGCCATAGCCTGCGAGGGCACAGGTGAACGGATCGTTTAGGTAGATGCACGGCGCAGTTGCAGCGCATTTGCCGGCCTTGCAGGCGCTTGACGCGGTGCAGGCCAAGCCGTCGTCGCAAGGTGTGGCATCGGCGACGTTCACAAATACGCATTTACCCGTTGCGACATCGCAAGAGTCCGCCGTGCACGCCAAGCCATCGTCGCATTTAAGCAGGGCGCCGGCTGCGCAGTTGCTGTTGCCGTCGCAGGTGTCGCCGCTTGTGCAAAGGTTGCCGTCGCTGCAAGGCCCTTTGTTGTTGGCGTGCAGGCACAAACCGGTTTTACCATCGCAACTGTCATCGGTACACACGTTGCCGTCGTCGCAATTGATTGCCGGCGCGTACACGCAGTTGCCACTTTTCGCATCGCAGGAATCGTTGGTGCACAGACTCGCATCGTCGCAATTTTTTGCCTTGCCGCTTACGCACTTGCCGCCGGCGCAGACATCGCCGATCGTGCAGCCGTTGGCGTCATCGCATAGATTGTTGTTGCCGACCCACGAACAAACGCCGGTGATTGGATCGCACAGATCATTGGTGCAGACTTTGCCGTCGTCGCAATCGGTGGCCTTGCCGCCTTGGCATTTGGCAGCTGAGCAATGTTCGCCAGTTGTGCAGACGTTGCTGTCGTCGCAGGCCACGGCGTTGTTGGCGTGCACGCAACCGGCTTTGGGATCGCAGCTGTCGTCGGTACACAAGTTGCTGTCGTCGCATTTCTTCAAATCGATCGGTTTACCGCTGGTGCACGCGGGCCCTTTGCCAGGCACGACGCCGCAGATGTCGCCGATTGTACAGGCATTGGCGTCATCGCACGGCAACACGTTGGGCGCCCACAGGCAGCCCGTTTTGCCGTCGCAAGCGTCGCTGGTGCAAACGTTGCCGTCGTCGCAGTTGGTCTTGGCGCCACTTGAACACTTGCCGACCGTGCAAGTCGACGGGCCGACGCACAGATCGCCGGGGGCGCACGGGCTGCCGTCGGCTAAATTCGTGTGCAAGCAACCGATGTTGCTATCGCAGGTGTCGGCCGTGCAGGGCGTATTGTCCGCGCAATCCATTTTTGCGCCGGCCACGCACTTTGTATCTTTGCATGTTGAGAACACGCACTTGTCGCCGGTCGAACAAGGAGCAAGGTTGCCGGGGTACTGGCAGCCTTTGACCGGATCGCAGTTGTCGTCGGTACAAACGTTGCCGTCGGTGCAAACTTTGGCCGCGCCAGCGCATTTGCCGGCAGCGCACAAGTCCTTGTCCGTGCAAGCGTTGCCGTCGTCGCAAGCCGCCACGTTGTTGGCCGATGCGCAGCCCGTCTTGCCGTCACAGGTGTCGTCGGTGCAGGCGTTGCCGTCACTGCAATCTTTGGCCGGTCCGGCCTTGCATTTGCCTTGGTTGCAGCCGTCGCCGGTGGTGCAGACGTTGCCGTCCTCGCAAGGGCTGCCGGTCGCCGACGCCAAGAAGCCGCACAACCCGCTTTTGGGATCGCAGCCGTCCTTGGTGCACGGGTTGCCGTCGTCGCAATCCACGCTGTTGGCGCCCGCGCAAATGCCCGCCGCGCACTTGTCGCCGCTGGTACACAAGCTTGCGTCATCACAAGCGATTGTGTTGTTGGCGTGGACACATCCGGTCTTGGTGTCGCACTTGTCGTCGGTGCAGACATTGCTGTCATCGCATTTGACGGCATCGCCCGTGCAACTACCGGCTTTGCAAGCGTCATTTGTCGTGCAAGCATTTGCATCGTCGCACTTGCCCGCATTGGGTGAATTGGAGCAAACGCCGGCTTTGCAGCTGTCGTCTGTGCAACTATTCTTGTCGTCACAGTTTTTGGCAGCGCCGACGCAAGCGCCCGCTTTGCACGCGTCGCTCGCCGTGCACAAGTCACCGTCGTCGCAAATCACGCCGTCGCCTTTGGGGGTTGCAACGCAAGTGCCAGCAACGCAGTTTGCCGTCGCGCACGATCCGGCGCTTGGGCAATCGCCATCGATTTTGCAGGCGACCGGTACATCGGGCTTGGTGTCAGCAGCATTTGCGTCAACGCCATTTGAGTCTAAGCCACTTGAATCATTGCCAAGGATGCCATCTGGCGCCGCATCGCCGCCGGTAGCGACATCGACCCCAACCGCGTCACCGACAGCGCCGTCGTTGTCGACTGCGTCGCCCACGGCCGCATCACCGCTCGCAGCGTCGCCGCCGTTGATCTCCTGATCGGTCGCGTCGCTTCCGCCGCCACCGCCGTCACCGGCTGTCGCATCGCCGTTGGCCGCGTCACCTTCGGCGACTTCTTCTCCAGCGCCGTCGCTTTCTCCGATTTCATTGGCTGCAACGTCCTTGTCGACCGCGTCTTGGCCGGGTGAATCCGTGCCGTCCGCTCCGCCGTTCGCCGTATCGACGTTGGCTGCGTCGCTTCCGCCCTTGCCGCCGTCGGCATTTGGATCGACAGTGGCGTCAACCCCTGTTTGAACCTCAGACAATTGACCATTCGCGTCGGCGTCGACCGAACCGGCGTTGACCACACCGTCGGTCAAAGAATCTGTGCCGCAGGCGTTGAGCGCTACCCCTGCGAAAGCCGCGGCGGTGGCCAAAGCTAAGGAATTCAAACGACCGTATTTCAATAACATAGACGCCTCACCTTGGAATTCGGGGGGATTGGGGGCCAAATTAAGCAACGCGCAAACGCAAAAGCGCCGACTTACACAGTCAACAATTCCACTTATCAAGTCAAGCAACCGTCACGATTCCGGCCCCAGCTTGGTTCTGAACGTCGGACCTTGCTGGACCAAGGTATCGTTTTGGTTCTCTTCATGCAGTGTGCCGCGGGCCCCTGCGCTCGTGGTCCGTGACCGCGGTTGCATCGCCGCGGTCGCCGCGAACTCGTCGGAATGCGCCGACGGCACTTCATTGACCGTAATCGCGCTGCTGGTGGAAGCAAGGACCGATTCCAGTGCCGCGCGCAACTCGCGCGCTGAACCAAAGCGATCTTCCGGTTGCTTTTGCAACAATTGTTCGACGATCGCGGCGAAGGCAGCGGTGATCGGCACGCGCGCGGTCAGCCGCAGCTTGGGGATTTCACCGCTCAAATGCCCCATGATCACCGCATGGGGCTTGCCGTGGTAGGGCGCACGGCCGCAAACACAGCGATAAAGCACCACGCCTAATGAATACAAATCGGCGCGCCCATCGACTTCGGAACGCAAGCACTGTTCAGGACTCATGTATTGCGGCGTGCCCAACACTTGCCCGCCCGCCGTCAGCTTGGAAGTTCGTGTGCGCGCCACGCCGAAATCCAGGACCCGGACCATTTCATCGTCGCCCGGCACTTTGGCCAGCATCAAATTGCTCGGCTTGATGTCGCGGTGCACGATGCCAGCGGCATGGGCTTCAGCCAGGCTTTTGCAGACTTGGATGCCGATTTCCAGCGTCTCAGCTTGCGAGAGCGTCTGCTTATTGGCGTCCAACCGTTCGCAGCGCTCTTCAAGCGTTTCGCCTTCCAAATATTCCAGCACCATATACAGCGTGCCGTCCGCCTGGGTGCCAAAATCGTAGAGCCGAACCGTATTTGGATGCGTCAATGTCGCGATCGTCTGGGCTTCGCGCAAAAAGCGCTGGGCCACGATTCTACCCGCGTCGTCGTCGTATTGCACAAGAATCTTAATAGCTACGCGCTGGCCGGTGTCGCGGGCTTCAGCCAGCCAAACTTCGCCAAAGCCGCCGCGACCGACGCAGCGCACCAACGTGAAGCGTTCGCCAAAGATTTCGCCAATCTGGTGGGTGTTGTCGAACTGGGCCATAACGAGTGCCGCTGCGGCGATGTGCCGTCGCCTAAGCCTACGACGCAGGCTGTCCGCAGTCAACTGCCAAAAATCGCTTGCCAATTGACAGGGGTGGGCGCTATCCGGCGCTCTCGCCACATCGCTGCAGGGTAACCACGACGCTTTTGGAGGCCGGTGTGTGGCTGCGATCGGCGCGCTGTCCTAGCGGAACTAGACAATTTGCTTCGGGAAAATAGGTTGCGATGCAGCCGCGCGGCAAGTCGTACGCCACGGCCGTAAAACCTTCGGCGTGGCGCAATTCGTCGCGAAAATGACTGGTAATTGTCAGCAAATCCAGCTCCTTGAGGCCGCGATCGTGCAAATCATCGCGGTGAACGAGCACCACGCGTCGCCCCTGCAACACGCCGCGGTAGCGATCATCCAACCCATAAATCGTGGTGTTGTACTGGTCATGGCTGCGAATCGTCATCATCAGCAGTTGCCCCGCTTCAAGCTTGAGTTGCGGTGTCGGGTGCACCGTGAAGCGTGCTTTGCCATCGAATGTCAAAAATTCGCGTTCCCGCGCGGCGTTGCGCAAAACGAAACCTCCCGGCTGCCGAACTCGCTCGTTGAAATCGGCAAATCTCGGCACCACGTGCGAAATACGCTCGCGTATCAGATCGTAATCATTGGCCATCTCCAGCCACGGCACCTGTGTGTGGTCAGCCAAAGTAGCCGCCGCCAACCGCGCGACAATCATCGGTTCAGACAGCAATTGCGGCGATGCGGGGCGCAGTCGACCGCGCGAAGCGCTGACCACGCCCATTGAATTTTCAACGGTGACAAATTGACTGCCCGACTTCTGGCTGTCGCGTTCCGTTCGGCCCAAACACGGCAAAATCAACGCAGTTTTTCCATGGACCAAATGCGCGCGGTTCAACTTGGTCGCGACATGCGCTGTCAGTTTGCAGCGTTGCAGCGCCCTTGCGGTTACGTGCGTGTCCGGCGTGGCCGACAGAAAATTGCCGCCGAGCGCAAAGAACACTTGGACTTGGCCGTCGCGCATCGCTTCGATGGTGTGCACGACGTCCAAGCCGATGGCGGTTGGCGGCGAGAAATTGAATTCTTTTCCCAGTTGCAGCAACCACTTGGGTGGAATTTCCCAAATCCCCATGGTCCGATCGCCTTGCACGTTTGAATGCCCGCGCACGGGGCACGCGCCCGCCCCCGGTCTGCCCAGGTGCCCGCCAAGCAAGAGTAAATTCACGACTTCTTGAATGTTGGCCACCGCGTGTTGGTGCTGGGTCAAACCCATCGCCCAGCAACAAATCAAACGTTTAGAATTGCGCCAAATGTCGGCAATCCGCCGAACAACCAGCCGATCGACGCCCGCACCCCGCAAAAGATCGGGCCAATTCAAGCTTCTGATATGCAAAGCATAATCATCAAATCCCGTCGTGTGATCGGCGATGAATGTGCGATCCAAATGCCGCGGATCGCTTTCCAAGATGTCTTTGGCCACCGCCTGCAAAAGCGCCACGTCGCCGCCGACGCGAACCTGCACAAATAATTCAGCAATCCGGGTTCCACGCCCAGGCAACTCCCAAGGCTCCTGCGGATGGACAAAATGGTCAAGCCCTGGTTCGCGCAGCGGATTGATGCTCACAATGCGACAGCCGTTGCGGGCGGCTTGTTGCAGCGACGTCAACATGCGCGGGTGGTTGGTTCCCGGATTTTGGCCGATGACGAAAATGGCATCCGCCAAATCAAAATCTTCAAGCTGCACAGTTCCTGTGCCAACGCCGATCGCCTCGATCAGTGCTACACCGCTGGATTCATGACACATATTGGAGCAATCCGGCAGGTTGTTGGTGCCAAATTGCCGCGCGAAAAGTTGGTACAAAAACGCGGCTTCGTTGCTTGTGCGCCCCGATGTGTAGAAAGCTGCGGCATCGGGTGACGGCAAGTTATTGAGATTATCAGCAATTAGCGCAAACGCGTCGTGCCAGGCTATGGGCGTGTAATGCGTCGCTTCGGGCAACAGCACCATCGGTTGTGTCAAACGGCCCTGCTGACCCAACCAGAAATCGGACTGGTTGAGCAAATCGTGCACGCTGTGCTGGGCAAAAAATGCCTCGGTAATCCGCGCCGTTGTCGCTTCTTCGGCGACCGCTTTGGCGCCATTTTCGCAAAATTCCGCGATGCTGCGGTGTTGGCTCTCCGGCCAAGCGCAGCCGGGACAGTCAAAGCCGTCGATTTGATTCAAGCGCAGCAAAATCCGCGTCGCCCGCAGCGGTCCCAAATGTTTCAGGGCGTGGCGCGCCGTCCACAGCATCGCGCCCCAACCGCCTGCTGTGCGCGGAGGCTTGCGGATTTGCAATGTATTTGCTGCTTGCTCACTCAAAACTCACTCCGTCGCGGTCGACAGCAACAAACGCTGGGCACCGGTGTACACGTTGAAGCGGTTGTCGCGCAGAAAACCGATGAGCGTCAAGCCAAATTCTTCCGCCGTCTGCACGGCCAGCGTCGACGGCGCACCCACCGCAGCGACAAAAGCGATGCGCGCGACCGCGGCCTTTTGCAGGATTTCAAACGAAGCTCGACCTGAAAGCAACAAGATCGCATCGGCCGGCATCGGTTGTTTCTTTAGCAAATACGCACCGATGAGCTTGTCGACCGCATTGTGCCGTCCCACGTCTTCGCGCAATTCAAGCAAGTCGCCGTGTGAACTGAACAGTCCCGCGGCGTGCAAACCGCCCGTTTGATCAAACACCGCCTGAGCATTGCGCATTTTTGGCGGCAGGCTGTGCACAATCTCAGGGCCAACCGGCGCGAATGCGGTCGCAATCCGGCCAACGCCGGTGACGCCGAGCGCCTCAAGGGAAGATTTGCCGCACACCCCGCAGCTGGAGGTCGTGTAGAAATGCCGTTGCATCTTGGCCATATCCACTTGCAAATGCGCGGCAAGTTGGACCTTGACGATATTGCCGCGCGCCGGACCTTTGCCACAATGCTCTAGCTTTTCAAGATCTTGGGTGCGTCCGATGATGCCTTCGCTCAACAAGAAACCCGCCGCGAGTTCAAAATCATGCCCCGGGGTGCGCATTGTGATCGACAGGCTCTGTTCGCGTTGTAGCCCATCATGCTGAAAGACCACGCGAATCTCCAGCGGCTCTTCGACCGCAAGCGCATCTTGCGCCTGCGTCGTGCGGCTGCCTTGGACGCGCTGCACCGCCAATCGCCGACTCGCAAGGGCGTAGACCGCAGCCGCACGAGCCCGCGGTAAGTCTTGTGGTTTGTTGATATCTCGGGCCAGATGCCAATCCGGTGGCAGGGGTAGGGCGCGCGCGTTGAGTTTGGTCAGCAGCGTTTGCAACGACCGGTCGTCGCTGCGCAAGGCCTGCCCGACAATATCCAGCGCATCGCTGTGATAGAGAGCTGGCAGCGGTTGCCAATGTTCACCGCGAAATGCCACCGCGATGTCGCCAGGTTGGCGCGCCTCCAACAACGCTTGCAGCCAAATTTCCTGAATATTCAGCATGTCGCACGGCGCGATCAGGCGCCAACCGCCTCTCCCGTCGATCAAGGCGGTCAGCAGTCCTCCTAAGGGGCCGCGTTGCTCAGCGCCGTCCATTAGTTCATGTAATTGAAAGTCTTTGTAGCGGCCTCGTTTGTCGACTACGACGGTCGTGCGGTGAGCAAATGGCAACAGCGCTGACTGCACCTGCAGCAGCAAGGGCACTCCGTCGATGATCGCGCGGGCCTTATCGCTGCCAAAACGCGAACTTTGGCCACCGGCGAGGATGTAAGCTGGAACTTTCACGGCGGTCGCCACTGCGCCGCCTTTGGCGCGTCGCGGGCAGGGTAGGCTGCGCAACTGCGCGTGTCAATTCGGCTTGTCCGCACCTCAATTCCGTGCTAAATCCGCGGCGATGCACCTAACTCACCGGCTAAAATTGTGCGCAAGCCTGGTGTGCCTTTTGGCAACCCAAGCCCACGCGTTGGATCGCATTGAAATCAGGGCTTGGGCGTTGAACTTTGCAATCTGACGGATTGACTGCGGCCACGGCGCAACAATGGGTCGTCGAAATGATTTTCGGCAGGGAGTTCTAAATGGAGTCAGATATTCCCGAGCAAATTCGCTGTCCTTGGCCGGGCAAGGATCAATTGATGATCGACTACCACGACAACGAGTGGGGCGTGGCGTCGCGCGATGACCGTAAACTCTTTGAAATGCTTGTGCTTGAGACCGCGCAGGCCGGTCTATCGTGGCGGGTTGTCCTGCACAAGCGCGAAGGTTATCGGCGGCTTTTCCACGATTTCGATGCCCGTTTGGTTGCGCAGATGACCGAAGCTGACGTTGAACGCTTGGTGCTGGATCCGGCGATCATCCGCAACCGCGCGAAAATCAAAGCGACTATTTCCAACGCCCGAGCGTTCTTGCAAATCGCGCAAAAACACGGCTCTTTTGCCAATTGGCAATGGCAATTCACCGACGGCAAGACTGTGCATAACTTGTGGACAGATGTGGGCCAGGTCAGGCCAACTACGGATCTTTCAGATCGAATTGCCAAAGAGCTCAAGCAACACGGCATGAAATTTATGGGATCGACCGTGGTCTATGCACATCTGCAAGCCTGCGGCCAAGTGAACGATCATTTGGCGGATTGCTACCGACACGCCCAACTGCTTGCAGCGTAGGTTTGACAAAACACAACAATAACTCTAACCTGCGTCGGCAGTCCGTCCGCATTCCGCCAAGATTTCAGGAGCCCAAATGCATTTAGGTCGAGCAACTTTGGTCGCGCTGGTTCCGCTGCTCGTGTGGGCGTGTTCCAGCACGCCCGACGGCGGCAGCGGAACAAACACAAGTATTTTTGACAAAAAAGATGCCGCCACCCTGGGCGATGCCCAGCCCGACACGGGCGAAGACAGCGGAGCGACCGACGAGCAGGACATCGCAACGGCCGACGGCGGTGCGAACGACACGGGTGCCGCGGGCGATACCGGCCCCGGCGACGCGAAATCGGGCGACGGCGGGCCGATCACCGACTTTGGCAAGGTGTGCAAGTCGGATGCCGACTGCCAAAGTGGTTGGTGCATCGAGGGTTATGCGGGCTTCTTTTGCAGCAAGGAATGCGCCGGGCAGTGCCCGCAAGGCTATTTGTGCCAAAAAACGTTCGCCGGCGGCAAGACGCCTGTTTCCCTTTGCGTAGCTCCAGTTAGCAAGATTTGCCACCCGTGCAACAACGATTTGGATTGTTCGGGCGGCACTTGCGTCAAAACGGCGACTGAACAATTTTGCGCGCCCGCCTGTGATGCCGCCAAAACTTGTCCGGGATCGCATACTTGCAAAGATCAGCCCAGTCCAGATGGCGGTGCAGCGCTCAAAGTCTGTATGCCGAACAGCGGGTCATGCAATTGTTCGGCAAAAACGCTCGGCGTGGTCAGGGCCTGTCAACAAAGCGCGGGTCCAAAAGTGTGCTATGGCGTGGAAGTCTGTGAAGCCAGTGGTTTTTCTGCCTGCCAATTGCCCGACGAAGTGTGCAACGGCCAGGACGACAATTGCAATGGCAACGTCGATGAAGGCTTTGTCGACGTCAAGGGCCAATACACCACCGTGCAGGCGTGCGGCGCATGTGGCAACAATTGCGCGGTCTTGCAATACGCCCATGCCACAACGATCTGCGATACCGGCGCCGCACCCGCGCAATGCAACTTCACGTGCGCTGTTGGCTTTTTTGACGTCAACGACAACCCAAAAGACGGTTGCGAATGCGCATTTGGCAACGCCACCGACGTACCCGACGGCAGCGACCAGAACTGCGACGGTATCGACGGCGAGGTGGAAAACGGCATCTTCGTCGCCCAGACCGGCAAAGACAGCAATGGTGGCACATGGTTACAGCCTGTCGCGACAGTCGCAAAAGGCGTCGCACTGGCGGCGCAAAAGGGCAAACGCGATGTTTATGTCGCCACGGGCGTTTACGAAGAGAACATCAGCTTGGCCGCGGGCGCGCAAGTCTTTGGCGGATATAGTGCAAATTTTTTGTTTCACGACGCGGCTGCCTATGAAACCGTGTTGTT
>CAMDBH010000071.1 GCA_945889325.1 Klebsiella pneumoniae
TCCAAGTCGGTTGCGACCAAGCCTGCATTCTCAAGTGCATTTTTCAGAGCGACGATGGCCATGGACGCCGTCGTTTCGCCGTCGCTGACCCAATGGCGCGCGGCGATACCGGTGCGCTCCTGCAATTGTACGGCGGATCTACCTAAGTCGGCATTGGCACACAATTCTTCTGTCGTGATGCGGCGTGTGGGCAAATAACTGCCTGTGCCTAGAATGCGCGCTGCAAGCATGAAATGAGCTGCCTTTCTCGGTTTGGCTGA
This sequence comes from Klebsiella pneumoniae, assembly GCA_945889325.1. GTDB lineage: Bacteria > Myxococcota_A > UBA9042 > UBA9042 > UBA9042 > CAMDBH01. The sequence continues at coordinate 261 of CAMDBH010000071.1, forward strand.
CGTCACGGTTGCGCCAGTACAGGTGCCAATGAGTTCGCCGCTGGCGGGTTGCGCTCGGCGCGCGGCTCCCCCCGACTGCCCCTAAGGCACCGTGCCCATTGCAAGCCAGGCTGCCATCGGCACAATTTGCGGACCCAAACCGATGGCAGCGGTCATGTCCGCCAAAATGGCCGCCGAGACCGCCGGCCACGCCACCGGCCCAAGGCGAGCCCGCATGAGCGCGGCTGGGGCAAGGGTCTTTTGCATGCCGCGCCAAAGGGTTGCGGTATCGGGTGCTTCGAGCGAAAAAGTCGCTTGCTCGACTGTGATGTCGACATAGCCGGCCGCGCCCATTTCATCGTGGTAATCTTGGGCTGCGACCAGCGGGAATTTGGGGGGTGCTGCGCTGCTCGGCGGCATTTGGTTGCTGAGCGCCTGAAAAATCGCCGCCATGGCTGGGACTTTGTCCAGCGGCAGCCAGCTGCTGACTACGACCTTGCCGCCCGGCTTGACTACGCGCTTGAGCTCGCAAAACCCGCGGTGGCGGTCGGGGAAGAACATGAGGCCAAACATCGAAAAACCGGCGTCAAATTCGCCATCTGCGTAGGGTAGCGCTTGACCATCGCCGACGACCGGCTCGACATTGCGGACGTAGTCGTGGGCCAAGCGCTGGTGGAGCTGAGCGACCATGGCGTCCGAAAAATCGAGCGCCGCTACGTCGGCACAATGCGCCGCGGCCAGCAAGGCCAACGTCCCAGGACCACAGGCAACATCGATGATACTGGCACTCCGTTGTACCTGCGCCATGCGCAGCGCTCTGTCGGCGTAGCGTTCGAATTGGGGCACCACGTCGGTCCGGTAGTCGGCAGCGACCAAGTTCCACGGCACGGGCGTGGCCATCGGGTTTGGGGGCGGTGTTTGGTCGGTCATGGCTGGCCTTCGAAAGTGTAGCGCTCAAGCGCGAGGGCTGCCTCTTACTGCAATTTCTGTTTTGGGGCAATGGCAAAGGCAGCCCCAACACACGGCCAATCAGGCGGTAAGCGCGGTGAAATCATTTGGAACAATCCACCGAATCGTTCCGATCGGTTTCGTAATTGGGACGGGCCCCAAAAAGTCCGCGAGCCGGCGGGCGCGTGCGCCCGTTGCGTGTAAAAAAATCAAAAAGCGCGGTGAAATCATTTGGAAAAATCCACCGAATCGTTCCGATCGGTTTCGTAATTGGGACGGGCCCAAAAAGTCCGCGAGCCGGCGGGCGCGTGCGCCCGTTGCGTGTAAAAAAATCAAAAAGCGCGGCGGCAGAGGTAGAACATACCCTCGGTCACAAGCGCAGCGCTGGGACCGAGGCCGAGAAAAGACAGACGCCGCGCCGACCCAAAACAACCCTAACACCTTCAAACCAAAAGCGCGCGGGGTGTCGGGGTGGCCGCGCTGGGCCACCCTGACTCGCCGACAGGCGGAACCTGTCGTTCGCAAAAAGTGCCTCATAACCGCGCGCCGGTAGGCGCAAAACAGGCCTTCGCAATTGGAGGCCGCGCGCAGCGCAAAACCGCCGGAGGCAAAAGCAATGCGCAGCTAACCGCCGCCCGCAGGGCAAAACCCGCCGGGAGGCCGAACCCTACGGGCAGGGCTTATTCGCCAGGCCTGGCGTGCCCAAATCTGCCCCGCCGAGCAGCGGCGTCGTCGCAAAGCACCAATTCAGCCCCGAATCGTTGCCGGTGGCATTCATCACATTTGCAACATTGCTCAATTGGTAACTTGCGCCTGATTTCGGGCCTTTCCAGCTGGTGCCGCCGTATTTTACGATGTCGATTTGCGTGGCGTTGAACCAGATGGCGACTTCGTCCGCGGTGTTGGACAAGTTTATTTTGCTTACGCCGTAACTATAGACATAATCTGGGCTGACGCCCTCAATGTTCGCCGAAGTGCCGAACCAGAAATAACTTTTGGCCTTAATGACCAAATTCGGTTTGGCGACATATTCTGACCCGACATTGTCTTTGATCGTCAAGCCGGTGACCAATAAGTCGCTGCCGCCCGGGTTGTAGATTTCAAACCATTCGCCTACGTCGTCGATCACCGCGGCGGGGTCGGGCATGATCTCCGTTATCATCAAATCCCCTGGATTTGTTGGCGATTTGGGCCCTTCCTTTTGGCACGTGCTCGAACAGCCATCGCCGTCCACGTTGTTGGCATCGTCGCATTGTTCCGTCACCTGGTTGACGGCGCCGTCGCCGCAGTAAGCCTTGGCAACGCAAGCGCTATTGAAGCACCACAGATTGGTGCCGCAGACCGTTTTGTCGGCGACAGCTGCGTGGCTACATCCGGCCGCAGGACTACAACTGTCGATGGTACAAGCATTTGCGTCATCGCAATTGGCCACAGGTCCCGCAACGCAACCAGCAGTTGCACAAGTAACACCGCATTTGCAAACATCCTTTTGGGTGCACAAGTTATTGTCCGCGTCACAGGCCTGGCCCTGTAAACTGCTGCCGTCGTGCTTGCAATTGCCGGTCGCCGGTTCGCAACTGTCCAATGTACAAGCGATACCGTCGTCGCACTTTTTCGCCGCGCCGGGCAGGCAGACTTTTCCAGCGCAAGCGTCGTTGACGGTGCAAAGGTTGCCATCGGCGTCGCACGGGGCGCTGTTGGCAGTGTGGAGGCAGCCCGCCTTTGCGTCGCAACTGTCGTCCGTGCATACGCTTGCGTCATTGCACTGCAGCGGCGTGCCAACTTTGCACACGCCAGCCAAACAGGTGTCGCCAACCGTGCACACGCTGCCGTCGGCGTCGCAAGCCTTGCTGTCGGGCAGAGATTTTGGCGCGCATTTGCCAGTAAGAATGTTGCAACTGTTCAACGCACATGCGGTATCGCCGACCGCCGAACACACGATGACGGTCGTCGGATTGACGTTGCACTGGTACGGCACTTTGGCTTTGTCGCAAAATAATGTGCCGTTGCACAAATTGCCGTCTTCTTTCACCAAGCATTCCGAGTCCGCGTTGCAGCCGCAGATGTTGCTGCCCGCCGCGCATTTTTTGTCTTTACAAACATCGGCTTGGGTGCAAGCGTTGCCATCGTCACACGCGATTGCGTTGCTGTTGTGCACGCAGCCGAGTTTGGCGTCGCAGGCGTCGGTCGTGCAAACCTCATTGTCGTCACAGAATTTTGCCGCTTTTGCCACGCCGACACATGCGCCGCCCTTGCAAGCATCGGCGTCCGTGCAGGCGTCGCTGTCATCGCAGACCTGGCCGCCGGGGGTGTGAACGCAGCCTTTGGCTCCGTCGCAACTATCCAGTGTGCAAACGTTTTTGTCGTCGCAGTCGACTGCCGCACCGCCACAATTGCCGCCCTTGCAAGCGTCATTTTGCGTGCACAAACTCCCGTCGTCACAGGGTTTGCCGTCGCCTACGTTGCTCAACGCGCAAATGCCTGTTTTCGCTTCGCAAATTGCGCTGGTACATTGGTTGGGGTTTGGACAGGCCTTGAGCGGTCCGCCGATGCAACTGGCATTTTTGCACAAGTCGCCTTGGGTACAGGTATTTCCGTCGGTGCACGGCGCGCCGTCGTCATTGGTGGCGGTGCAACCGCTGGCGGGCAGGCAGGCATCGATGGTGCAAGGGTTGGCGTCGTCGCAAATTTTTGCCTTACCTGCCAAACACTTGCCATCCGCGCACACGTCGCCTTCCGTGCAGGCGTTGCTGTCCGCATCACAGGCGCCGGGCGCGTTGGTGTGCACGCAAAGCGATACCTTGCCATCGCAACTATCGACTGTGCAAGCATTTCCGTCATCGCAGGTCCCTTCATCGACCTTGCCGTCGCAGTTGTCGTCTTCGCCGTTGCAGGTTTCACTCACACCCGCGGGTGCCGAGCACGCAGACAAACCGCTGTCGTTACAAACACGTGCGCCTTTGCATTGGCCAATCTTGTAGCCCGACGCATCTTTGACATCGACCGAACACACCGTGCTCAGTTGCTGAGCGCTGGCGAATTTGCTGCAAAAACACTGGCCGATGGCGCCTTTGGCGTCCACGGGTGTGCATTGTTTGAGCGTCTTGCCGTCCGCGGTTTTGCCGTCTTGGCACGCAAAACTTTCAGGGCAATCTGCATCGGTTTTGCAGCCAGCACCGCAAAATTTGCCGTCGGCGCCTCGGTCCACGCAAACCGCACCTTGAATGCCTAAACTATTGCAATCATTGTTCTGTGCGCAAGGGTTGCACAATGCGCCCCATTTGGGTACGCACAGCGCCAAAACGTCGCCGCCGTTGGAACTGATGCTGGCGCAGGCAAAGCCGGTCGGGCAGCTCTCTACGCATTTGCCGGCGCACAGCTTGCCATCCGGCGTGTCGATGCAAAAACTCGTTTCGCAATCAGCATTTTCAGAACACGAGCAGTTCGCGGGCGCGGGCGTACCTGTGCACGATGGCGTAGCGCCTGTGGCGTCTGCGTCTGGTGGCCCGAGGCCCACGCCTTGGCCGTCGGCTGGCGTGGCGTCAGTGGCGATGTCCAAACCCTTATTTTGGCTGCCTTTGTCGGTTTGGTTGACGTCGGGCTTGCCGAAATAGACGTCAGCAAGGCTTTGGCCGTTGTCGCCCGTCCCACCGCCATTTGGGTCGCTTTGCGGCGAGCACGCAAGGGCGGCGCCGGTAGTCAGCACGGCACCGAAGCGGCATGCCGAGGATAGATCAAATGATAACAGGACCATGTGACACATCTCCAACAAAGAGGCCCGCGCGTTTGTAGCACGGCGCATTCACATCGTACAAAATTTTCCGCAGTTGCGCAGCACGATTTGCCGGATCCGTAACACGCCGCGCGCTTTTGCTGTAAACTGCTGACACGTCCGCCGCCAGTGCGGGCCAATCTGCGCCGAGGAGGGCAAGATGTTTCAGAAATTCGTATTGAAGTGCAGCGTCACGTTGTGCGTGGCTTTGCCGACCGTTGCCTACGCTCAGGTCAGCGCGGATGACTTGGGCTTCGGCCTTATCGGCGGTGTGCAATTTTCCAAAGCAAAGCCGACAATCGTGCTGCGCCCCACTGTGACATTCAACAGTGTGCGATTTGACTGCGAACGCAGCGACGGCCAAAAAATCAGCATGAGCGCCAGCGGCTTGCGCGCCGGCGCCGAGAAGCGTCTGATCATCCCGCAAGGCAAAGGCGTGTTTCACTACAAATGCAGCCTGAGTGGGCAGGCGGGCAAGGAAAAATTCACCAATTTCCAATTGGAATTCGACACCAAGGTCGGTGAACCCCCCAGAATCGAACTGCGCCCTTCCGATGTCGACGAGCCCAACCACAAAATTACCGTTCGCATCACCGAACCGGCGGGCAAGATCGAATTGGATATCATCGGCGACGGCGGCAAACCGATCGCCAATGTTGTGCAGCAGTTCAAAGGCGAAGCGCCGGGAACGCCTTTGGTCGTGACGTGGAAACAGGCCGATGACAAGCAGTTGATGTCCAAGTTTCAGCTCAAAGCCTATGATCCAGCGGGCTATTTTAGTGGGCTGGAGTCGGTGCAGTTTATCGACATTGCGCATCAGGACATCGTGTTTGAAAGTGGCAAATGGGATATTCGGCCCAGTGAGGAAGAGAAATTGAATCTGCCGCTTGGTGAAATCATGGCTAATATCAAGCAGGTGTCGGACGTTTTGCAGATCAACCTGTACATCGGCGGTTACACCGATACGGTGGGCAACAACGGCGACAATTTGGAACTTTCGCGCAAACGCGCGCAATCGATTGCCAATTGGTTTGCCAAGAAGGGACTGAAAATCGGCATTCATTTTCAAGGTTTTGGTGAAAGTGTGCTGGCCGTGCCGACGCCCGATGGCACCGATGAACTGCGTAATCGCCGCGCCAGTTATGTCTTGGCGAGTCAACCGCCGCCCGCAAGTCGCGGTTTTCCTGGGCACAACTGGGCGCGGGCGCGTTAAGTGGTGTCGTCGGAAACGCCAGCAAGAAATGGCGAACAATCGCAAATTCGCTTGTCCATTCCTAGTGTCTTGCGTGCTTCGCCAGCGGACCTCGCACGCGTGGTCGCGCAGGCGCCCCAAGGCGACTTTTTTCTGAGCGATGGCGAAGCACTGGCGACTGACGCCATTTGCAAAGCAATTCAGGCTCTTGGCAAGGCAACGCCTAGCGCATCGCGCGCAGCAGGCGTTCGCGTCGCGGTGGCGACGGCCGATTCCAACGCGCTAGCGCAGTTGCGCCGCGCAGGTGCGACAGGTATTGAGTGGTCCGTGCGCGCTCCGACTCCGCTGGCATCGCTGGCACTGTCTGGAAATACAAATGAATTTGCACAATTGGCCGCAGCCCTGCAAAGTGCAGCCAAAGAATATCTGCAAGTTCGGCTGCGGTGGCGCGTGCAAAAAGGCGCCGAAATCGGCCTGAGCGACCTGCACGCCTTGGCGCAAACGGCGCCGAGCGACACCCGATTGATCATTCAACCGGCCTTGAGCGCCGCACAAGCGCCGAATATGCAAAGGGTCCTGCAACACTGGCCCAGCCAGATGCCGGCGCAACTGATGGTTTTGCGTTCGACGCTGTGGCCCGTTTGCATCGCCAAACTTTTGCCGCAACGCGACACGCCGCCACAAGGACAAATCGCTGCCGCCAACCTGTCTTATGTTGCAGGCTGCGAGGGTTGCCCGCACCGTGCGCAAGGACAATGTCAGGGCGTCCCGCGTGCCGTATTTGTCGCCCAAACCGATGCGGCACAAGCGCAATTTGGCTGGCGTGCCAAAGAACAGGCCCCCCTTGCGCCGACGTCGCCTGCGCCGTTGCTGCGTTGGGATGAAAATTGCGTAGAGTTGCGCGGTCTTGCATTGGGTCTGCGCCGTGCATGGCGGCTGAGTGTTCCGCTCGTCGATGTGCCGCTTCTGCAACAACGCGTTGAGGCGCTGGGGTTTCAAGTCGCGATTTCAACAGACAATTTGGCCCTTGCGATCGGCGGTCATGCCACAATGGCCACGCCGGATGAAGCCGGAACTGCGCTGCTGGTCGTTGCCAAAAACGCCGAAATCGCAAAACAATGCCTTGCCGCCGAGTTGACCAACATCGGTCGTGAACCGCCAACGACCCGCCAAGAACACCGCGACTACACCCGCCAAACGCTTGAAGTGCATCGATTTTTGGGCGCCGCCTACGGCTATCCGGCTTGTTGTGTCGAAAGCTTCTGCGATGCGCACGCGGAAATCGTTCACTTGGCGCGACGGGGGGACAATGCGATTGCGCTGCTAAGATCTTGGTATCGCTCGCAGTCCTTTGATGCGCGGCTGGATACGCTGACAGGAGGTCTCGGCGACGTGACGTGGAGTCCATTGCGGCATCTGCCGTGCCGATTTGATTGCAGACCTTCCATAGATTTGGCGGAAAAGCTGAATCTGGACCGCCAGACGTACAGCCCGCAATGGTTTGCCAAGTGGCAGGCGCGGATTCCTGAGGCGGTGGTCGCGTTCGCGGATGGCAGTTTGTTGCGTGTTACTGGGCAGTTGCAGGCGAGCGATGCGGAGCGCACAACGGTCTTGGCCGTCGCGCGGGCCAGCGTGCGCCTAGGCGGGCAGGCAGATGCGCTGCGCGCTGGTGGGCTGCAAGAGTTGGTAGATCACCTTGATTGGCAAGGGATTATTGCTCAGTCCGGCCGGCCGCTGCGCGTGCTGCGGGGCGGGGAGTGGCAAGAAGTCCCGTTGCCGGTGGACGCGGCGCCTTTTGCGGATAGATTCCCGATTTTGTTGCCTTTTTGCTAAGCGCTGGGCTTTTTTTTAGCGCTGACGCGCGTAACCCCCTGATTTGGGTAGGGGCGGGTCTCTGTGCCCGCCCGCGGCAACTTCAGTTGCCGTCATCTTTTTTTGCCCTGCGGGCGGCTGCGCTGACGCGCGGTTTGTTTTGCGCTGCGCGCGGCGGTTTTGCGCTGCGCGCGGCCCAGCACGCTGACGCGTGGACGAGCGGCACCTGCAGGTGCCGGTTGCGCGCTATCGCGCTGGATGCAAAGGGGCGAACCAAAGCGCTTTGATTCCATGCTTAGCCGCTATGGTTCGCCCCCTGCACACGCCTTCCTTGGGCACCGGTATGAGCTCGTTGCGCCTAAAGGCGCAACATCGCGTTGAATTCCCGCTGAGTGGCTACAAGCGCCACGGCGCTGACGCGCGACATCGCGTCGGCCAGTGACTCACCGCAAAATCCAGTGAATCCGCATTAGAATCTCGGCATACCAAATGACAATAACTAACCTAGTTTCAAGGATTTTGCTAAGCGGCGCGGCGACGACACCGCCGCGCTTCCGGTCAAGAAGTCAGCCGTTTCAGTCCGGACTGGGCGCGATGTTTGTGTCTGCATCGACCAGCATCTGCGGGGCGCGTGGCGAGGAGTTTAGAAGCAACTCCCTGAATTATTATTCAAACGAGTCGACCCGCGATTCGCCACCCACAGCCCGACCCGCGCGCGACCGTGCGCGGGTTTCGGATCAATAGGCGCCGGAAATGATCAGCATCGCAGCGTCAAGCCGCCTTGCCAAACCGACGGACGTCCAATTCAACGCCGGAAGCAAAAGCGACCTCGGCCTGGGCCAACAATTCGCGCGTGATTTCAGTGGAATGATAGACCTCGCCACAGTTGTCGCAGATATCCGCCGGAACGTCGCGGAAGAAGACGATGGCGCCGTGGCGTTCCAACGTCAAAGTCGCTGTGCCTACTGAGGTTTCACCGTGGTGGCAGATGACGCATTTCATTTGGTTCTCCGCGTGCGCATGTCGTCGAGCCAGCGCACAACATCGGGTTCGTAAACGGTGACAATAAATCGTTGCCGGTCCGCGTGGTTGCCTGCAAAAACGATGTGCACAACCCGTTGTCGCACCTGACTACGCCAAAGACAACTGGGAAAGGGCTGATCTTGGGGATATTGTTCAATTGCGTCGCCACTTTGCAGTGCATTCAGCACGTCGTTCGCTGAGATGGCCCGCTGCGCCATGCGGATAACGGCATGCTGGCGAAAAATCACAGTATAATCAGGGTTCGCGATGGGTCATCCTTTTTTTGCGCTGCTTCGGCGCTGCGGGCGACTTAAAGACTCCGCCGCCCAAACTGGAGCGCCCCGTTTCTGAGCGTAGCGCCCGGAGCGGGCGACGTCAAACGGATTTCGACCGCGAAGGCTGTGCTTTGTAGCTATAGTCTGTGGCTTTCGGCGACAGGGCCCTCAGATAGCCGTTCAGCGCCGGAGTCACTTGACCGCCGCCCGCCGCAAGCGGTCGCCGATGGCGTAGCCGAGCCCATCTATCGCCAAACACGGTTCCGCGACGAGCAACTGGGCGTGTGATGCGTCGAGCGCCCGCAAGCACGCGAATAAACGCTGCGCCGCCCGCGGGAAATCGCCTGCAGCAGCTAGCACTTCCTCCGCGATGAGCGTGTCGGACAAGGGCCAAGTTGGCCCAGGTTGCAGGCGCAATAGGCCTAGGCCTTGCCGCTCGGGCAGCAAGGATTTCAAGCGATCGACCGTCAGATTTTCGATCAAGTCGGGCAGTAGAATCATTGGTTTGTGCGGGGCGTAGTGATTCGTCAGTTGGCCTGGACTTTGCGGCAGGATGTCGTTAGGCGCGGTTGCGGTGGGTGAAATCTTGATTTGCAGCAGCGTTTCAATAACATCCAGCGGGGTGCCGCCTGGGCGCAAAAGGTGGACACGGCCGGTCGGGTCGACGGCGAGGACGGTCGATTCGACACCGATTTCACAGGGTCCGCCGTCCAGAACGCCTTCAATTTGTTCGCCTAGTTCGGCGACGACGTCGGCGGCGCAGGTGGGGCTGATGTGGCCGAAGCGATTGGCGCTGGGGGCGGCGAGAGGAAATCCGCATTCTGACAATAGTTTAAGTGCCACGTCGTGCGCGGGCATGCGTACAGCGACTGTGGACAGGCCAGCGGTTGCGAGATCGGGGACGCGCGGGCTTTTTGGCAACACCAACGTCAAAGGGCCGGGCCAGTAATGGAGCAACAGGTTTTCAATGCGTATTATGGCGAGGTCGCTGAGTAAAGTCGCATCGACGAGTTGCAACGCCACCAACTGAGGCAGGCGCGGTCGCGACAGATCTAAGCAGACATGCACGATCAGCGGATCGAAAGTTGGCCGCTGTTTGGCCGCGAAAATGCGCGCAAGGGCCGTGGGATCAAGGGCATTGCCCGCGAGGCCATAGACTGTTTCTGTCGGAATACCGATAACTTGGCCGTCGCGCAACCTTGCGGTTGCGTGACGCAGGTTGGCAGGCGTGGGTGGCCAAATCCGCGCAGTCATGCCGCGACCTCAAAGCCGACAAATAGGCCGTCTGTTGCCCACTGCGTGAACCAAGCCCCGATATTTGAGCCCATTTCAGCGGCTGCGTTTGGTGAAGTTGCAGCGACTTTTACGAGCGCCTCGCCCAAACGGTCACCAGCGGCCAAATTGCGCAAGATGGCAGCTTGCGTCACAGAAATGCCGCGGTGTTCGACGGCGAATTTGCGCCGGTACACCAGAATATCCGTGTGCTTAGAGCCTACTGCCTGAACTGTTTCCGGCAGGAAACAGTTCAGCAATTGAAAACTCGGCGCAAAATGCAGAAGCAAATTCGCGTGTTCTTCCGCTGCAAGTGCGGTCAGTCTGGCCGCGTCCAGCGGCGGCGGTTCGGCGGCCAATTGAGCCTTGATCAGCGCCCACTCAAAATGCGCCAATTCGCTAAGCCATGCTGGTAGTTCCGCCTGGGCATCACTTAAAAAATCGGCAAATTGGTCGCCGTAAAGTTCCAAGGCGTAGGATTTTGAAGGGTGCGCAAAGCGATATTTGCGGGCGATTTTGGCAAAGCGCTCTTCGCCAAGTTCTTTGAACAGCAATGGAAAATCGTCTTTTAGCGCTGAATAGGTTCGCGCGCGGTACATGCTGCGGTGAATGTCCAGCCGTTGGTCGGCGGTCATCTTGGCGTTTGGCAGGAGGAATTCGTCAGCGCTTTGCCCAGAGCTGCCCTGCCCTTGGACAATTTCCGCCAGCATCCAGCGCTGCAACTGGGCGATTTCTGGGCAAACCGGTTCTGGCCCCAGCGGGCGCGCCGGAGCCGGGGCCGGGTGACTTGAAGGCAAATCTTCCTGCGTTGCCATGTACTTGCGGGCTTTCTCCCCTTCGGCGCAAAGCTGTTCGAAATCGGGGATTTCCTCATCCCATTCAAGCAGCGTCGCCCGCCCACCCGTGCGCGCCTGCGCTTGCGCGAACAGCTGCCACACTTCCTCAATCACCGGGCCAATATGCGAGTCAAACAAATGGGTACCCGCATCCGTGTGACCCGCGACGTGGAACTGCGCGACATGCGCCCAAGGCACGGCGTCGAGCCAACTTTGCGTTGCAAATTCATGGTTCTTGGAGGCCACGTAGACGTTGTTGACGTCGAGCAGCAGGCCGCAATCCGCACGCTGGACCAGTTCGGCGATGAACTGCCATTCCGTCCGTGTCGTTTGGCGAAAAGCCACGTAACTGGACGGATTTTCAAGGACGAGCGGCCTCTCCAGCACATCTTGGACGATGCGAACGCGGGCGGCCATGAGCCCAAGCATTTGCTCATTGTAAGGAACGGGAAGTAAATCATGGCTTTGGATGCCATCGATACCCGTCCAGCAGACGTGATCCGATACCCACGGCGCGGCGATCCGATCCGCCAATTGTTTGATTTTACGCAGATACTCCATGTCCAACGGTTCCACCGAACCGATGTTCAGCGTGACGCCGTGCAGGACCAGCGGATAACTTTCGCGCAGCTGATCGAGCAGATACAGCAGCCAACCTTGGTTTATCAAATGGTTATCGGTGATGACCTCAAACCAATCGACAGGCGGCCGTTGGGCCAACACCTGCGCCATGTGCTTGCCGCGCAAACCCACGCCCAGGCCTAAATTCGGCAAATTCCAGCGATTTTGCACGGCGAGCGGCATCGGCTATTTTTCGAGCAGCGCCGTAGCTTCATCGCGCACCAAGGTGAAATAGTGATCCAGCGCTTTTTCACCCTTATAAGCTGCGCCGATGGTCACTTGCGCTGAAACTTTGCGCAGAAAATCGCGGGTACCCTGGTAGACAAGCATCTGCAAACCCCGCGAATTCGGGATGACTTTGGGCCAACCCGGCACGACCGGTCCATCAGGAACTTGGTAGTAATCCACCACCAGCGGGCCGCGTTCGAACCAAACTTTGTTGCCGATCGTGGAAACGGTGACAAAAAAGCCAGGGCCGATAATGCCGCGGGTGATGCCCTCGTTGTAGCCAAAAAGTCTTTCATTATCCAGTGGTGGCCGGCAAAAGCGTTTCTCAAAGCGGCGGAACAGGCCCGGCAGCGGCAGCGTGTTCTGACCGACATGGCGCACTTCGCGCTGATCGCCAACCGAGGACGGCACAATGTCAGTTAAAGCCAAGGGTCCCGCGGCTTTGTAGTAAAGTTTGCGCTGCGCACCGCGTCCCAGCGCCGTTGTCTGCACGACGCGCTCCGCGTGGCTAAGGGCATCCAAGTGAGCGGCAATCGCCGATAAACTGGCATCTTGATCGAGAAGGTTTTGCAAAGACATTTGAAGTTACTCCGGCAAATCGGCGCGCATTGTCGCTTTTATGTGCGGCGACGTCTACAACCAAGCGTAAGTCAGTTTAAGCAAAAGCGAATACGTATCGCCCACCGCGACGGGTGTGTCAGTCGGCACGTGGTGCTGCTGGGTGAAAGCGATAAAAAGATCGCTGGCTTGGCGCCAAGTCCAGCGCAAGCGCGCTTGCAGAGGCACGGTACCGGCGATGCGGTTCCAACCGCCGAACACGTCGAGGTTGACGCTGGGGCTAAAGCCGATCGTGGCGCGGGTGTTGACAATGATGGAGTCAAAATCGGCTGGCGTGGCTGTGTTGGCTGCGCCAAACGTGACATGGCGCCAGTCGGCTACTGCGTCGAGCTTGAAACGCTTGGCCAAGCGAATGGCAACACCGGGGCTGAGTTGCAGCATGGTGCCGCCGTAATAATCGCGGCCGCCGAAGTCGACGCCGAAAGAATAGTTGCGCACCGAAGGGGTGCTGAAAGAAAACAAGGCGCTGCGCATTTGGTAGTCGCCGGCGGCGATAACCGTGTGCGACGTGACGCCAAATGTGTCGCCCACATTTTCAGCGCTGAGGTCGCCTTGGGCGTACAGCGAATAGCCTTCGTCCCAGACCAAGTTGCACGCTACGCTGCCAACACGGTCCATTAATTCCAAAGTCTTGGCGCGTAAAATCGCGCGGCCGGTGACGCCGCAAGTCAATTTCTCTAAGCCGTAGCGACCGATGCGCGGTTCGACGTTGAGTTTGGCGCTGGCGTCTTGGATGCCAACGCGCTGAAAAAAGCCCATGTCTGGGCGCAGATCAGGGCCAAAGTAGGCGTAGGACACGCCCGGACGCCACAGTGCGCCGCGCCAGGTTGCGTCGACAGCGGCACCGGCGTCGCGGGGTGCGCCTTTTGCAAAAGGCCCAATGGGAAAAAAATCTCGTTGCGTGCTACCGCCCAACGTTCCCAGTGCAAAACCTTCAATCAGCAGGGGCGTTTTTTGCGAGCGCAGTGCGCCGTCGACACCGACGGCCAAATTACCCGCGGCAGTGCCAATAGCTTCACTGTGAGTCACCATGGCGCCGACGTTGGATCCGCCGCCCAATTCAACAACAGCACGGACCAATGCAGCGTTTTGCAAGGTTAATTGGTTGCTGTGGCCAAGCACATCCAAAACGGCCACGCGCACATTTTCCAGCGGCTGACCGACAGCCTTGATACCAGTTGTGATTTCCACAAGACGCCGCGAATGAAAAAGTTGTGCGCTGCCCTTGCGGCCAAAAGCGAATAGTTCGGTGTCTTTGAGGAAGAAATCGCGTTTTTCAGGAATATACAAGGAAAATCGCGACAGGTTGATAATTTGGTCGTCGAGTTCCACCTGCGAAAAATCGGTGTTGAAAGTCCACTGGCCGCGCCAACGCTGCGACAACCTCCCAGTCACATCAAAGCCAAACCGGTGCTGCAGGTCGACGTTCAATAGGCTATTATTTGGTGCATTTTCACCGTAGTAACCCTCGTGAACGACGCCCGTCAGCAAATACGGCACGATTTGCAGGTCGCCGCTGTTCTGATCGACTTGGGTTACCTCGTGGGGCAAATCGGCGATCTGTTCAATGCCGGTCAAACGCCCGTAAAGACTAGCGGAAAATGGCGAATACGGCGGCGGCATCAAGGCCCAGTCGTAAGTCGCGTTGCGCCGCGAATGATCGCGGCTGAGGTTGCAACCCATTTGCGCAGGCGGATGGCGTACATCCACGCCAAGCGCCGACCAAGGAATGCGAAACTCAGCCGTCCATCCCGTCGCGGTCTGCTGCGCCGCACCTTGCCAAATTGCGTCAAATTCGCGGATCGGCGAACCTTCTGAGACGCTGCGGTAATCCATTTTGGCCCCCGCGGGATTGAGCACAAAGCCCGCCGTCGTGCGAAAATCCAGCTGCGGATCGAGCTTGATGCTGATGGCGTCGTCGTCAAAAATATCATAACTATCTCGGGCGGTTGTGCGCGCCCTCACGTCGTTGGGCTGCGAGTCCGTCAGCCAAACGCCGATATATAAGGCGTCGCCATCGGCCAGCAGCGCGAACTCCGTGCGATCAGGCGGAAGCTGGCCTAGACCAGGTTTGCGCTCGGTGAAGTCTTTTTGCTTTGTAGCGTGTTGCCAAGCATTTTCGTGCAGATGCCCGTCGATCTTCAGCGGCGCTTGCAGGATTTCTACCGAGGCCGTGCGCGTGGCCAAATGCGCCAGATCGACCGCGTCCTGCCCGTACGACAAGGACGGGAGAAGCACGAAACTCAGGATAAAAATGGGTAGATTGCGCTGCACTGGTCTCCCGTCGCCGCGGTGCAGCGCGACGCTAGTCTGCGCCATCGCGGCCATTTTCGGTAGAGGTGACGCCGGCGTCCGGCTGTGATAACCTCGCGGATTGGAGCGCAAGTGTGGGGTTTTTTGATGAATTCGCTGATCAATCCGACCGAAGAACACTTGGCGCTGCGCCAAATGGTCCGCGATTTTGCCGAAAAAGAGTTGGGGCCGCAGGCGGCCGCCCATGATCGCGAGGAAAAGTTTAACGCGCCGCTGATGCGCAAATGCGGCAAGCTGGGCTTGCTCGGCCTGACGGTACCCGAAACCTACGGTGGCTCTGGCATGGATGCCGTCGCCGCGGTGATCGTGCACGAAGAACTTTCTGGCGTAGATCCGGGGTTTTGCCTTGCATACCTTGCGCATTCGATGCTGTTCGTCAACAACTTTTTCATCAATGCCAGTGAAGAACAGCGCCGCCGTGTTTTGCCCAAAGTCTGTTCCGGCCAGTGGATCGCGGGCATGGGCATGTCCGAACCGCACGCGGGGACCGACGCGCTGGCGATGAAAACGACGGCTGCGCTAACCGGCGATGAATACGTGATGAATGGCGCCAAAATGTGGATCACCAACGGTGCAATCAGCGACACAGAATTGGGCGATTGCTTTTTGATCTACGCCCGAACGGGCGGCGCAAAAGGTCGCGCCATCAGCAGTTTTTTGGTTGAAAAAGGCATGCCGGGCTTTCGCTTGGGGCAAAAGATCAAGGATAAACTGGGGATGCGTGCTTCGACGACGGCGGAATTGGTGTTTGACGATTGCCACGTGCCGCTCAGCAATCGTATCGGCGAGGAAGGCGAATCGACGCAACATATGATGCGCAATCTGGAAATTGAACGTTTGACCTTGGCGGCGATGAGTTTGGGCATCGCGCGGCGTTGTTTGGAAATCATGAATCGCTATGCGTCGGACCGATCGTCGTTTGGCCATTCGCTGCGGCATTTTGGCCAGATTCAGCGCTATATCGGTGATTCTTACGCTGAATATTCTGCAGGTCGTGCGTACGTTTACGCGACGGCGGGGGCATTGAATCTGCAAACCGGCGGCAATCGCATGGATTCCGACGGCGTGAAATTGTACTGTGCCACGATGGCCAAAAATGTCGCGGATCGGGCGATTCAAGTGCTGGGCGGATATGGCTATGTCGGCGAATACCATGTGGAACGCCTGTGGCGCGACGCCAAGCTGCTTGAAATCGGCGGTGGCACGATCGAGGCGCACCAGAAAAATATCACCGCGGATCTTCGGCGGGTGGCGGTTTTGCGCTGATCACTTGTTTTGACCGGTCAAGCGCGGTCGGCAAATGCGATGTTTTCCTTACTTTCATTCACAATTGACAAGCTGGCGTGCGCTGCGTTGACCCCGTTTGGCGAAAAAACTGCACCGCGAATGCGCGGATCGCTTGATCTTGCATTGCGCATGCGTATGCTGCAAGCGGGGTGGAGGCCCCTTAGATGAACACACATTGTAAAAATTCCGTGAAAAACACGGTACTACGAGCCGGAACTTCGTTCCCAGTTCGTAGAACCGCGTTTTTCTTCCTTCTTCTAACCCTTTTCTACTCGCGTTCAGCGCGGGCTGCAGCGACGATCTGGTCGTCGAAGGCCCGACCGGCACCGATCCGCTCGGCGGCGACTCAGACGGCGCCCTCAATTGCGTCAACGACGCGGACGACAATCTGTGCGTTGAAGGTATACCCGACGCTGGCACCGCTTGGGCAGAGGTCAGCGATGTCGAAGACGACGTCATCCTCGATTTTGACCTAATGCCTTGTGTGGACGACAATTGTGTGGAACTGAGCGACGCCGACACCTCCGACGCGGATCAGGGCGACATCGACTTGAGCGAAGGCGCAACCGAAGACACGCCCCCCGATGCCGACGACGACGCGTTGGACAGCGACGACACGACCGATGGCGGGCCGATTGCTTGCCTTTTTGACAGCGATTGCAAAGACTTAAATCCGGTCAACACGCCGTGTTCGGCAGCGATTTGCGAAGTTGGCTTCTGCACGGTCATCGCAATGAGCGATGGTGCTGCTTGCGACGACGGCGATGCATGCACAACGAAAACAATGTGTTTGAATCAAGTTTGCAGCGGCGTGGCCGTCAGTTGCGATGACATCAACCCGTGTACCGATGACTTGTGCACCAGCGATTTTGGTTGCTTGCACTCGCCCAATCTCGCCCAGTGCAACGATTTCAATCTGTGTACGGTCGGCGAATCCTGCGCCAAGGGCAATTGCGGAGGCGGCACTGCCGTCGACTGTGATGACAACAATGCTTGTACATTAGACGGTTGCAACGCGTTGCTCGGTTGCTCGCACAGTTCTGTGCCGGGCAGCGGCTGCACCGATGATGATCCATGCACCGTCGGCGACGCCTGTCTGGACGAAGCCTGTGTCCCGGGCAAGCAGAAAGTTTGCAGCGACGACAATCCGTGCACCGACGAAAAATGCGATAGTGCTAGCGGTAAGTGCATCGCCAGCAACAACAAAAACCCGTGCGACGACGGCAGC
>CAMDBH010000072.1 GCA_945889325.1 Klebsiella pneumoniae
AAAAAACCTTTTTCACACCCTCTCAGTGGAGACGCGGAGCGGCTCCCGCCGGGTTCAACCACTGGAATTCACTTCCAGTGGTTGTGGGTGCCCGGCGTCCTAAAAGACGATTCAGAGCCTGTGAAATGAATATTTCACAGGCTCTGAGCCGTGGTTTGTGGCGCGCCTCGAAAGCCTTTCAAAGGGACAATTGCCCCCTGCATTTGATAGGTAGCCAGTCCCGAAGGGACTTCTTGACCGGTAGCGGGGGAATTTTATTCCCACGCCGAACCACATGAAAACGAACGACTAAATCCTAAATCCCAGAAACGCGCTCGACTTAGATAAGTGGCGGGCAGGCTCAAAAAGCAATGCAAAACTGAAAAATCAAACACTTAATGCAAATACCGTTGCAGCCCGGGCAGGAATAACCCGGCGGCGCGGCGCTGGCCACGCATTTGCCGCTACCGGCACAAGTACCCGGAACATTGACGGAAGAACACAAATCTGCGTCATACTTGGCCTGACACACTTCACCCGATTTGGACAAACACTGGCCGCCTTGGCAGACGCCGACGGGGCAAGCCCCCGACGGTGCCGCACAACTGGCACCGCCCGTTGGCGAATGCGTGCAACTGCCAAACTTGTCACAACTGTCCTGCGTACACGGATTGCCGTCGTTGCAGTCCTTGAACGCGTTGCCTTGGCACACGCCGTTGACGCATTTGTCATTGGAAGTACAGGCATTGCTGTCGTTGCACACCTTGTCGTTGAACGCCGATTTGCACACGCCGCTTTGGCAGACCCCGTCGGCGCAAGGGTTGTTGTCCTTGTTGTCGCAAGGGTCGCCGCCGGCTTTGTTCGGGTGGCTGCAGGCTCCATTGCCGCACAGGTCATTTGTGCAAGGATTGCCGTCGTCTGCGCATGGGTTGGTGTTGTTGACGTGCTTGCAGCCGCCGTTGCAGTCGTCGCTGGTGCAAGCGTTGCCGTCGTCGCAGTTTTTGTTCGATTGCCCAATACATGCGCCATTTAAGCACGCATCGCCGGTGGTGCACGAGTTGCCGTCGTCGCAAAAGTTGCCGTTTGACGTTTTGTGCACGCAGCCCACGCCCGCTTGGCAGGAATCGTCGGTGCACGGGTTGTTGTCGTTGCAGTTGGGTTTGAACGCGCCTTTGCACAAGCCGGACGCCGAATCGCAAGTGTCGGTCAAAGTGCAAGGGTCATTGTCATTGCAAGGGAAATTGCTCGGCACGTGTTTGCATAAACCGCCTTGGCACTTGTCCTGCGTGCAGTCGTTGCCGTCGTTTTCGCAGGGCACATTGTCTTTGGCCGGGTGGGCGCAGGCTTTGGCGCTGCAAACATCGTTGGTGCAAGGGTTGTTGTCATCTGCACATGCCTTGCCGTCCAACGGCGGATGTGAACATTTGCCATTGGCGCAAACATCATCGGTGCAGACCACGCCATCGTCCAAACACGGCGCATTGTTCAACGCCGGCGGATGCGAACATTTGCCCAAAATGCAAACATCTTGCGTACATGGATCGCCATCTTCCAGACACGTCTTATCCGCGCCAAGGGCCTGATGGGTACAGCCGCCCTTGTCACACACGTCCGCCGTGCATTGGTTGCCGTCGTCGGCACAAGCTACCGTGAAATTCACAGGTGGATGCACACACTTGCCCGCTGCACACGCGTCGCTCGTGCATGCATTGCCATCGTCGGCGCATGGCGTGGTGTCGGGCACCTGCGGGTGGGCGCAAACGCCTGATTTGCAGACATCTTGCGTGCATACGTCGCCATCGTCCAAACAGCCGCCGCCGTCGGCAACGGGCGCGTGGACGCACTTGCCCGCCTGGCACAAGTCGCTGGTGCAGGTGCTGCCGTCGTCGGGGCAAGGGCCGCCCTCTTGCGTCGGTTGGTGGGTGCATTTGCCGGCCTGGCACAAATCCAACGTGCAAGCGATGCCGTCATCCACGCAAGGGCCATCTTGCGGCGTGTGCGTGCAGCCGCCCGCGGGGTCGCAGCCGTCCAGCGTACACGGGTCGCTGTCGTCGCAGCCCAAGCTGGCGTTGCCCAAACACTGGCCTTGGGCGCATTTGTCGCTGCCGGTGCAGTTGTTGCCGTCGTCGCAAGCAGGGCCGGTCAAAGGCTGCTGTTTGCAAGATCCATCGGTATTACAGCCACCTTGTGTGCATGGGTTGCCGTCTTCGCACAGGCCGTTGTCGGTCTTGCCGTCGCAGTCGTCGTCCAAGCCATTGCAGACTTCGGGTTTGGCCGCAGGGGCATCGCATTGCGGTTTGCCATCGACGCAAGCGCTCAAGGTACCGTTGCAAGTGCCAAATTGATTGGTGTTTTTGCACGACGCCGTCACGTCGAAGTCGTCCGTTTTGCCATTGCAATCGTCGTCGATCGCGTTGCATTCCTCGGCTTTGGGGACGGCGGCCTGACAAGCCGACAGCCCAGCGGCGCTGCACGCGCGAAAGCCACTGCATTGCCCGTACAAATTCTTGTTGCTGCAAGCGGTCTTTAGCCCCGATGACTGGGCTTTGGGGCTGCATTTGCATTCGCCAGCCGTCGGCATGCATTGTTTGACCGATTTGCCGCTTTCGCCGTCGGTGAACGTTTGGCAGGCGTAGCCTTCGGGGCACGGGGCCTTGACGCCGCCGCACTGCGCGCCGCAAAAAGAGCCGTCAGGACCTAAAGATACACAGACATTGCCGACTTCACCCACGCCGTTGCAATCGGCGTTGGCGGCACAAGGATCGCAAATGGTGCCGAAACCGGGTACGCACAAATACGTCACATCGCCGCCAGGTGACGTTTTGGGGGTACATTTGAAACCGTCAGGGCAGCTGTCCACGCAGATCTTGCTGCAGACTGAACCACTGGCCGACGGCACGCAATAGCCTGAATCGCAATCGGTATTGGTTTCGCAGGGCGAATTGAATTCACCGGTTAACGGCGCGCCGCTGTCCGGTTGGGCCACGGGGACATCGGCGGCGAAGACGGCTGTGTCGGCCTTGGTGGCGTCTTTGCCGCTTTGGTATTGAATTTCTTCGCCATTGTTGCCCGCATCGGCAGCCTGGGCGTCTACGTCGCCCGCGTTGGCGCCGGAGCAGCCGATGGCGAGAAAAGCAAATAAAATAAGCGATAACCAGCGCATGCGACATCCACTTGTGCGGGAAAACCTGAGGAAAAACGTGCGGCAAAACCGCGCCACCAACGCCAGCGCGCACCTAGAAGATAGCAAAAATTAGTCCGGAAATCACAAAATCGAGCAAGACCACGGCAAATGAAGCGTTGACCACCGATCGCGTCGTCGCCCAACCAACGCCCTCAGAACCGCCGGTGGCTTCCAAGCCCGCCTGACCTGCGATGAGCGGAATCGCGCAACCGTAAGCGAACGCTTTGGCGATGCCGGACACCAAATCGCCCGGTTTGACCAATTGCACGGACAAAAACGTCAGCGGATGGATGCCAAAGCCGTACATGCCCGTGAACATTCCGGTGATCTCGCCGACGAGCACGGCGTAAATCGTCAAG
The DNA here is from genome assembly GCA_945889325.1 of Klebsiella pneumoniae. Taxonomy (GTDB): domain Bacteria; phylum Myxococcota_A; class UBA9042; order UBA9042; family UBA9042; genus CAMDBH01. The sequence continues at coordinate 3,523 of CAMDBH010000072.1, forward strand.
CAAATCATCATCAAGCCCGAAGCGAGAAAGCGCGGCACCACCAGATAATTGACCGGATCGGCGTTGCACATGCGTAACGCATCGACTTGTTCGGTCACGACCATGCTGCCGATTTCTGCAGCAATGCCGCTGCCTACGCGGGTGGCGATCATCATGCCGGAAATCGTCGGGGCAAATTCCTTGATCATGACTTGCAGAAACGCGGGGCCGATCATGCTGAAATCAGGCAGTATTTTGGAAACCTGCGTCGCCACCTGATACACCAGAATCATGCCCAAAAAGCCGATCGTCACGGTGATGAACAGCACCGATTGATTGCCGATCGCGTACATTTGCTTAGCAACGGAGCCTGCTTCGCGCCGACTGCGCACGATGTGCACCAGCGTGTCGCGCACCAAGCGCAAAAAATCCAAACCGGGGCGCGCAACGCCGGTCAGCCAAGTCGCCCGCGGCTTGGGCCGCGGTGCCAGCAGTTGATCGTCGGTTGAAAGCGCAACGGACACGCCTACTTACCTTTGGGTGGCGCGGGCGGCGGCGCTTTGGTCGGACCGGTCGGGGCTTTTTCCTCAATGCTTTCATTGAGCGCTTCAAGCCGCGCGTCGATCATCATTTTCTGATCGCGCTTGACCTCAATGCGCCTGTGCCAACGGTCATAGCCGTCTTTTTGAAAACGAATAATCCATTTGCGCGCTGCCAACTTATACGGCAATTCCCGCGTGCCTTTGCCGGTAATTTTGCCGTCGGGCGTGGGCTTTTCCGCCGCGCGATCGGTTGTGGAAATGTCGTCGAGAAAAATCGTCACCCCATCTTGCGGTTCGACTTTGACGATCAATTCACCAAAGTACGCAATGGCATTGGGTTTAATCGTCGCGCTGGACGGATCGCCCAAACGCACGTTGACGAACAACTCGTGATCGTAAAAGCCTTGGCAATGGGCTTCCACCTTGCGTTGACCCGCCACAGCTTCAATTTCACCGCTGCCGATGCCGACAAAAGTGCCTTCTAGAAAAATCTCACAAGTTTTGGGTTCACTGCTCAACTTGATCACGCCAGTGGAAAGTTTGCCCTTCACAATATCCAAACGTTCTTGCGACTTGGCCAACATGTCTTCCAGATCTTTTTTCTTTGGATTGGTGTCCGCCAACTGCGCCATTGTCTTGGTCGCGACAATTTTGAGGGCCACCCGCGCGCGAAATTCCATTTCCGTGGCCTGCAACGCTTCGGCAAGTGCCGCAGTATCGCGTGAAAATTCATAGCGATACGGGTCGAGCATCCACGCTGCTTCCATGAGATCCAGCGCCTTTTGATTCTCGCGTCGGCGCGTCGCCTCACCCGCTGCCATGTATTTTTTCACGGCTTCTTTGGCGCGTTCCGCTTTCTTTTCGCCACGTTCGCGCTCTTCTTTCTGCTCGCCGGTTTCATTGACAGTGGCTTCGGCCTTGCGCTTTTCCGCTTCTTCGCGGGCTTTCTTCTTTTCTTCAATGGCTGAGCGATCTTCCGCCGCAGGTTGGGCGTACGCGGGGGCACCACCGCCCACAAGCAGCAGCGCACACAGGGCCGCTTGGGTGCAACGATTTTTGGCAATCTTGGTCTCAAACATTCTGATCTCCTTACAAAAACCCAACAAACGAACCGGAGCAGCCAGCGTCAGCGCGCCTTGGGCGCCAAACGCTCGCAATGAATCAAAAGCAAGCGGTCGGCCGTGCGGCGCGGACCGGCCTGCGCTTGAATTGTAACGGCGTTCAGCCCGCTGTCGAGTCGCAGATGGGCCCGAAAGGGTACTTCTGCCTTGGCGTAGCCCGCATCATACGTTTGCTTGATGCCCGCGACACTAGCCGTCACAAAGCGCCGCGCCGGCGCCGCAGCGTCAAACCGAGCGATGCCAGCCACTTCAAAGGCACAGCCGCCATCGGGGCCTTGCGCATCGCCCAGATCGTGTGCGGGCGCAATGGCGTTGGCGCGTGACGCCAGCTGTGGTGAAAAGACGATTTGTGGCGCTAAATTCCATTGTTGGGCGCTCTTTGCCGCGGCAACCTTCACGGCCTTGGCCACAGCAGCGTTGGCCTTGCCCAAAGGTTTGCGGCCCCAAGGGATGTCGATGTATTCGACCCGTTCGACGCCCAAGGCCTCGTCAGCTATGATCAATTCGGCGCTGGCGCCAGCAAAATCAGCGACCGCCTTACCTGCCTGCTGCGCCGCGTCACCGCCGGTCAAGGCAAAAGTCGCCACAGCGGTTGCGCCTGCTTCCAGATTGCCCAAGCGCACTTGCGGTTCAGCCAAATGCAAACGGCCGCCGCTCAAACTTCGCAAATTGACCACAGTGGCGGCCGCCGCGCCAACGCCGTGATTTTGAATCTCCACGCGCAGTTGCGCTTGCTCGTGTGGCTGCAGCACGCCGTCGACCGCCGTATCCGTTGCGGGTTTGCGCGCCGCCAGCGGTTTTGCCGGCGGCGCGGTCGCGCTGGTCGGTTCCGTGTCGTCCAACACCACCCGAAACGAGAAATCCGGCTGGGCGCGACCGACAATCACCACTTTGGTTTCATCGGCTTGCGGCAACAACGCGCCATCTTGCGCTGCCAGCACCCGCAGCGGAATGTGCAAATCCGCGTGGCGCATGGAAATTCGGATATTCAAATTTACCGTGCGCTGCTGCCCCGGCTCCAAACGCCCCACAAGTTGTTCATGGCCATCCAGCGTCGGATCTTCACAGCTGGTCAAAATATGCAGGCGACTCAAGGGCTTTAGGCCCACGTTGGTCAGCGTCACCGCCATCCGCAGCACTTCACCCGCAGCGACTTCCAAGCCGTGATCGCCAGTGGCAATTTGCAAACGCAACTGCGGATTGGGTGCGCGCTCATCGGCTCGCCAGTCAATGCCCTGTTTTTTCAGGTGCAGCACCAGCGCTTGATCGTCGGCTCTGGCCATATCGGCCAAATCGCTGCGCGCCAGATTCAGCGTCGCTTTGGCGCGGACATCGCCTGCTCGGCGCAACAAGACGCCCGCGCGCTGCGGCGGTTCTTTGTCCTTCACCTCGACCGGACCATCGGGCTGGATGCCGTCGCGCGCGTCCGCGGGTTGCAGGTCCGGCAGCAAAATCCGCATCGATATCGGCGGTTTGGGCGGCGGCTGCGATTTCATCTGCGCCCGCACTTTCTTCAGGGCCCGGCTGTAACGCGGCCCGGCAAAAAGATTGATTTGTTCGCGCGTCGCCGACACAAATTCAATCCCGATATCTGGCGCAATACCCACGCCATGGATGTTGATGTCGCCCGGCACCAAATACTTGGCCACTGTCAGCTTGAGCGCGCCGTCGCCAATTTCGTAAGGCACTTGCACCAACGCCTTGCCAAAAGACTGTTCGCCCACGGCCAACGCGCGGCCGGAATACTTCAGCGCGCCCGACACGACTTCAGACGCGCTGGCTGAATGGCCGTTGATCAGCACCGCCAGCGGCATTTTGACAAAACGCCCGCGACCGCTGACCAAACGCTCATCGCGCTGGCGTGAGCCGCCGGTAACTGTAATGACCGCGGGGCCACTATCGACAAACAGATCAACGACTTTGATGGCTTCATCCAACAGCCCCCCCGGATTGTCGCGCAAATCGAGCACCAGACCGTTCTGAATGCCCGCGCGCTGCAATTCGAGCACAGCATCGACCAGCTCTTGCGCAGTACCCCGCTGAAAATTCTTAATTTTTGCGTAGCCAATGCCGTTGTCGAGCACTTTTGACTCCACGCTTTGCAAATGAATCACCGCGCGCACCACCGACAGCAGTTGCGGTTGCGGCCAGCCCTTGCGCTTCACTTGCAATTTCGCAGTTGTACCGACTTCGCCGCGCAGTTTGTCGAGCGCTGCTTCAAAAGTCATGTTCAGGGTGTCTTCGCCGTCGATTTGCAGAATTTGATCGCGGGGCTGCAAACCGGCCAGCCGTGCGGGTGAATCAAAGATCACACTTTGTACTGTTAACACACCGTCTTGGGCCGATATCGCGATGCCAAGACCGCCGAAATTGCCGCCGGTCTTGGTTTGCATTTCGCGCCATTGATCTGGGTCAAGCATGTGCGAATACGGGTCAAGCGTGGACAACATCCCGTTGATTGCGGTGTATTCCACTTTACTTGCGGGTACATCCGGCGGCAGATGGTCAGCCACAAACTGCAAAGCGCCCAGCAACGCCCAATTGAGCCGCCAAGTGTCGTACAAGTCCTTCATCTGCAAGGTAATACTCTTTTCGCCGATGCGCACTCGCAGCGTCAGCGGCTGACCTTGGGCATCCAAATTGGGCGCATCGACCAACATTTCTGGCACCAGATGAGCCACCGCCTGCAAAGATTCTTCCAGCATAATCTGCGGTTGCACCTTGTCCGGATCGACGTAGCGCTGGCGAATGTACTGCAGCACCTGCGACGCCACCCGCAGCGCCCGCAGATCGGCCAGCGCGCTGGCGCGACCGATGCCCTCAGCCGGTGGCGTATCCAAGTCAGGCGGTGTGGCAGCGGCGATTTTGGTGATTTGCGGCAGCGCCGTCGGCGAACGGTGACTTGCCAACACCGCTTGATTCAACGACATACCCGCCAATGCCAGCGCGGCGATCGCGACCAGGCCGCGCCACCGCGACCAAACGATGGCGTGCCAAGGCGAAGATTTTTGCGGCGGCGCGTCGGACAAGGGGATTTCCGCGGAGCGTTTGTGGCAAAGGTGCGGCCCGCAATGATGCAGGTCACAGCAAACGTTGCTACTTTTTGTGTTTATAAGAAACGCGTGGCGAAACGGCGACTTTGCCCGTCACGATGTCGACCACCGCTTGGGTCTTGTCGTCCAACACTTCAGCGCGCAGCCACGCCAACAGCCAAGTCTGAACAATTTTGAAACCTTCGGCATCCGGCAGCGCTTTGCACGCTGGGTCTCCGTACCAGGAATTGCCCAAGGCAAAAAGTTGGTGGCAGCCGCCTTCGACATCGACCCACGTCAAATCGACTGCTGTTACACTGGCATACAAGGGCGTTTCGCCCGCATCGTCGAGCGTGCCGTTCATTTGCAGCACGTGTTTCTTGACCGCGTTGTAGCCTTGTTTGCCAAAAACATCGCCGCCATCGCCAGCCAGCGCGACAAAAGTCTTGATCCGCGGATCGGCCAAATCGCCCAGCACTTCGGCGTTGAGCGCGGGCGAACAATCTGGATAACCTCCGTCTTTACAATGCTTTGCCAGCACCGCCGCATCCCACTTTGCCCCGGCCACGGCCCAAGTTGTATAGGTGCCGTAACTGTGGCCGCTCAGCCCAATGCGCGAAAAGTCGATTTTGCCAGCCAATTCATCGCTTGCCGGCAATTTTTCCAACGTATCAATGGTTTTTCGCATATCGAGCGGTCGCTGCAGCGACAGCGCCAACGGCCGCGGATCGGGCGTGTCAAAAAGCGTATTGCCCACATGGGTCGGACCCACCGCCAGCCAGCCGTGCGAGGCCATATAACACATCAAAACCGCGCTGTTGCCCGCATAACCGTGATCGCCGTGGGAATGAATCAGCACGGGATAACCCGCCGGATACACCGAAGGAGCCAACGGCGCACCGGTGCAAGCAGTGGGATCTTCAAAAGAATCTAGGTACTTGGGGTGAACGTTGGAGGTCGCACTGGCCGGATACCAGACGTGAATGTCCGCTTTGCGCTCGCCAAGGCCGCCGGGAAGCGTGTAAGTCAGCGGAATGATGCGAAAGCCGCACTTGTACGGCCCCGGCGCGTCGACGGGCCAAGCCAGTGGATCGATCGCCACTGCGGCATCGGTGGCATCCGCAGCTGTTGTGTCCGCCGCTGCGGCGTCCGCAACATCGATCGCGACAACCACATCGTCCGCGGCCGGTGCCGCAGCGGTTGTGCCGCAAGCTGGCAAAAGCGTGAGAAAGCCAGCAGTTGCCAACATCATCAGAGATTCAGTTATTTTCATGTTTGACCTTGAAGACTAGAGCTTTTAGGGCACTTTTGTCGGCGGCGACGACAGCATTTCCACATACCAACCGGCAAAGTTGTGAAACAGCATTTCAGGCTTTTGCGGCTGGAAATAGAAAACCGGATGGAATTCATCGTACATCGCGTTGGAAATGACCGGTGGGTATTTGGTCCACCAGCCCTTGCTGGTCATGAATTTCATCCATCCGTCGCCGGACGGTTCTTTTTCAAACCCTTGGGCGGCTACGCGGATCCAGCCGGTTGCGGCATCAGGTCCGTACGAGCAAGCAAAGACAAAACTTTCACTGCCAGAAGCGAATTTGCCGCCGGTTCCCCCGGGATCATTGGACACGGCCAGCGTGACGTTCATCTGGCAAGCCGTTTCCACGGCCACATTTTGCAGCGGCTTGTCAAAAGCGACCTTCACCGCGACAACGGTAATCGTCGCATTGGCCGGCGTGCCGTCGTAGGCCACATCGTGGCGATCGTCGCGCTGGTAGAGCCCGGGCCCCTTGAGTGAGTACGCCTTGCGGTTGATCGCGCGTTTGCCGGCTTTGAGGCCCGGATCGCTGGGCGGCGGCACCGGATAGGGGTCGACTACGGCAATGGTGTGGCGGCGCTTTTGCCAAGCATCCTTGTTTTGCCAAGTGTATTCAATGATATTTGGCGCATAAGCCACCAGATCGCCCAGCGTCTTTGTCACGGCGTGCGGACCACAGGCGTTGCGATCGACCAAGACCTGCACAAAGTCGTCGGGCCAAACAAACGACAGCCATTCCTCAATATCGATACAATTTCCGATGTTGCGATAGACCCAATTGCCATTTAGCGCCTTGCCCGGCGCTTGTCCGGGTGCAATCGGTACATCGACTGCAGCGACATCCTGCGTCAGCGCGTCAGCTAATCCATCAACGATTGCGCTACCATCGCCGATAATCGCACCATCCTCAGTCCCAGCAACTGCATCTTCAACGGCGGCAGCGTCAGCGTTGCCACCCAGCGTGTCGCCTGGGGCCGTTTCTTTTGCCATCCCAAGATCTTGGCCGGCCAACGTTTCACCCGATTGCTGCGAATCGCTCAACGGGTTTACGCTCGCATCGGTCGCTGTCAAATCAGCGTCGCTGCCGGTTAGCGATACCGCCGTGGGCGTATCGGAACCGCTTTCGCCGCAGGCGACCCCGAACAACAACAAGAAAAACAGCAACGCTCGCTGCAACATCGCTTACCTCCAACCGTCCAGCCTAGCGCAATTGCGGCCCTGCGCAAGACCAAAGTGAAACATCATGAAATCAGAAAAGATCATGGCACGGCCCAGCCCATCAGCGCGCCGTCGTCGCCAGCAGTAACCGCGGTTGTGCCCGCAGCGTCCAGCCAGACGCCGCCCGTTACCTGAACCAACGCACACGGCGCGGGACAATGGCGGGTCCAAATGCCGCGTAAGATCGTGGGCTCAGAGGGTTTCATCCGCCAAACCCGCGCGGTGCCGTCGGCGGCGGTGCTCAGCAGGCGTTGGCCATCTGCGCTCCACGCAAGCGACAGAACCGCCGCCAGGTGACCGTAAATTTGTTCAATAATTGCGCCATTGGCCGGATCGACAAGCGCGATATTGCCATCGACACCGCTCACCGCGACCCATTGCCCATCCGGTCGCCACGCCGCGATGTGCAGCACGGTCGGTAGGTTTTTCACTTGCGCCAGTACTGCCAGCGTTTTCGCGTCCAATACGCGGTAATGGACGCCGACCCCACCGCCGCCCGACAAGCCGAGGATCAGGCGCTTGCCGTCCGGTGAGGGCAAAACCGATTCCACCGTGTTGCCAAAAGCCGTGGCGTATACCGCTGTTTTTTGTGCGAAATTGGCAGCATTGAGTGAAAAGGCAAACGCGCTGCCGCCGGCGCTGGCCCACAATTGGCCGCCGCCTGCGAACGCACCGAGCGCCGGTTGCGTGCCGGGCGCGAGCGCCAGATCTTGCGGCCACGGTCCGCCCAAACCAAAGGTTTTTGCATTGATAACACCGATTTGCCCATTTTGCGTCGGCTGCAGCGCCCACAAACGCACGGAAAAATCGACGCTGCCGGTCGCAACCGTGGCGCCCTTGGCGAGCAATTGCAGCGCGGTCGAGCCTGCTTGTGCTTTACCATCGCTGACTTGCAACGCAACAGCGTTCACTGCGCCTTCATGGCCTAGCAAATCGACCAGCCACTTGCCTGTTGCGCCATGCCACAAACGCACCGTTGTATCGTCGCCTGCACTAGCGACGACACCGGCGCTCGCGGCCAAATCGCGCACGGCGCCCAAATGGTGCACGCCGACTATCGACCAAAGCCCTGTTGTTGTATTGAGTTGCCGCGGTCCGCCGCGGTCAAGCCCCAGCCAAACAGCTGTGTCGTGTTGCGCCAGATCGACCGCTTGTTCTGCCGGCAACAAAACCGGCGGTTCATACGTTTGCGCGGCCGTAAGTAACGCTGGTTTGGGCGGATTATCGGGAATCAGCCAGCGGCTGACATCGCCGTCCGCAGAACTTGTCCACGCTTGCACGCCATTGGCGGTTGCCTGCAAAGCAGCGCCGCGAAAAGGCAGAAAATTGCTCTGTAAAGTCGCGATCAACTTGCCCGACGCCGCATCCAAAACCCGTGCAGAATTGCCGCCCGTCGCCAAAAGCAGTGTAGAATTCGGCAGTACGGCGAGCGATGCCACGGCGCCATCCAATGTCGTCAAAACGGTCTGCGTGTTTTTTTCTGGATACCAAAGCGTGACATCGCCACCGTCATCGCCGATGGCCAGCGCGCTATTTTGCAGCGATCCTTGCAGCCACACGATGCTTTTGGCCATTTTCTTCAGCGACTTGGCCGCTTTTGTTTCGTTACCAGTAGCTGGCGAAATCACCAAGGCATTGCCATCGCCGTCCACGACTGCAACCTTGGCGCCGTTGGGGCTAAACGCGACTGCCGTGTAAGTCAGGCCATATTTCTGCTTTGCATAAACAATTTCGGCCGCCGGCGGCCCTTGGGCGCCCGCGGCGTACACACGCAGCGCGTCGTACCTGCCCGCGCTCGCTACCGCCGCGCCATCTGGCGACCAAGCCGCGCCGTACACTTCATAACCGTGGCCAAAATGCGCCCATTTTGTCGCACCCGACGCCGCATCCACCGCGTGCACGCCCGTCATTGAAGTCCAAAGCAGCGTTTGCCCATCGGGCGACAAGGCCAATTTTCCCGCGCCGCGACCGCCGTTTTGCCACAGCGCGCACGTCGCATCCTCGTCGGTGGCGCCGTCGCAATCGTTGTCCAAACCGTCGCACAAATACTCCGGCAACGTGCTATAGTACGGAATTTGCGTGGCATTGGGCGCTTTCCAGCCTCCTTTGCCAAAACAAACCTGCAGCGAATCTTTGCACACGCCCTTTTGCGCCAAGGCCAAAGGCGCCACCAAGCCTTCATCGGTCTTGCCATCGCAATTGTTGTCCAGGCCATCACAACCGATCTCAATCGCTTGGTAGTTATCCAATGATTCTATCGGCGACGGCCCCCACTGACCCTTTTGGCAGACCAGCGGCGCGCCAAAACAAATGCCGTTGTAATTCCCCACCATGCCGCCGTCGTCGATACTGGGCATTTGCAACCATTTGTCCGTCGCGCCGTCGCAGTCGTTGTCCAAGTTATCGCACTCGGTTTCTACAACTTCGTAGCCTTTGATCGCCGTAAAATCAGGTTCTTGCCAGCCCTTATTCTTCACGCACACCTGCAATTGACCGGCGCAGACGCCCGCTGCCAGTTTGGCCGAAGGCGTCTTTGCAAATTCATCGACTTTGCCATCGCAGTCGTTGTCCAAGCCGTCACACGCCGTTTCAACGGTTTGGAAATTGGGCAATGCCGTGTAATCAGGTTCTTGCCAGCCGGCCGCACCCGCGCAAACGCTCTGGGCCGCAATGCAAACGCCTTTGAGCTTTTGCGGCGGCGGCGCAGGCAAGTAATCATCGACTTGGCCGTTGCAATCGTTGTCGAGGCCATCACACGTGAATTCACTGGCTTGAAAATTCGCCACCCCGCTGTAGTCGCAAACAGGCTGCTTGTCTTGGCAGTTGAACTGTATTTTCGCGGTTTTGCACACGCCCCCATGCAGGCAGGCAATCGCTGGATCCAGGCCAAAAGGGCAAACCTTTGGGTCCGGCCCTACATCGGGCGCCGCTGCCGCATCCGTTGAGTCGGCCAGCGCATCCAGCACGTCGTTTGCCGCAGCGATATCGGCGTTATCTACGACATCCGCGGAAGAATCTTCGGCTATTTCCGCTTGCGCGTCCGCCGTTTCGTCCGCAGCGCCAGCGGCGGCATCGCTACCCGCGGCGTCGGCGTCGTCGATGGTTTCTGCGTCTGCGCCGACCAATACGTCAGTTTCTGCGGTAAAGTCAGAATTTTGTGCATCTGTTTGTGAGTCAGCTGCTTCTGCCGCATCGTCGGTACCGGCGGCGTCCGATTCAGCTGCGCCTGCATCCGGAACCAAAGGCCCGCCGTCGATTTCAGTTGCAACATTGGCATCTTGTGCCGCGCTGTCGCCCGTTGCATCCGCCGCAGCGGCGACTTCGGTCGCAGCGGGCGCATCGTTTTTTACATCAAAATCAGGAAGTTCTATGAGTTGCGGATCCGTGCAACCGAAAATCAGCCCGCAGCAAGCGGCAATTTTGGGGCTACATCCGCGCATCTTGCCGTAACCGCCTTGAAATGAAGATCAACCCTTGCGCAATCAAGCCTCAACCGCAGGTGGCACCGTAGCCACTACGACAAACGGGTAACCCGCGCCGTTGGTCCAAGCGCCGCCGACCTCACTTTGCACTTGCGCCACGATGCGATAACTGCCCGCGCGCGCTACACTCATGGCGTGCACGATGCAGATCGAGCGGTGGCCTACGCGGCCGACGAAACTGACTTCTTCCTCCAACAAACTGGTTTCTGAACTGCTGGCTGGGTCTTCAATGGCGATGCGCAGCCGCGTGGTCACGGCCATTTCGGTGGTGTTGTGCCATTGGACAACGACGTGAAAAGCCGGCAGAACCCCCGGAAATTTGGGCATTTGCACTTGTTCGATGACGTGAATCAGCGACACTTTGTTGGTCAGCCTATCGACAATCGCGGTCTGGCAGGCGACGACCCAGTCGCTGGCTACGGACATGCGGGCTCCTGAAGTGTGAAAAACACGGTCTGACCAGCCATGGGCAGGCCAACTTGGTGCCCCAAATGGCACTCAGGCGTTGAAGTATAGGGCATCGGGCGGGGTTGGCGCAAACGCCAGAATCCGCAGTCGATTGGCCAGCTAGTGCGGGTGTGCTGGCGCGTTTTGATCGGCGGGTGATTGTTAGATGGATCAACAAGCTTGGGCCACAAATGCAATCTTATTCAGCGGCTGGTGCTTAGGTATTCGCTCGGCGCATGCAACTCATTTTGTTAAGTTTTTGTAATATTCAAAATAGTTCGGGTCTCTCGCTTGCATTTCCCCCCCCGGTGTAAATTCGCTTAATCAGGCCGAAGCAGCGCAATTGGCGGGCGATTTGAGGCTTGGACGGGATTTCGGCGGCGGGTGCTGTCGAAAGGCAAGGGGAATTTTCAATTTTGGAGAAACATGATGGACGACAAGAATGCAGTGTTGGTTACGATATTGAACGATGCAGATATTCTCACCGCGGCAGCAGAAACGGTGGTCGTTTACGGTAAGCCGATACCGTTCGGTCACCGGCTGTTGGTCCTAACATCGTTCAATGATTTGTATTCGTTGAGTGTTTCTAATTCGCCGACGTTAAGAATCTGGGCGCAATGGAGCGTCGACGGTGTCAGTTGGAAGGATTTCGCAACTGATTTGAATACCACAATCACGGCCACGGGTTTGGCACGCTGCACGGCCCTGACTGCCAATAACGATTTTGGCCCATTTGTGCGCATCAACGTTTCGCTGACTACGACTGGCGGCGCGGGCAGCGCCCGTCTCTCGGTGGTGGCGAATTTTCGCTTGTATTAACATCGTTTTCTGGTCGATCAGCCGCGCCGACTTCGTTGCTACGGCCGACGCAGTTCAATCCGTTTCGTCGGCCAACGTGCGGAGATTCGGTCGACGAGAGGCGTGAGCAAGCGCAAACTGGGATCCGCGGTCCTGGCTAGTCACGTCGCTGCGTTGCGAGGAAATCAGCTGCGACGCGCTCAGCCTTGGAGAGAGAGCCATGAGCAAAAGCGCAGGCCAATCGACTCTAAAAACCGGCGGTGACGCTTGGGGCGAAAACCAACGTGCATTGGAGCGCGCGACGGCCGATGCACTCAATTCAGATTTTTTCAAGAATTCCAAAGCCGGCCAGCGCGCGCTGCGCGTGTTGCAGGACGCGCCAACGCAACTACCCGCGCGCGAGGAGGACTTGTCGGCGCTGTACACGATGCCGGGCGCTGCCAAAGCGCAGCGTGCGGCGGCGTTTGCGCGGATTGACAACGATCCTGCGTTGAACCGGGCGATGGCTGATGCGGAGAATTCGGATTATTTCCGGCAAGGTAGGTTGGGTGCGCGGGCGCGGCGGGCGGTGGGTGGTGAGGATCATGGGGCGCGGTCGTGGGACGATCCTTTCCAATCACCGCAGCCCCCGCCAAAATTGGTAGACAAACTGTCCAAACCTAGCGCCACACGCAATTCGGCCGGCGCCGATCTAAACAACACCAACGCGAACCGGCCAAAGGTTGGCCGGATTTCAGCCGAACATCGCCGAGATCAACCAGCCGAAAGTCTGGCGGGCCAACGGGGACCCACCCAAGATCGGGGCCACCGCGTCCTGCGCCCTTACTTTGAAAACAAGAGCTTTTTGGGGAGCGACTACAAGACCGATTCCGCCGGCTCGCTTTCGACCCTGTTGGCGGATTTGAAAGCCCTCAAAAAGGCCTTTGTGTCTGGCAATCCATACGTCGAAGTCGACGTCAATTTGGCCAATAAAGCTGAATCTACCTTCGCTTCCCATTTGGTGCCCGGTCCCGGCGGATTCGTCCTTGGCGTGGCACTAAATACGGCTACGGACAAGGGGGTTAAAAACGACGATGTCACGACCGGCGAATACTGGAGAGGTGTTGGGGAGTATTCAGCCATCCTCAAGGTGATTGAAATCATGGCTAAGGCACCAGCGGGGCCGAAGGCGCCAGGGGGGCCTAGGCCGCCAATGGGTCCCATGCCGCCGCAGGTTCAGGCGGTGGTCCTCGCGACTCTTATTTATGACGCGTACAAATCGATGGAAAAACAGGATAAAATAGATGAGATAGCGGCACTTAAAAAACATTCGCCCTTTGGGCCTCATGACGACGGGCCGAGCATAGGTTTGCCCGGGCACGACCCCGCGTTCAAGCACACGCTGCCTTTGGAGGAACAAAAAGGGGATATTTACAAGGGCTGGAAATTCCAGAACTGGTCCCAAGATGGCGGTGGCAAGCCGCAGCCCACGGACCCTGCCGCCGTCGACGTCGGCGACGAAATCGTTTTTTGGTTGGATGGTGACAAGGATGGTGACAAGACTGGCCCACGCCCACCAAAAGGCCACGCTGACCGTCCGGTTGACTTGCCGTACGGCGGAAATGGTTCAAAAGACCCCAAAGACAGCGCAGATGGGTGGAACGGACCGACAATCGGGCTGCCACCGAGGCGCCAGGATGCTGCCAGACCTGATCCGTTCTCGGCCCACCAGCGCGGAGCGCCCGATGACGCTTGCGCGTCCGCGCGCGCAGCCTAAACACAAGACAGATCTCTCCCGTGGATTTCCGATCCGGTTGAAATTTAACGTCTTGCTTCGGTATCCTCCAGGCC
>CAMDBH010000073.1 GCA_945889325.1 Klebsiella pneumoniae
GCGAAGCGGGACTTCAACGCGATGTTGCGCCTTTAGGCGCAACGAGCTCGTACCGGTTGCCAAAGGACTGGGGAGTCCAGAGGGGCGAACCATAGCGGCTAAGCACGGAATCAAAGAGCTTTGGTTCGCCCCTTTGGATCCTCACGCGCACCGCGCGTGCCATCGCGGAGCGAAATTGCAGCCGCGCGTCAGCGCAAAAGCCCGCGGCAGGCGCGCCGCCCGCACGGCAAAAACGCCACTGCCTGCAAGGCGACCGCCGCGCGCAGCGCAAAAAAAACCGCGGCTTAGCACCATTGCGTCCCAAAAAATAAACCAATATCCATTTGTTCGACCACTGAACTTATGGCAGGAAAATAAATGCGCCAAAACGAACAAAAATTAATAATCCCTGTATCTGACGGCACTTGGCGCGATCACTTGGGCCGCCCGATCGCCGGCGCATGGCGCAGCAACGCTGCACCCATGGCGACCCAAGATTGGCTCGCGCGGCTGGAACAGGGCATGAACCAAGGCCAAACCGCGCTCATTGTTGCTGAAGTGATCGAGGGTCTGGCCCAAGGTCGCTCCTGCGACGCGCTGGCGCGTTGGTTGACCCTGCGGCTGGCGCAGCGCGGTGCCGTGTTGGAACCGATTTTTGCAGCAACCGCAGACAGTTGCCGCATGGCTGCCGCCATGGAGGATCTGCGCCCCGCGCTGCCGTGGACAACCGCGATCGCCTTGGCGGGCGCGCTTGTTGCCGGGCGAGAACCCACAGAAACCGCGACAGCACAGGCACTTGCATGTGATTTTGTCGACCTGCACGCGGCGATCGACCAGCGCGATGCGGTCGCTGCGGCTGCAATTGCCCAAGCTGCTCTGGCGCAACTGCCTTTAGCTACTGTGCAAACTTGGCTTTTGCGCCTAGCTGCGCAGTATCCCGGTGACGGTGGCGTTTGCGCGATTGCGGCGGTCAAATTGGCCGATTTGCACGCGGCAACGGGCGATTTGGGCATGGATTGCGCGTATGTGTGCCTCGCGCGGGCGCTGGCGCTCCGGCCCGAGCACCTGGGCTACACGCAAGCGCATCCCGCGCGCATGGCTGCCCTGGCGCCGCGCATGGCCGCGATGGCCGACGCAGAAGATCCTGAGAAAGCGAAGATTTTTGCCGAAACCAAGTTCCGACCGCACGTGCTCGACGGCAAGGGCGATGCGCCGTTCCGCGCCGCGGCCAAAGCACTTGAAGTCGGCATTCCGCGGTTGCTTTTGGCCGGTTCGCTGGCGCTGGCAGCGGCCGATCGCCTGCTGCGCTACGATCCGAAACACGATCTGGACGACAGCGTGCTGGAAGATCGCACAGATGTTGAGCAATTGCTGGTTTTGGTGTCCGCTGTGCGCCAAATGCACGGGCGAATTCCCACGCAGGATTGGATTGCCTTGTATTTTTTTGCACTTGGCCTCGTCAACGCGTCTGGCGCGCTCGATGCGGCGCAAAACGATCGCCGCGCCCTGCCCGACCCGGCCGCACTGCACCAAACTTGGGATCACGGGCCAGAAATCGCCAAAATTTTGACGAACTTACATGCCCAACGCGGTGAACAAGCCATCGCTGTGCTGCGCGCCTACCTGTTGATGGTGCTGCCAGAACAGCCGCTTTCTCAGCAATTGCATGAAGCTGTGCTGGTGAACTGCGCTGAATCCCCCGCCCAACAAGCGGCCGCGATCAGGTTGATGACCGCTGCAATCGATGAATTTCACGCCCTGTCGGCCAATCCGCACCGCGAATTGCCGCTGTGTGCCGCTTTGCGCAGCCTGTCTGAACGGAAACACCCACCTAGTATCGCGCATTTAGCTGAGCAAGCCTTGGTGAGCCGTGCGTCGGGCTGGCGGCCACAGCCGTTGGTAGGCAGGGGTCCGATTTAGAATCTGCAAATTTTCGCTAGCCCTCCCTTGCAAATTCTGCAGCATAAGCATACCTTCCCGCCCCTTCTCAGATTGTCGGCCTCGCGCTGTGATCTGCATGCGGCAAGCGGAATTGACGCCGATTGTGCTCGCAACATTGCCTAAACACTAAATTTCCCGTTCGTCTCTGCCGGTTGTCGGCCGCTGGCGTACGTTCAAGAGGCCCGATCATGCTGAAGAATCGTTTCCTGACTGCCGCTGCGACCGCCGCACTTTGTGGCGCGCTGCTTGTACCGGCTGGCTGCAAAAAGAAAGAAGAAGCCAAAAAACCCGAAGCCGCCGCAGGCGGCCCTTCCGACAAAGCCGCGGATAAACCAGGTGAAATGGCCAAGGCCGCTGCACCGGTTATCGCCGTGCTGCCCGACGTCGATTTGGTGGCCGGTGACAAGATCGTCGCTTGGGTGTCGGTTCAGTCGCTGGACGGCGTGTTCAATGCCGTTGACGCGATCGGTGCCAAAGTCGGTGCGACGCCGCCGGGCGGATCGTCCAAGACGATGGCCTACGAACAGCTCACGACGCTGCTGGCCTCGCAAGGCATTACGGGCCACGAATGGTTGGACAAGACCAAGGCGATTCACGTTGCATTTCAGGATGATGTATCGGCCGATCCGGCCAAACCAGCCGAGGGTGCGCAGGCGATCGCCGGTGGCGCGTTTGTCGTGCTGCACGTGACCGACAAAGCCAAAGCGACTGGCGCCATGGCTGCGGCCAAGAAAGGTCCAGAAGCTGAAGGCCATGAATTGATGCTGCTTATCACCGACAAGAAATTGTACATGGACTTTGTCGGCAACGCGTTGGTCATGACATCGGACAAGGATCGCTTTGCCAAATGCAAAGGGTTTGTCGAGCGTTTGGAGAAGATCGAAGTGCCGGGCATGTTCTACCTCGGTCTGTCGATTGAAGATTTGGCCAAGACCCGCGCCAAGGAAGTCGAGGCGTTCTTGGCCGCGGTTGAAACCGGCACGATGCCTGGAAGCGCTGGTTTGGCTGCGGCCAATCCGCTGCTGGCCAACCAAACAGCGGCCTTGGCGATGTACAGCAAAATGGCTCGTCAGTGGGTCAGCGACTTGCAGCGCGTAGAAATGATCGTGGGCGCCGACGTGAACAACACCAAGTTTGAAGTGCGCATGACCGCCAAAGACGGCAGCAAATTGGCCAAGCAACTGGCCGCGGGCAAAGGCCGCACGCCCAAGGACATCGCCAATTTATTGCCGTCTAACAGCTATTTGACGTTTGCTGCGTCGATGGATCCGGCGCCGTCGATGGAAAACCTCGACCAGATGATGCCGATGCTTAAGGACTTGCTGAAATTGGACGCTGCGGCGTTTGATGCGTTTGTCGCCGATCTCAAGGCCGGCGCCAAGTTGCAAGATGGCACCAGCGCGCTGGCGTTCTACCCAGACGGCGCTGCTGCCGTTGGCATGCTGGTGATTGCCGGTTCGGTTGACGGCGACAGCGAACTCAAGCTGACGAAAAAAGCCATTTCGGGTTTGCTCACGCAAGTGCTGGCGATGCAGGAAGTCGAAGCCAAGAAGGACCCGAATCACAAAGAAGATCCGCAGATGGCGATTGTGAAAAAAGCCATTGCAGAAGCCAAGATCGACCCTGTGTTGCAGGCATACGGTCCGGTGATGAAAGACGCGGGCGTGGTCCTGACTTCCAATACCACCAAAGACGGCGACCTGAGCTGCGATGTACTCGACATTGCAATGGATTGGGTCAAGCTCGGTCAGTCGGGCGGCGAACAAGCCGTCATGGCCAAAGGCGTCCTCGGCGACAAGACCGCAATGGCGCTGTGCACTTCCAAGACCAAAGTGACGATGGCCGTGGGCCCGGGCGCGCTGGAAAATGCCAAACGCGCCGCACAAAGCAAGCAAACCGGCTTGGATGCTGCGCCGATTTACAAAGCTTCGGTCGAGAAATTGCTAGGTGCTTCGTGGCTGATGTACATCAATCCTGGCGCGGCCTTGGCAGCGTTTAAGGCAGTGCCGGGGTTGCCGACGATTCAAGCCGATCGGGCGGTTGTGATGGCTGGACAAAATCGCACCAAGTCGTACGGTTTTGAACTCGACATTCCGGTCGATCTGATTGTTGCCGCCAAAAATGCTATGAATCCAGCAGCCCCGCCGGCTATGCCGACGGCAGCGCCCGGCGGCGTTGCGCCAACCGGCCCGACGGGTGGTGTCCCGACCGGCGCCGCGCCGGCTGCTGCCCCGACCAAATAGGTTTTTTTTTCGCGCCAGCACTTTGTGCGCGAAACCCAAAGCATACCGACCGGCGTCGGCTGCATCGCGCAGTCGGCGCTGGGTCGTTTTTGCGGCCGGTATGTTTTTGCATTAGGCGAGCGGAGTTGGCGAGGTGTCAGGTATTTAGCCTGAAGTCTTTCAGAACGACCAAAGTCCAATTACCTGACACCTTCCCGTTATTTCGCAGATGGCACTTCCCAAGTCGGCGAGAAAAAAGTACCTTGTTTTTGGGGTGACTTGGCTTTCGGCCACAGGAGCGACGTTGCTTTCGCGTTCCAACATGATCTGGCTCGGTTCTGTGCTGTGCGTGTTTTGCGCGTGCGGCACCGTGGTGCCACCGAACGCAACCGCAGACGACGCGGCGGGCGCTGCGGCGCAAGATGCTATGGCCATTGAAGACGCGGACGACGACGCGCAAAACGGCGATCAAACTCTGGCATCGGAAAACGATGGACCCGACACAGTCGATCCGCTGGATCAAACGACGAACGACCAAGTGGCCTTTTCAGACTTGACCGCGGTGCCTGATGTTGCGCCAACGCAGAGCGACGCGATGGACGCTGCTGGCGATGCAAAGGCTGAATTTGACGCGATTTCTTGTAAACCCGGCTCGCAAAAATGCGCTGGGACCAAGTTGGCCACCTGCGGACCCATGGGCGATGGCTACTCGATCAGCAACTGTTTTCCCGGCATGGCTTGCTTGGGGCAAAACTGCGCACCGATCGGAACCAACTTGATTATCGCGTTTGACACCTCGGGATCCATGGCGACGGCGGTCACAAAAAAGGGCACCACCCAGAACCTGTGCGCCACCGGCTACACGACGTGGCCAAAATGTGAATACGATAAGGCCGTATATCCAGACGGTTGCACCAGAATGGGCGTGTCAAAGTCGGTGTTCCAAAAAGCGCTGGCGAAATTGGATGAACAAGTGACGCATCTGGCGCTGTTTCGTTTTCCGCAGAAGTCCAAAGCGGCGGTCAATCCATCGTGTTCTGATGGCTACAACATTGGCGACATGGCCATGACTGGTGATCCCAATAAAGACATTGAAGTAGTCGCCAGCACTGCTTGGTATTGGAACAACTTGGCGGAAATTCTCTGCGTACCGTTTCCCAAATCCATCGCCGCAAAAACCAAAGAAAACATCGCCACTTGGATGAACGGCACCGAAACGCCGCCAGGAGGCAGCGACCCCGAATTGCGCGCCAATGGCGGCACCCCAATCGGCAAGACCTTGTATTACATCGGTGAGTACTTGCGCAATGTCGTGATTATCGACGGCAAGGCCTGCACCAACGACAGCGACTGCGCCAACGTCAATTACGCCTGCAAGGCCGGCAAATGCTTTGACGCCGCCCGCGCCTGCCGCGACACCGTCGTGGTGCTGTTTACCGATGGCGGTGAAAGCAACAGCGCTGATTTCTTTGGCCCTTGGACCCAAGCCAAACGCATTTCCATCGGCCTTGGCTGTGACGTCGACGCGGATTGTGCCAATGGCGCGACCTGCCAGCAGATGAAGACTTGCGGCTCAGGTGGCACCGTTGGCATTGGCTGCGCAGATGACGCCGACTGCGGTCCCGGGGGCGCTTGTTCAACCGCTGCCAAACAGTGCCTGCTGCCAAAGCCGCTTAAAGGCAACGGTTATTACTGCGATGATGCCAAAGCTGCGCCGGCTGACAAAGACAAGCCTTGCCTGCCCGGGGCCGACCCGGTCGCGCAAAAAGACCTGTATTGCAAGGGTAAATGCCGGCAAGCGACGTTTTACTGCAGCACAGATGGCCAGTTGTGCGACCCGTACTTGCTGCCCGGCGCGGAGCAGTATTGTGCGGGTGTTTGTGCGCCGGATCCGCGGCCGCTGATCGCCATCAAGTCCCAACAAAACGTTTTGAAATCGCCGGATGGCAAGCCATTTGGTGTGCGCTTGTTCGTGGTGGACATCGGTTCGACGACCAAGTCCGACATCGCCAATTCCTTGAAGTTGGCCGTCAGCGGCAATGGCAAGGTGCTCGGCGCAGATGCCAGTGATCCTGAAGCATTTTTGGGTGTTTTGGATACGGCTTTTGATTTGAAGAACAAGAAGATTTGTGGAGAGCTTTTTTAGGTCCCGCAGTCGCGGGCGCCTAGCGGCGCGGCTTTCATTTGCTTGAGTTGGTTTTGCGCCTCGCGGCGCGGCTTTCAGTTGGCTGAGTTGGTTTTGCGCCTAGCGGCGCGCGCGGCGACAAGACATTTTTATCTTGGTCAGGTTCCGCCTGTCGGCGGGCAGGGGCCTCCGCGGCCACCGTCTGCCGACGCCGCACGCGGCGCTGGTTTTTGGCCGAAGCGCGCGGATTTGTTCGTCGGACGCAGTTCATTCGTGACCGAAAGACGTCGAACTGGCTAGGAATATTTAGACGAACTCGAAGACCGACGTGGCGTACCGCGCCATGGAAGAAAACGATCAGCCGAGACCGCACTGCGCTGCGCTAAATGAACTTAACAAACTGAAATTTAGCGTCAATCCCATTTTGGCAAAAAAACGCTCGCGCCGGCGCATTTTGATCTTTCCGCATTTTCTTGCTTGACGTGCTAATTTGGCTTGACCTGATTTGCCGCCGCGCCCGTCTTGGAACTCGCGATTTGGGGAGCAGTTATGCCGACAGAACCGCATTTGTTCGACGGCGCGAGGCCACGAACGCTGGCAGTATCGCAATTGAAGATTAAAAAATCAATAAGATAGGGATCGACGATGAGTAAGCGTTGGCACGAAACGATGCAGGTCTACCTTTCTTCGGCGGACAGCACGCATCCGGGAATTTTCGTCTTGCCCTCTGATTTGTGGGCAGATTGTCGAGCTTTCGCCAATGCCTTTGCCCTGCTTGATATCGAGAACTTCGTTCTCACCGGCGCTGGCGGCCCAACTTTTGTCGCCTACTTGGAGTCTGCGCCGGTAATCTCGGCGCTGGACGATGCGTGGTCGCCGCTTGTGTCGGCGGCGGTTTCGGCGTCCGGTCGTGTCACGCTGTCCAAACTGACTGGGATCGATGTGCCGCCAATGGGCGCACTTCGACTGCGCTTTGTGCTCACGGCCAACGCCATGAACGCTGCAACCGTATCCTTCAATTTCCGATCTGACCTGCTGCTAAAATGGCCTTGCACGTTTAAGCAGGCGCTTTGGCAAGACTGGTTTTGGGTAGTGTTCACCGCTGCTGGGGACCTGCCAATTTCCGAGGATATTTGGCTGGACACTTCTGGATTTGAAGCCGCGTATGTACTGGTCGAGGCTCAAAATTCTACGAATATCAACCAGCTGACGCTCAACCTCCAGACGAGCCCAGCATTGTACCAAGCCACTTCACCTGCGTGGCCCGCCGCTGGGGCACCCAGAACGTTTGCGACTGGCGGGCAAGCGATCGTGGTACGCGTTGTGCGCGGGGACACCAATCCGCTCATGGCGATCTTGAAAGCGATTGTCTCCGCAGGCGGCGCGTGTTCGGCCTTGCTGCGAATCACGATTCTGTTGAAGAACGGGTGAAATCAACATGGCCAACTTGATGAAAACGGTGAACTTGGCGGCATTCGCCACCGGCGATGCAAGACTTGCGTCCCGCTCAGGTGCGACACAATCGTTGCCGCTTGCGAGGCAAGCCCGGATTCGCGACGTGCAGTTCTGCCTGAAGCCGGATAACTCCTGCGTTTGGTGGCCGCGCACACTGCTGAACCTGCTGGTCGGAAACACGCTCACGATGCCGACCGACCTCTGGCAGGATACCGAAAATGTGAAGGACGCCTATGTTTTGTGCCAGTTCACAGGCACCGATGGGCGAGTGGTGCTCAAAGCGCCGATGGTCGGTGGCGGCAATGCGAATTTGGCAGGTGTGTTGCGCATCAAACTCAGCGCCACCGGGACGTTGAATGGAACGTTCGAGACATCGTTGATGCAACGGCCTTTTCCGTGATAGCGTAGGAAATATGGCGACTCAAGTGCTCGTCAAAAGCATTCACTGCAAAGAGACCGTCGGCAACGCCGGTTCCGATCCTTTGCTGTTATTGATAACAGCGGACGGCAAGACGCAGGGATTCACCAACAACCTCAACGACCAGCAAGATTGGCTCACGCCGGTTTCTTGGAAAGCCAAGCCAACTTCGGCGGCCGAAGTGTTCTTCATCGTCGAGACCGGCGCAGTAATTACTTTGCAGGAAACTTATTACGCAAAATCAGCGGGTGTTCGCACAATTGGTTTCGCGAATCTGGACTTTGTCGTCGGCCTGAAAGGCAAGCAGAAAAAATGGCTCAATTGGACCGGACATGGCTCCGACTATGGCGTGTTGCTTGAATTTACCGCAGCGCCCGATCCGCCGCCGCCCAAAACAAAAGCGGCGGTGGTGACCATTCCGCCGCCCAACTCTGGTGCGCTGGCGGAGGGTATCCGCGGACATTTTCAACGACCCGTTTGGCCAACGCCGTATATTCGCTCCACGAAAAAGCAACGTCGACGTGCTGTTGACATCGTGACGGACTGTTGCCCTGCTGCCGCTGGATGGCAACCCAAATACGGCTCCGCGCAAGAAGGGCCGCTATGGCCGACAAATCTTACTTGTGATTGCCGACGGGTAGGTGCTTACGGCGCACCTTTTCCAAATCCGACTGAAGTGTCTTATCCGACAGATTTGCGTCCATGGCCCGCCAGTGACGCTGTTGCTTGCCAGTGCGACATCGCCAAACAAATCATTGTACGAATTGCCAATCCCTTCCTCATTGCCCAGATGTATGCGAATTTCTGTGGTCCCGCCGCGGTGATCTTCGAACTAGCGTGCCGCGATCCTGAAACTTACGCCGCACTGTGCATCGAGTGCTACGATGAAGGCAAAGTATCTGGCTTCTTGGAAGATTATGTCTGTCCACCCCAGATTTGCTATGGTCCATTTCCAACGCTGAAATTCTACAAGGACGTTAACGGTACATGTGCACTAGATTTCAAACAAGAAATTGCCGTCGCCGACTGGATCATCATGAGTACGATTCGAGGCGCGATGAATTTGATCTTGGAAAAAGTTGCGTGGGCTGTATCTGTCGGCTCGTCAGGCTCAAACATGGGCAACATATCGCAAAGCGGCATGAAAGATATGGCTCTAAACTTATTAGGTATTTCTGGATTGACCGACGTTGGGTATGTGCCGGCTCCGTTCGGTGACACCGAGGAGGAGGTGGTCGCAGAGTGCCTGTCCTCGGCCGCGCACGGAAGTATTGGGTTTCTAAACTGCAATTTGGCCTTCGTGGTGGAAAAAGCGATCCCAAGCTCGTCGACGGCCGAGCATTGGATTTCGGTTCTTTTTGATCAGGATTCGGATGTCGACATTGAAATTTTTGAACTGAAGGAAGCATCCGATGCTGCCACCACCATCTTCGATATCGCAGTTTTCTCGTTTAGATTCAATTGGCACGGCCACTTCGGCTTTCCGATAATCCTATTGAAAACGGCTTCAAACATCGACGACGGCGTTTTCGGCGCTGTGGTCCACCTATATAGAAACTTGGGGGCGCGCCGCCCCCAAACCCCCGCGGCAGCCCGCATCCGCGGCCTGCATGCAGCCTGCCGCACTGCTGTTTCGTCCATCGAGGGTGCCGACCGCGGCGGCATGCTGCATCTCTAATCGGAATTGGACCGCAGGCCATGAAATCGATTGCTTGGGCGTTTGCTCTTCTTGCTGGTTGTGGTGAAAGCGACCCATGTGCTGGTGATTGTACAGAGTTTGGTAGATGTGACTACAGGCCCGGCCCGATTCCACGAAATTGCATTGCCTCGCGGTCGGCGGATTGCAAGCTGTCCACAAGCTGTGGAAGCCGAGGTGCCTGCGAAGTTTTTGAGGGCGATTGCCTGCCGCTGAAAGACTCGGACTGTGGCCAATCACGCGAGTGTCAGGAAAATGCTCGTTGTTTCAACGCCGAGTTTGGCTGCAAAAATCCCACATTTTTTGGAGGTAAGCCCGGGAAAGAATGCCACACACGACTTGACTGCACCGACACCACGGTGTGTTTATTTAACCACTGCAGTTCAACCGTGCCAGATGCCTGTGACAACGGCAACTGCGGAGACCCGACCCAAGTGTGTGTTGCCATGGCACTGGACTGCTTGACTTGCCGAAGTCTTACGGATCGTTATTGTATTTCGCGAACCTCTTGCGATGAACTTGGATGGCGGTGTTTCAAATAGATCCGTTCAATCGTCGGTCGCCGCATCACCGCCAAACAACCGCGCCGCACCGACCAAAGCAGCATCCTCACCCAATTTGGCCAAAAATACCCGATTGGGCAGCAATTTTTGCAACGCCGGCAACACCAATGCGGCGATGCTCGGACTGCGCGAAGCAAGCGCGATTTGCTCAATCCCGAGCATTGCCATAGCACTGCGCGACGCGGCGGCGATGGCCTGCGCCGCCATGGCGGCTACACGTTCGGCTTGCGGCTCGCCAATCGCTTGGCGCCAGCGCAAGTCTTCGCCCAAAGCGGCGGCATCCGGTCCGGATGAACTTTGCACAGTCTTCACAGCCAGTTGTAAGGCGTATTCTTGCAACGCAGCTTCGCTCGCGTACAGGTTGGCGCAGCCGCGCGCGCCGCAGGTGCACGGAGGCCCAAGCGCATCCGCGGTCAAGTGGCCAAAATCCACAGCACGCAGCCAAGGTTGGCCGTCAAGCAGCGCTGCGCCTTGCAATTGTTCGCCGATCGACCACAGCATCAGGTCGGTTTGCTGAGCCGCCTGCGCCTCACCCAAAAGCTGACAAATCACCCGACGTTGCTGGCGCAACCGCCAAGGCAAAGCGAGTTCGGACGGCAACGGGATATCACAGGCCACGCCCACGCCCAAGATGGCTGCGGGCGCGCGATCGGCCAATATCTGTAGTTCGAGCAATAGCTTGTGCAGCGGTTCCACGTCGTCGACGCGGCGTTTGTCGATGACGCCCAAACGGTCGCTGACGGTGGCCAGCATCGCGCGGTCGTCGCCGATGTCCATCGCAAGGTGCAAGTTTCCGGAATCATAGGGCATTTCTTGTTTCCTACGCCAAGACCCGTTGCAGCCAATTTTGCAAACACAGAAGCGTCCACAGAATCTTGCGGTGATCGACAGTGCCAGCTACATGTTGCCGAATCAGCAGTTGCACCGCGTCGGGGTCCAGTACGCCAAAAGCACGCAGATTTTGCGGACTTAAACTGTCTTCGAGCCAAGGCCGCAGCGGACCGCGCAGCCAACTGCCGATGGGCACAGCAAAACCGCGCTTGGGCCTGCCGACGATCGCCGCTGGCAGGTGCTTGGCCGCCAGTTGGCGCAGCAGCCATTTGCTCGTGCGCCCGCGCAGCTTGTACGCGGTCGGCAGCGCGCGCGCGAGTTCCACCACCGCCGGATCCAACAGCGGCGCGCGCACTTCCAGACCGTGGAGCATGGAAGCGCGGTCGACTTTTTGCAGCACGCCGTCGGCCAAATAAAACCGCGCGTACAGGGCGGCCAAGGCGCTGTAGTCGTCGGGTGCTTGTGCGCGAAGTTGCCGCCACGATTGATCGATTTGCTCGTCGATGCGCAGCAGCGGCCCGCGACGGCTGGTTGGCGGCGCCTGAAGCGCTTGGCGCACGTCGGGGTGCAACAGGTTGGCGTGCTGCGACAATGGCAGACCGCCGATCCACGTCACATGCCGCATGCCGCCGCGGTAGGCCAGCCCGGAGACGAAGCGTTTGATCTTAAAATCCAACGACATATAGCCATGCGCCGTCGGCAGACCGTTCGCTAAACGCGCCAGCAGCGGTTGCAGCGTGCCCAAGCCACCGCGGTCCGCTAACGCGGCAATTTTATGGGCGAAAAAGGTGGGATAGCCCAGCCACCACTCATCGCCACCGTCGCCACCCAGCGCCACGGTCACATGCTGGCGCGCAAAACCGCACAGAAAATACGTAGGTAAAATGGAGGCATCGGCCAGCGGCTGATCGAGTTTTTGCAAAATCTGCGGGATCAAATCCAGCGCCACCTGCGGCTGCAAGATCGCTTGACGGTGCTTGGTGCCTAGCCATTTGGCATAAGCCGCGGCGGCTGTCGATTCATCAAAGCGCTTGTCTTCAAAGCCGATTGAAAAAGTTTGCACTTCGGCGGCGGCGCGCAATTTAGTCACTGCCCAAGTCACCAGCGATGAATCAATGCCGCCAGACAGGAAAATCCCCAACGGCACTTCGGCCATCAAGCGCCGTTCGGTTGCCGCGAGCAGACGCGTTTCAAGTTCAGAAATGGCTTGCACTTCTGTGAGTTTAGCCAGCTCCGCGTTGGGCGTCTGCGCTGGTAAATAGGTCTGAACCGTCAGTTTGGGCTGACCGCCGTTGGCTTGCCAATGCCACCATTGCCCCGGCTCCAAGGTCGCCACGTCCTGCAGCATCGTGCGCGGCGAGGCTGGGTAGTCCAGCAACAAAAGCGCTTGCAAGCCATGGACATCCAGCTTGCGCGGCACCGCCGGATGCGCCAGAACCGCCGACATTTCACTGCCAAAGACCAGCGTGTCGCCGCCATCGAACTCGGCCACAAACAACGGTTTTTTGCCAAAGCGGTCGCGGGCCAAAATCAGTTCGCGCTTGTTGCCGTCCCAGATCGCCAAATCGAACATGCCGTTCAAGCGCGGGAACAGCGCCTCGCGCCATTGTTCCCAGCCATGGATGAGGACTTCGGTGTCGGAATGATTGGCAAAAGTGTGGCCGGCGGCGATCAACTCAGCGCGCAATTCTAAGTGGTTGTAAATCTCACCGTTGAAAACGATGTGGATCTGGCCGTCTTCATTGGCCATCGGCTGATGACCGCCCGCCAGATCGACGATCGACAAGCGGCGAAAGCCGAGCGCGCACGCAGCGTTGTGTTCAATGTCGCCGTTTTCATCCCAATAATCGCCGCTGTCGTCTGGGCCGCGGTGGGCGATCGCCGCCTGCATGCGCCCGAGCTGCGCCCGCGCGTCGCCGCCGAACATCGCTCCACGCAACGAAACCCAACCGGCGATGCCGCACATGGCTTGCTCCGGCGAAAAAAGCGGCTACTTGCGGTTGGGCGGCGGCAAAACGCCAATGCGTTCGCGGACGTAATAGGTGGCTTTGCCTTGGCTTTCATAGTACGTCCGCATGTTCATTTCCGCCAACAAGCCAAACAGCAAGAACTGCAAGCCAGCTATCAGAAAGAAGATCCCGACCAAAAACAGAGGCTGATCCTTAATAAAGATGCCCAAAAACAGCCGGTTGAAAACAGTCCAAGCCATGCAGGCGCTGGCAATGCCAAAGCCCCAGAAGGCAAAGCGGCCAAAAAAGTAGATCGGCTTGGTGGCGTAGGCTGCCAAAAAACGCACGGTAATCAAATCCAGAATGACGCGAAACGTTTTGGACAACGTGTACTTGCTCACGCCCCAACGCCGCGCGTGGTGCTTGACGGCCATTTCAGTAATCCGCGCGCCGGCCAAATGGGCGAACACCGGTAGAAAGCGGTGCATTTCACCGTACAGGTGCACGTCTTTGAGCACGTCGCGGCGCAACGCCTTGAGGGTACAGCCATAATCGTGCAACGGCACGCCGGTCACGCGGCCGATGATCTTGTTGGCGATGCGCGATGGCAGGGTTTTGGTCAGGTAGGCGTCTTGGCGTTTTTCGCGCCAACCGGCCACCACGTCGTAGCCCTCATCCAATTTGGCCAGCATGCGTGGGATATCACTGGGATCGTTTTGTAAATCTGCGTCAATCGGGAAAACGACTTCACCCGATGCGTGTTCAAAACCGGCAGCCATCGCGGCAGTTTGGCCAAAATTGCGCCGAAAACGCACGACTTTGACGGTTGGATCATTGGCCGCCAGTTCTTGCAAAATCGCAAACGACTTGTCGCGGCTGCCGTCATCGATGTAGAGCACTTCAAAAGGTTTGCCCAATGAATCAAGCGCCGCGTGCAGCGCCTCATGCATCGGGCGCAGGCTTTCTTCCTCGTTGTAAACGGGGACGACGATGGATAAGTAGGGCGCAACGCTAGTCAATTGGGTATCCTGAAAAAGGGCGTGGATTTGGCGGACTTGGCCCCATGCCGCGGCGCAGTCTAACGGAGCAACGGCGTTTGCCGCAATAGGACAAAAATCTCCCTGTTGCCGGCAGGGCCATGCACCTGACTTTCGGCGTGGGCAACCCAGACCAAATCCAATTGTTCAGCCGCTTTGCGCACGTGATCGACCGCCAGCCAACGCAAATCATCGTCGTGCACCACGCCGCCTTTGCCGACTTGGTTGTGCTGCAACTCAAATTGCGGCTTGACCAAAATCAGCAATTGCCCATCCGGTTGCAGCAGCGGCACCAGCATCGGCAACACGTTGCGCGCACCGATAAAGCTGACATCCATGACAATGAGATCGACAGGCCACGGAAAACTTTGCGCAGTGAGGTGCTTGGCGTTGACTTTTTCCAAGACCAGCACCCGGGCGTCGCGGCGCAATTTTTCCGCCAACAGGCCGTGACCGACGTCGACGGCAGCGACACGGGCCGCGCCGTGCTGCAGCAAGCAGTCGGTAAAACCGCCGGTCGATGCGCCGATATCCGCACAATTCAACATCTTTACGTCAATTCTTAGGTCGTGCAAGGCGCCGGCCAACTTCAACCCGCCGCGGGACACGTACGGATTGGGCGTGCCGCCGAGCAGCCGCAAAGACACATCCGACGCCACAAGATCACCGGACTTCAGCGCTTTTTGTTCGCCGATCATGATCTTGCCGGCCATGATGAGCGCAGCGGCCTGGGCGATGTTTGGCGCCAAACCTTGGGCAACCACGGCGTGATCGACGCGCTGTCGCGGCAATTTCTTCATCTGCAGCGACCGATGATTCGTCTATACCTGTGAATCATCAAGTGTTTTGAGGACGGTATTTTCCGGCGTGCCCGTCAATTGTTCGATGCGATGTTCGGCCGCGTCCAAAATACCCGCCGCGCTTTTGCTCAACGCCATGCCGCGCTCAAACGCCGCCAAACTGTCCTCCAGTGACAACTGACCGCCTTCCAATTGGCCGACGAGCTTTTCCAGCTCAGTCACAAGGACCTCAAAAGACGGATCATTGTTCACGGGCGTGTCCAAAAGGGACGCCTGATTGCTCGGATTGCTGGCCATGACGCTGGACCCTTGCCGCAGACCGCGCGACGGGGTCGTTATAGCGCGCAATGACGGGCGCTGCCAACTTCTGACCGCAAGTTTGATGGCTGCCCTTGCTAACCGCGCTGTGTAGTTTACGCTCGGCGTTTCACACTACCGTTGGGTGTGGACGAAGGATTGGATGTCTGCGCTGCAAGTGCTCACGACTGCCGCCGAAATCGACCGCGTTATCGCGGCGCTTGCGCTGACCGATGCGGTGGCGTTTGACACTGAATTTCACAGCGAGCGCACGTACGTTCCGCGCCTGATGCTGATGCAACTGGCCACGCGCGATGCGATTTTTCTCATCGATCCCCTCGATGGTGCCGATTTGCGCCCGCTGTTCGCCGCCATGGCGCGGCCGGGTTTGGTCGTGGTCGGCCACGCGCTGAAAAACGATCTGCGCATTGTGTGGATGCTGCATGAAATGTTGCTCAATGAGGTTTTCGACACCCAAATTGCCGCCGCTTTTCTCGGCCACGGTCTGCAGATCGGCCTGAGCGGACTATTGCAACACGTTTGCGGCGTGCATCAGCCCAAAGGCGATCAGATGGCGGATTGGTCGCAACGGCCATTGCCCGAACGACTTTTGGGTTACGCAGCCGGCGACGTCCGTCACCTGTTGGCGGTCTACGACCTATTGCGCGAACAATTGCAGGCCGCGGGCCGATTGGCGTGGGCTTTGCAAGAATGCGCCGAATTGACCGCCGCCGATCGCTACGCCCGTGATCCGGACGCCGCCTATCTCAAAGTCGCTGGGCAGCGGCGCTTTGAACCGCGTGAAGCCGGTGTGCTGTTTGCGCTGGTGCAAGAGCGCGACGCGATCGCGCTGCAGGAAGACATCGTGCCGCATTTTCTGCTGCCCGATGACACGCTTTTGCTGCTGGCGCGACAAGCGCCCAAAAAACGCGCGGATCTGGAAGGCGATCGGCGCTTTCAGCAGCGCGGCGTGCAGCGCTACGCCCAGCGCTTTTGCGACGCGGTCGAGCGCGGTTTGCAGCAGCCCTTTCACCGCCCGCCCGGACGGCCGCCGCCGCCGCCAGAACTGGAAGCTGTCACCGCGCTGCTGATGTTGCAAGTAAATGAAATTGCAACCGAGCACAGCATCGCGCCGCAATTGCTAGTCAAACGCGACACGCTCACCAACGCGCTCCGTCAGGGACATGCAAGCGAGCAGGCGTTCATCAGCGCGTGCGAGTTAAGCGGCTGGCGCGCTGAGCTTTTGCAAGCGCCGCTGTGGGCGTTGTTGACCGGCAAGACGCAAGTGGTGTGTGAACGCGGCGGCGCGGCCGGGGTGCGGTTGGCTTTTTTGCCCGGCTTTCGGCTTTAGAGATGCAGCATGCCGCCGCGGTCGGCACCCTCGATGGACGAAACAGCAGTGCGGCAGGCTGCATGCAG
>CAMDBH010000074.1 GCA_945889325.1 Klebsiella pneumoniae
TGAATTATTATTCAAATTAGTCCCGAAGGGACTTCTTGACCGGTAGCGGGGGAATCTTGTTCCCACGCCGAACCATCTGTAATTACATCATAAATGAAATTGCTGAAGCCACGGGCATTTCGAAACGGCAATTGCGATTGCTCGGACCACATTTTCTTAAGTTAGCGCGTATGGGGTTAATCCCAAACCGCCGCTCTTGTTTCGCCACCCGTACACACCAAACCAAACTTGACCAGCCGTCGCGCGCAGTCCAGCATGCGCGCGCGCACGCACCTGCGGGCGCGGAGGCGCGATGGCAGTTCAATTTGACGCAGTAGTTTTGGGTTCAGGTCCGGGTGGTTACGTTTGCGCGATCCGCTTGGCGCAGCATGGCCTCAAGACGCTGTGTGTCGAACGCGGTTTGTTGGGCGGCGTGTGTCTCAACGTCGGTTGCATTCCGTCCAAGGCCTTGATCCACGCCAGCAAAGTCTACAAAAAAGCCAAAGATGGCGCGGTCATGGGCATCATCGCCGGTGAAATGAAAGTCGACATGCCGGCCATGCAACTGTGGAAAAGCGGTATTACCGGCAAACTGTCGTCGGGCATCGGCATGCTGTTTAAGGGCAATAAAGTCGAACACATGGCTGGAACGGGCAAGCTCAGCGGCAAAAACCAGCTGACCGTGCAAAAAAACGATGGCGGTGTAGAAACCGTTGAATTTAAACATCTAGTGATTGCAACTGGGTCGTCGCCGATTCAAATTCCGGGTTTCGCTTTTGACCAGCAGCAAATTGTCGATTCGACGGGCGCTTTGGATATTGCACAACTGCCTAAAGATATGGCGATTATCGGCGGCGGTGTGATCGGGCTGGAGTTGACCGATGTCTATGCGCGTTTGGGCGTGCAGTGCACGGTGATCGAAGCTTTGGATCGGATTTTGGCGACCATCGATGCCGATGTCGCAAGGCCGGTGCAGCTCAAGCAGATGAAAATGGGCGTGAAACACCTGACTTCGACCAAGGCGCTGGGGCAGGAAAAACTGCCAAACGGCCGCATCCGTGTTGACATTGAAGTCACGGATAAGAAAGGCATAGCCAGCAAGCAATCCTTGGAAGTGGACAAAGTGCTGGTCGCCGTGGGCCGACGGCCCAATACCCGCGATTTGGGGTTGGACAGCGCTGGCGTTGCGGTAGATAGCCGCGGTTTTATTGCCGTTGATGCGTTTTTGCGCACCAACGTGCCGCACATTTACGCCATCGGCGATTGTGTACCCGGACCGATGTTGGCCCACAAAGCGTCCAAAGATGGCGAAGTTGCAGCCGAAGTGATCGCTGGCGTCAAAGGCGCCAAGTTGGATGTCGTCGCCATCCCCAATGTGGTTTACACCGATCCTGAAATTGCCACGGTTGGGCCATCTTTGGCAGAATTACAGGCTTCCGGTCGCAAATTGAAAATCGGCAAGTTCGGCTTTGGCGCGCTGGGGCGAGCGATGACGGCCCAAGCACCGGACGGTTTTGTGCGCATTGTCAGCGATGCAGCGACCGACACGATTTTAGCCGTGCAAATTGTTGGCGCAGAAGCCAGCGAAATTATAGCTGAAGCAGGATTAGCCCTTGAAATGGGTGCCACGACCGAAGATTTGGCGTTGACGGTCCATGCGCATCCGACGATGGCGGAAGCCATGTTGGAAGCCGCCCACGGCGCCATGGGCCATCCGCTGCACGCTTTGCCGGAAAAATCCGCCGTGCACACTTAAACGGCAAATTTATCGGTGGCTGTTATCAGTGCATCCACAATGCCAGGCTCGATCGCCGAATGGCCGGCATCTGCAATAATCTCCAGTTGTGCTTCGGGCCAAGCGCGGTGCAAATCCCAAGCGCTGCGCATCGGGCAAACCACGTCGTAGCGCCCTTGCACGATCACCGCGGGAATATGCCGAATTTTGTCGATGTCGTGCAAAAGTTGGTCGTCGCGCTCAAACCAACTGCCGTTGACGAAGTAATGGCATTCAATGCGCGCAAACGCCAGCGCGAATTGGTCCTCCTCATAATGGTTCACAAGCCGAGGATCGTAGTATAACCGGCTAGTCGCCCCTTCCCAGGCGCTCCAAGCTTGGGCACAGCGCAACTTTTCCGTGGCATTGTCGCCGGTCAGGCGGCGGTAATAGGCGCCCATCAGATCGCCGCGTTCAACCAGTGGAATTGGCTGTAGAAATCCTTCCCAAGCGTCGGGAAACAGATGGCTTGCGCCTTCTTGGTAAAACCACAGCAATTCGCTGCGGCGCAGCATGAAAATACCGCGTAAGATCAACTCAGTGACGCGGTGCGGCTGGGCTTGCGCGTACGCGATGGCCAGCGTCGAGCCCCACGAACCGCCAAAAACCTGCCAGCGCGCCAAGCCGAGGTGAACGCGCAACGCCTCCAAATCGTCGATCAGGTGCCAAATGGTGTTGTCCTGCAAACTGGCATGCGGCGTCGAACGCCCGCAACCGCGCTGATCAAACAGGATAATTCGGTAACGCGCCGGATCGAAAAACTGGCGCTGCCAGCCATCGCAGCCACCTCCCGGACCGCCGTGAACGAACACCACGGGCTTGCCGTTTGGGTTGCCCGACTGCTCATAATACATTGTATGTACAGCCGAAACGCTGAGCATCCCCGCTTCATAAGCCTCAATGGGCGGGTACAGCGTGCGCGACATGGGTCAACCTTGTGCAAAGTTCGCCCCACGGTAACGCAGTTGCGGTTGGCGGCGCAACTGTGGCCAGCCCGACGGCGGGTAGAGGCCTGATGGCAAAAAACTTCAATTGTGCCATGATGTTTGCGAAGGTCCAGCGTATTTGTCCGGCACGCCTTTCGCTGCGATAAAAACCTGCCTATACTGCGCGGTTTGGGATACTGCGCGAGGTTGGCCCTGTGAACGAAGCATTTTCCACTTTACACGCACCGTTGCGAATTTGGCGCAGTAGCCTCGCAAAGTTGTTGGCTTTTGCTGTGATTTTGGCGACGGCGGCTCCGGTTTGGGCCCAGCCCGAAGCGAGCAAAAAGGGCCCGACCAATCCCGACGTTGCGGCCGCCAAAGCGCTGGTGGACGACGAAAAATTTTACGACGCGTTCGGCAAGCTTGCGGATATGATGCCGAATTTGTCCTACGACGATCCGGATCGACCGTTGGCGCAGTTGCTGATGGGCAAGGTGCTGTTTAGCCTAAATTTGTTTCAATCGGCGCTGCGCAGTTTCGATCTGGTCCAAGTGCCGCAAGATCACCCGCTTTATTCTGAAAAAATGCGGTATTACCTGCGTTTGCAGCGCGCGGTGCCGGGCGATTTGGCGACCATTGAACGCCTGAGCGACGCCCCCGAAGGCACCCACCGCAAAGAGGATTTGGATGAAATTCGCTTTTTGCTCGGGCGCTATTACTACAATGTCGGCGACATGCCGCGGGCCATTGAGCAACTGACGCCGGTCAAGATCACGGCTGGTGAAATTTACCTGAAGTCGCGGCATCTTTTGGGGACGATTTACGTCAAAAGTGCTGAAAAAACAGCGCAAAAAGACACGCCCGAAGCCATGGCCCAAGGCAAAGCCCAAGCCGATATGGCCTTGGAAGCGTTCAAAGACGTGTTGCGTTTTGAAGAACAAGTCGGATCGCCCAAGTATTACCCGCAATATCATGATCTTGCCAGCATGTCGCTTGGGCGCTTGTTCTATACGATCGGCCAATTTGAGACTGCGGGGCGCTATTATGATCGCGTGCGCGAGGGATCGTCGACTTGGTTGGACTCGCTGTTTGAGCTGGGCTGGACGTATTTCCGTTTGGGGCGTATTGACCGCGTTTTGGGACAGTTGCACACGTTGAACTCGCCGTACTTTGAGGATCGCTATTACCCAGAAGCCCGCGTGCTGGAGTCGTTGATTTTGTTTCGCACCTGTCGTTTTAGTGAAACGCTGGTGTCCGTGCAGCGCTTCTTGCGCGATTACAAGCCGTTGAAAAAAGAACTGGATGCCCAGTTGGCCGGTCAGCGTTCAGACGCCGAGTTTTACGACTATTTGGCCGAATTGGCCGGCAAGAAGGCCGAGTTGTCCGTGCAATTGCGGCGTATTTTCAACGCCGCGCTGAGCGACAAGCGCCTGCAACGCCAGTTTGCCGCGGTGGCTTTGGCCAATGATGAAATGTCCGGTTTGGAAAAGCTGGAGCGCAACACTTCGGCCCCCAAAGCCGCGGCTGTGCTCAAGGACGACATGGGGCGCGTGCGCGCGGTCATGATCGCGGAAGCGGGCGGGCTGGCGCGGGCGCGGCTGGCGCGTGTGCGCGAGGAATTGACTGAAATTATTCGCCAAGGTCTGCGCATCAAGTATGAATCGCTCAAAGCCCGCCGTGGCAGCATCAGCGATTCCGTGCGCGAAGACATGGCGGAAACGGCCAGACAGGTCAGTGAACAGCGCGAAGACGACGATGAGCACATTGTTTGGCCTTTTGATGGCTCGTATTGGAAAGATGAATTGGGCGGTTACACGTACGACACGCGATCGCGCTGCACGGCGGCGCAAATGCCCAAAGGCACTGTGATCACAGCGCCAGTGACAGGTAAAGCAGGCGCGGCGATGAAAAAAGCTGGCGCGACGGGTGCCGACAAGAAAGAAGAGCAAGAAAAAGCCGATGACGCCGGGGGCAAGCCATGATCACCTCCAAGCACAGCCATCAATGGCCGACTTTGGTGCTGATTGCTGCACTTTGCGCAACTGCGGCAATCACCGCGGCGCCTGCTGCAGCGCAACCAGCCAAACCGGCCGGCGGCAAACACGGCACCGGTGAAATCACGACGTTCAAGCGCGAAGGCGAGCCGAAAAAGACCGGCAAGGAAGCCGATAAAGCCGCGGAAGAAAAGAAGAAAGGCCCCAAAGAGCCCGGCATTCGCCGCGACGCCGACCGCGAGAAGACAAGCGTGGAGGATATCGACGACGAATTGACGATTTTGCGCGAACTGCTTGAAATTGAACGTGGTTCTGATACGGAAGCGGATACGCTGCTGGAATTGTCGTACGTCTTGTGGGATCGCGCGGAAGCGTATGAGCTAGAAGCCTATGATCAGTCACTTGAAATTGCGATCGGCAGGTGCGAGGCCAGCGGCGACAAACAGGAATGCAAGATCCTCAAAGTCAAACAAGCCAATTTGTTGGAACGGTCGCGCGCGTCAAAAATGGACGTGATCGCCAACCTCAAGCGCATTGAGCGCAATTTCCCGCGCTACGCAAAACTGGACGAAGTATTGTATTCGTTGGGCTTTCACCTGGGCGAAGTCGAAAGGCCGTCGGAATCGGCAGATGCCTACATGCGCTTGGTGCGCAAAACGCCTGATTCTGGCTACATGCCGGACGCCTACTTGGGCATCGGCAATTACTATTTTGGCAAGAACCAACCGGCTGAAGCGTTGAAGTGGTACACCAAAGTCACTGATTTTCCAAAGTCTTCTGTGTACGGCTGGGGCCTTTATTACATCGCGTGGGTGGCCTACAACACCAACCAATGGGATACCGCGACCAAAGGCTTCATTCGCGTCTTGGATTACTCCAAAAACGAGGCCGGCAACCGCGTGACATTCACCGAGGACGCCACCCGCTACTTGGTCAAGTCGTGGGCGGAGACTGGCAACCCCAAGAATGCCTTGAACTTCTTTAAGAAAGTCGCACCGGGCTCGGAAACGATCCTGTTGCTTGCGTTGGCGCTGCACTACATAGAAGTATCGGAATTTGCCAAATCGAATTTGGTCATCGACGACTTGGTGGATTTTGCCAAAGACGACAAGCAAATCGTCAGATACCTGACTTTGCGTTTGGATAATAGCTATAAACTCCACGATTTAGACCAGACAGTTCACTCGGCTACGATGGTCGGCAATGCGCTGAAGGTCGCGCCCAAGGCAGCGCGACCGCAGTTGGAATTGCTTTTGGCAGAAGTCGCATCGACTTTTCACAGCGAGTACGAAAATACCTTGATTGTACCGACGCTTGAAGCCGCTGAGAAAGTGTATCGCGTTTATGGTGAGCATTTTTCCGAGGGCGAGCACGGCTACGATATGCTGCACAACCATGCACTTGCGCTGTTTCAGTTGGCCGATCGCGGCTTTCGCGATTCAGAAAAAATGGCCAAAGAAGGCAAGGGCGAAAAAGCGGCGGCGCTGCGCGAACAGGCCAACAGCCGCTGGATCGAGTCGGCGTCGGCCTACGAGCGCGTGATCTCCATGCAAGCCAATGGCAAGTATGCGGAAAGTGCGGCCCACCGCGCGTTTATCGCCTATTACAAAATGGAACGGCTGAATCAGGAGACGGCGACCAAAGACCAAGATACAGCGGACTTGCGCCAAGTGCCGCTCAAATCGGATCAGCAACGCGTAGCGGACGCTTGCGACCGCTATGTCGCGATTGCGTTGAAGAATAATTCAAAGGAAGACGTGCCAGAAGCGCTGTTTGTCGGTGGCCGGCTGTGGTACCAGCACAACTATTTTGCCAAATCGGGGCAGATGTTGGCGGCATTTATGGAACGCTTTGCCGATCACGATCTGGCGCAAGATGCGGCGCGGATGATGCTTTCTTCGTACGCGTTGGGTCAGGACGGCAAGAATTTGATCAAATGGACCGACGTGCTGATCAAAGATCAACGCTTTAACCAAGGCAAATTGGGTGAAACGCTGGTCCAGGTCAAGTCCAACGAAGAGTACAACAAATGCTTGGAGTTGAAAGAAACGCCAGTTGCTGCAGCTGAATGTTTGAAGGCGTATGCCAACAAATACCCCGACCGCGAGAATGCGGCGACCGCGTTGGCCGGCGCCGCGCGCTTCTACCGCGACGCGCATAAGCGCGATGAAGTGATCGCGACGTACAAGGCACTGGCCAAGACCTTTCCCAAACACCCCAAAGCGGTGGTCGCGATGTTGGAAATCGGCGATATTTATCGCGATTCTGCTGCATTCGACGATGCTGCGACGGCCTACGAAGATTTTGTCCAGAACTACCCGGACGCCAAAAAGTTGGTGCCTGAAGCCCTGGACAAAGCCATGCTCATCCGCGAAGGCCTTGGCCAATACGACAAAGTGGTGGAAGCCGGCGAATTGTTCCTGCAGAACTTTCCCAATGATGAACGGGCGGTTACGGTTGCTTACAACTTGACCGTGCAGTACATCAAGAAAAACGATTGGAAAGGTGTGGCTCGGGCGTCGGACAAATTCCTCAAGCGCAGTCTGAACATACCGACACATTACCGACTGGCCGCGCAGGTGAATACGGGCACCGCCCAATTCAAACTGGCGATGGGCGACAAAGGCCGAAAATTGTTTGATGAAGTGGTGATCTCAGCCAAGCAGTTGGCGGAGAAAAATGAAATGGGCACGCTTGACGCCATTGGTCGCGATGCAATCGCCCAAGCCTTGTTTATGACTGGTGAAATTGAATTTGAAAAGGTCAAACTCATCAAAGGCAATTACAAGAAATTGGAAGAAGCGACCAAATTGGCGGCGAAAAAGATCGAAGCGGCGAAGATCGCTGAAGGTTTTTACGCGATGTCCGAAGACAGCAAGAATCCGCGCTGGGTGGCGGCGGCGGCGTCACGCCGCGGTCGGATCCACCAGGAAATCGCTATTTCGATCAAGACCTTGCCGCCACCGCCTGCGCTGGCCAAAGATCCATCGCTTCAGGGCGAGTGGGCGGCGCAGTTGGCTGAAAAGGCCAAACCGGAAGAAGATCGGGCGGTTGAACGTTATCGCGCGGCACTGAAGAAGGCCGCCGAAATCTTTGCCTTTGACAGTTATTTTGCCGAGGCGCGCGACAATTTGAAGGCGTTGGATACCAAATTTGCTGAACTCGCTGATATGAAAGAGTATAGCGTCGAGCTGGTGCCCGTGAAATGGAATGAGAGCGGCAAGCCCGACGCTGCCGTGCGCGATTTGCGCATGAAATTGTTTGATTTGAATGAGTCTGCGGCACCGGGCGGCGGCTCGGTTGAAAAGGGCGACACCGTGCAAACGGGCAACCCCGCCTTGGCGGGCGCGTACACGACGCTGGTGCAGGCGCACCATGCGCTTGGGCAATACCGCGATGAACTGTTGGTGGCTTCGGTTGCCATGGCAAAAGCGGTGGAGTTGAAGAAATCCGCAGCGTTGCTGAACACGTTGGCGTTGGCGCACAACGCGTTGGGCAACATTCAGCAAGCGCTCAATCTGTTTAAGGCCGCTGCGGCCGCCGATCCAAAGGCCACCGAACCGCTGATGAACGCCGCATCGATTACCGTGCGCAACTTGGGTTTTGCGGAAACTGTTGAATTGCTGGATGAAGTGCTCAAGCGCGACCCCGGCAACTATTGGGCGACCGTGACGCGACCAGTAGCCGTGCGACGCGTGTCCGACGATCTGGCCAAGGCCAAGGAAGCCCTTGTTACACTTGATGAAATGGCAAAGAAGGACAGCCGACCGGAACTGCACTTCAACCGCTGTGTCATTGCGCAAGCTTTGCTGACCAAGGATACCGCGGAATTGAAAAAGGCTCTTGCGGCGTGTGAAGACGCCGTTAAGGCTGTAGGCTCCAAGCATGAGAAGTACAAAGAGTTGAAAAAACGTGCAGATGGTCTGCGTCAGGCCATTGAATTCGCGCCGACCGATGCTGGGACGCCGCCCAAGAAAGACGACGCCGACAAAGCCAAGCCCGAAGCCGACAAACCGGCAGAACCGGCCAAGCCCGCACCCGCGGCTGATCCGAAAATGGACGACGATTTGGCACCGGCCAAAGACGCGGACAAACCGTAAATTTACTACAACCACCAGGAATTCATCATGTATTACCGCGTGATTCAGCAGTTTATTTTCACCCTGGGCAACCTGAACACCATCTTGGGCAAAGCCAGCGAGCAGGCGACCGCCCGTGGCTATTCGGCCGACAATTTCATGACGCAGCGCCTGGCGCCCGATATGTTGCCCTTTGCGCGGCAAGTGCAAATCGCTTGCGACGCGGCCAAGGCGGCAGGCAGCTTGCTCACGGGCAGAGCCGCACCGAAGTTTGAAGACACCGAAAAAACTGTCGCAGAATTGCAGGAGCGCATCGCCCAGACGCTGAGCTACCTCAACACGATAGGCGCCAATGATTTTGGCCACATCGCCGATGACACCGTCATCAAAGTGCCGTTTCCGGCCGGCAAGGCGATGCTGGCCCCCGATGCAATGATGCAGCGTTGGCTGCCGAATTTCTTCTTTCATGTCAGCATGACCTATGCCATTTTGCGAAAAGCGGCATTGTGCTGGGCAAGATGGATTATTTGGGCCAGATCGCGATTTTTGACGCTTGATATTTTGGGGCGTTTTTGCGCTTGACGGCGATCGGCATTGTGCCTAAACTACTGAACAGATGTTCCGTAGGCACAACCTTGCCGCAACCGCGCATCCCAAAGGCCCAATTATGATTCGCACCGAGCTCACGCCGCGTCAGCAGAATATCCTCGATTATGTTCAGGAATTTCAAAGTGAACACGGCTTTCCACCGTCGATCCGTGAAATTGGCGAATTCTTTGGCATCCGTTCGACCAACGGCGTGTCGGATCACCTGCGAGCCATTGAAAAGAAGGGCTTTTTGAAAAGCACCGGCCATCAATCGCGCTCTTTGCAAATCGTCCGCGACGACGACGACACCAGCGCAACCGCCCAAAAACAGGCTAGAACGCCTGAACCCCAACGGCGCCATCTGCAGGTGGCGGGACGGCCAGCACCGCTGCAGCGGATTGTGCCGGGCGCGCAGATCAGTGTGCCCATGCTGGGCAAGGTCGCAGCCGGACAGCCGATTTTGGCCATTGAAGAAGCCGACGATGCCGTAGTCGTCGATTCGTTTTTGCTCGGCGGTGCGACTGATGTTTTCGGCCTGCGGGTAGTCGGCGATTCCATGATCGATGCCGGCATTTTTTCAGGCGATTTTCTGTTTGTCCGCAAAACCGCGACGGCCCTGCCCGGCGATATCGTGGTGGCGATGATCGAAGGCGAAGCCACGGTAAAGCGCTATTTTCCCGAAGGCGACCGCATCCGTTTCCAACCAGAAAATGCAACGATGGCACCCATTTACGTCAAGCGGACGGAGATGCATCAGGTCGATTTGCTCGGCAGCGTGGTCGGCGTTTACCGCAAGTTGGTTTAGCGCAATTCATGATCGCGCATTTTTTGCCTTATCAAGGGAGCAAGCGCAAATTGGCGGCGGCCATCTTGGATCAGCTGCCCAAGCGTTGGTTTTTGCGCCTGTTTGAGCCTTTTGTCGGTTCGGGCGCGCTGACGCTCGCTGCGGCGGCGCGCGGCACGGCCGAGCAATTTGTCATCGGTGATTCGCTGCAACCCCTGGTGCAGCTTTGGCAGCAAGTGCTTGCTAATCCTGATGAATTGGCGGATGCCTATGCTTTGCATTGGCAGCGCGAGCGTCAGGACGGCGCGTACTACTTGCAACTGCGGCAGCAGTTCAACCTGACGCAACAGCCTGATTTGCTGTTTTATTTGCTGGTGCGCTGCGTCAAGAACGCGCCGCGCTGGAATGCCCAAGGTCAGTTCAACCAAGCGCAGGACAAGAGGCGTCTGGGCACGCAACCGCAGCGAATGCGTCAACATTTGCTCACGACGGCGCAGCAATTGCAAGGCCGGTGCATCACGCAAAATGGCGATTTTATGGACCAATTGCGCGATGCACAGCCAAGCGATTTGGTCTACCTCGATCCGCCTTGGCTGGGTACGACACTCGGAGCAGATCAGCGCTACCACGCGGGGCTGCCGTTGCAGCGACTTGTGGCCGCTTTGGCCGAGCTAAATGCGCGCAAAGTGCCGTGGCTGCTGAGCTATGACGGTCGTTGTGGCCCGCGCCACTATGGCGAACCGTTGCCAGCGTCGCTCGGTGCGCGTTTGGTCGAACTGGACGCAGGGCGTTCCGCGCAGGCCACGCTGGCCGGCCGAAATGAAACCACCGTTGAGGCACTGTACTTGTCGCCGCTGCTGATCGCCTGAGGAAACTTAGCGCAACTGCTGCAAAACGCGGGCGAATTGCGACGCTTCGGCGTGGGTCCATTGCGCCACGGACCACCAACTCACAAAACGCCCGGCCTCATGCGCCGTGCGCTGCAACGCCAGCGGTAAGTGCTGTTCATTGCCTTGGCGGTCGTGAAAATGCAGCAACTCGTTGTCCGCCATGCCCATCGGTTCTTGCGGCACGCTGACTTGCAGCAAGCTGTGCTCAGCGTC
The DNA here is from genome assembly GCA_945889325.1 of Klebsiella pneumoniae. Classification (GTDB taxonomy): domain Bacteria; phylum Myxococcota_A; class UBA9042; order UBA9042; family UBA9042; genus CAMDBH01. The sequence continues at coordinate 11,228 of CAMDBH010000074.1, forward strand.
ATAGCGCAGTTGGCCCAGCGTGAGTTGCATACCCGCCAGCAACAGCGATGCTGTAAAAGAAGCTGTGGGCATGCGCTGTTGCCCCGCTTGGCCGGGAGGCGCATCGGGTAAATCATCCGGCAAATCAATGGCAGGGCCGGGGGCATCGGGCAGATCATCGGGCACGCCCATGCCGAAACTGGGCGCTGGTTCCTCGCGCCAATCGCCCCCTTGACCAACCATGTGCGGACCCGAGGCATGGCGATGCACCGACGAACGCCCCGGGCGGTTGATGGCCGCTCCGATGCGCGGCGTGCGGCTGATGCCGTCGGCGCCGGACTCCATCGCTCCGGATTCTTTGAACAGCTGCTGGCCGCCGAGTTGCCCCGTTGCCACCCGCCCCATCGTCGTTGAGGCTGCGGCGGGTAGCCGCGCCGGCGGCATCTGCGGCAAATCGGGCAGAAGGGGCACGGCCGCGCTACCGTGGGGCTGCTCCTGCACTTTCTTCATCGAAGCCTGCCATTGGGCGACCGCTTCAGCGAGTTGCAGGTGGCGATGCTCTAGCTGACCCGCGGCGACAACCAAGCCTTTGGCCAGTTCGTCGGCGTGGCGGTCGCGCTGTTGTTGCAGTTGCCGCCGCAGCGCAATGCATTGCCGCCGCAGCGCAAGCACTTGTGAATCCGGCGGCAGCGGCGCGGCCAGCGGCGCGATTGGCTCGACAGTGCAGCCGAAGTCCTGCAGGTTCGCCGGTAGGTCGGAGCCTTGGTTGACGAATTGCGCGCGCAATTCGAGTTCCTGTTCGCTCAACCAGTTGGCCTGTTGCAAGATGGCCGCAGCGCGAACGCTTTGGGTTTTTTCTCGAATGGTCGCGCTAGACTCCAACAGCGCGAGTTGCCATTCCTCGGCCGCCAGTTGCTGTTCCACGCGTTGCCCATCAGCGTCTGGCGGATCGGCGGCGGGTGATGAAGTGGCAGGCAAATCTTTCGATTTCATAGCAACTTACCCCCGATGCATTCGTTCAATTTTCGCGCGATAGGCAAACAATTCGGCGCTGTCCGGATGGCGCTTTTGCAACGTTTCAAACAGCGCAATAGCCGATTCGTAAAATCCACGCTCAATGAAGAAATCCAGTGTGCTCATATCCTTGCTGATATCGCGAACATTGGATGGCAAGTCGGTCGCCGTCCCGGGCCGCCGCGCCAAACGCGGCCGCGGCAGCGCGTTGGAGCGGCGCTTGGTCGAAGCCAGCGCCATGGCCGACGGTTGACCGTCCGCGTCCAGTGTTGAGGCTGGGTGCTGCGCCAGCATGTCCAACAGTTGGTGATCGACGTCTTCGTGCACGGTATTGTCGTCGGCACCGAAACTCGGCTCGTCGTCGTCCCATTCGGTCGTCGGTGCCAAGGTTGCCTGCGCCTGATCGAGCGACGACGCCAGCGCGTCCAAAGCCGGCACGTGCGAAGGGCGATAGGGCTGATAATTGGCGGCCGATGGCCTCATGGTCGGCGCATCCCAAGCTGGGGCTTCCGTCGGTGCCACAGCTGGCTGAATTTGCGCGGCTACCGGTGCAGGCTGCGGTGCTTGCAACACAACCAAACCCGGATCTGTCAAAGGGGTTCCAATCGCTTGTGGGGGCCGTGCATGGGGCGAAACGTACATCTGCGGCGGCGGCACAAGCTGGGCGCGTTGCGCTACAACTTCTGGAATTTGAACCGATTGCCGATACGCCCCGCCCGTCGTCACGGCCGGCCGTGGCTGAATGTGCGTCACTTGCGGCAAACGCGGCGGCGACAGATCGCTCACCGATCGGCCGGCAAACGGCGCTCCAGCAGCCTGGGCCGGCGACGACGCCGCGGCAAAATTGGCCAAGTCTTGCTGGGTCATTTGCGGAATCGGCATTGAATTGCGATGACCGGACGCCTGCTGCACCGGTTGGCCGGCCGCGCCGTACTGCTTTTGCGTTGGCTGCGCATGCACTTGGGGCTCATACGGCCGCGGCGCGGCATCGCCCATGGGCCGTTGGACGTGGGCAGGCGAACTCGGCGCACCGTGGGCCAAAGGCGCGCCAGAGACTACGGAAATCAGCGGCGACTTTGCCGCGGACTGCGTCGGCTGCTGCCGCAGGGCCGGCTGTTGTTGCGGCAAATCGCGCTGGGACTGATGGCGCTGCACCAGCGCCGGCACCCGCATCGGCACGGTTGAGTCCAGGTCCAAGTCGTCCAGTAGCGGAAAATCAGGCGGTTCTTCGTGGTAGCCGAGCCCTTGGTCGCCAAATCCGTCATCGCCCAACGGCAGGGCACCGGCAACGTCGTCGGCCAGCTTATCGTCTTCATCGGCGTCGTAGCCAAACGTATTTTGCTCCACGGGCGCACGCAAAGGCACCATACCCGCTTGCAATTCGATCACCGTGCCGCCAGAAATCGACGCGGCGCGCACGCCAATTCGCTCCTGCGCTTCTTCATCGTCGGGATCCAAGTCGTGCAGACGTTGCAGGGCGCGCTCAGCTTCGGCGTGCAGACCAGTACGGCGAAACGTGCGGATCAACTCGCGGCAAATGACGGCTGCTTTCTCGCGCTGGCCCAAGAAGTCCAAAGTCGTAATGATAAGTTCCAACAGTTCTGCGTCGTTGGGTACAGCCTCGTAGCACAGAATCAACTTGCCCAGTGCTTCGGCGTGGCGGTTGGACCGCACGTAGTGCAGCGCCAAATCGTGGGCGGTCGTGGTGTCCACAGTATCGTGAAACAGCAAACGTTCCGCGACCTTCTCCCAATCTTCGATCTCACCGCGCTGCAACAAAATTTCAGCCAGCGAGCGAAACGCACCCGCCGCCTCCGCCGTCTTGCCAGCGCGACTCAGCGCCTCAGCCAGTTGCAAACGCCCGCCCAAGTTGTCAGTGTCCATCGCCAGCAGGCGCTGCATGACGTCCAACCACTCGTTGTAGCGACCTGCAGCCTCTAACTGCGTACAAGCAGTAGCATATTCGCGCACGGCGTCTTCGACCATGCGCAGTTGTTGCAGCACTTCACCGTATGCCATGCGCACGTCAGCGTTGTCAGGCTGCAAACGCACGGCTTGACGCAGCACCGCAACAGCTTTGACAGGTGCCGCGCGCGAAGTGTAAGACTGAGCAACAACAAGCAATTCAGCGACAGCTTCGGCCAATTTTCCGGCGCCTTGCAATTGTTCCACGCGCTGTAGGCGCTCGCGCGCGTCGGCGGCTGCCAGCGCACCGTCGCGCGCGTGGGCATCCGCGGACATCGTCCGACGAAACTTGCTGTTATCTACTGCGTTTTGTCTCGCCAAGCGCGCAATCTCCCCAAACTGCTTGCAGACAGCGCTGCTATTTGTTGACGCGCTCGACGTACTTGCCATCGCGGGTGTCGATTTTTAGTACGTCATTTTCACTAATATAAAGGGGAACCTGCAGTTTGTATCCGGTCTCAACGGTGACACTTTTGGTCGCGCCTTGGGCCGTATTGCCGGCAATGGCCGGTTCACACTGGGTGATTTTGGCCACAATAAAATTGGGCAGTTCAATGGCGATGGCTTTGCCGTTGAACAAAAGAATTTCCACTTGCAGGTTTTCCGTCAAATAGTTCTTGGTGTCGCCGACGGCTGCATCATCGACTTCAAAACTCTCATAGGTTTCCTGATTCATGAAATGGAAGCTGCCTGAATAGTACATGAAACTGCACTTGACCTCTTCGCATTCGGCCAAGTCGCATTTGTCGCCAGAGCGAAACGTGCGATCGATGGTGTTGTTGGTCAACAGGTTCTTGATGCGTGTGCGCACAAAAGCTGAACCTTTTCCAGGTTTTACGTGCTGAAAATCGACAATCTCCCACGGCGAACCGTCGATTTCAAGTTTCATGCTCTTCTTAAATTCTGAGGTATCAACGGTGGCCATATGGTTATCCTGAATAGTAGCGCCCAGTTGTGCGGGCTAGAAAGGGCGCATTCGCTGCGCGTTGGATCACTTTACCTGGCGCAAGTGCGCGACAACGCCGCGCAATGCCAATTCATAGCCCAGCGGACCAAAGCCGGCGATGCGCGCGTACACGATATCCGCGACAAGCGAAGTCCGCCTAAACCCTTCCCGCGCATCGGGATTGCTGAGATGGACCTCAACGGTCGGTTTGGCAATCGCCAAAATCGCGTCGCGCAGCGCCACGCTGGTGTGAGTATACCCTGCCGGGTTCAAGATAAAAGCATCCGCCGTGTGCAAACAGGCTTGCAGGTGATCGATAAGCGCCCCTTCGTGGTTGGATTGGAACGTCGCGATATCGACGGCAAGTTCCTGCGCAACAACCTGAAGTCTTTGATTTATCTCGTCAAGCGTGCTGTGACCGTAGATCGTCGGTTCGCGCTGTCCCAGCAGATTCAAATTCGGCCCGTGAACAATTTCAATGCGCATGGCCGTCCTTGTCGAATGTGGCAACAATTTTGTCAACAAGGACGTTGCGGCGCGGGCGCAGATGGCCCAAACTGCGGTCCATGCAAGAACCACCACGCCCCAAGATTGCTGTGTTTGATTCAGGTGTTGGCGGACTGACGGTCGTCGGCGCTGTCCACCGCGCGTTGCCGCATTTGGACATTCGCTTTCTCGGCGACACGGCGCGGCTGCCGTACGGGACCAAATCGGCGAGCACCGTGATTCGCTATTCCCTGCAAGCTTCGGCGGCGCTTGTGCAAAATCCAGTGGATGCGCTTGTGATTGCGTGCAATACGGCGTCGGCCTGTGCGCTGCCCGCCTTGCGCGATACCTATGCTTTTCCCGTGCTTGGCGTGATCGAACCCGGAGCGCGCACGGCGGTAACAGCCTCGCGCAGTGG
>CAMDBH010000075.1 GCA_945889325.1 Klebsiella pneumoniae
CCGGTTGGTCTGCAAAATTCAATGGCGAATTCAGCAAGTTACGGCTGGGAACGCTGGATGTCTGGGCCCTGAAACCCGGCACATTCATGAATTTGAGCGGTCACCCCACCCAAGCGATGTGCGCGTTTTACGGCGTTGCGCCCGGCGAAGTGCTCGTGATTCATGATGATTTGGATTTGCCCTTTGGGAAAGTCCAAATCAAAAGTGGCGGCGGGCACGGCGGACACAACGGCTTGCGGTCGTTGGTGGCTCAACTGGCATCGCCAGCGTTTGTGCGTGTTCGCGTCGGTGTAGGCCGACCCGCGGGTGGCAAAGCGAGCGACAATGACGTGGCAGACCACGTTCTTGCGCCATTTTCACCGCTCGAGCGCGCCGACTTGCCGCGCGTCGTCGAACTGGCGCGCGACGCGGTTGTCGCGGTGCTGGAACAAGGTGTGCGCGCCGCGATGAATCGCATCAATGCGCCGCAGAAATAGCGGTGGCGTCGCGGACAGAAAAATTTTGAATGTGTGCGCGCTTTGTCGCGCACCTTGTTGCCGGTGGCGGACGGTCTGCTGCCGGTTACTCCTAGCTCGAAACTAGTTTTCGGGCAAACGCAGGAAAATAGCGGCTGCAACAACATGTTGTGGCTTAACGCTGCGGAACCTTGAGGAGAGATAGAGATCATGCTAGTACGGATGTACGAAACGATCTTCATCACCCGCGCTGAAACCGATGCAGAAACGGTGGAGAAACTCCACGGTCGTCTGTCAAAGGCCATTGAAACGCTGGGTGGTGTCGAGCTGAAATTGGCCGATTGGGGCAAGCGCAAGCTGGCTTACGAGATCGCCAAGCAAAAGAAGGGCAATTACTGGTACTTCGGCTATATTGCCGCGCCGGTGTATGTCAAGGAACTGGAACGGCAACTCGGTCTTTCGACCGATGTGATTCGCTTTCAGACGATCAAACTGAGCGATCTCGCGCAATTGACGGATTTCGACGTCGACAGCGAGAAAAAACGCGTCGACGGCTTGACGCCGGAACGCGAAGAAGACGAAGAAGAGCAGTACCTTCGTCGGCAACACGATGAGTACGGTCGACCCAAGGAGCGCGGCATGCGCCACCATGACGACGATGACGATGATGTCGGGGAGGATATGGTATGAAACCCGTTGAAAAACCAAAAGAAGGCGCCGCCGGCGCCGAACCCCAGCGTCAGCAGCGCCGCTTTGGCCGCCGCAAGGTGTGCCCGTTCTGCGCCGACAAGACCCTGTATATCGACTACAAAACCCCGAGCATGCTCAAGCGCTTCATTTCAGAGCGCGGCAAGATCGTTCCGCGTCGCATTTCCGGCGTCTGCGCCATGCACCAGCGTGCACTGCAGATTTCGATCAAGCGCGCGCGCATCATGGCATTTATGCCTTTTTCCAGCTCGACGGCTGATTAGGATCGCATCATGAAAGTGATTTTGCGTGAAAACGTGCCCAACGTGGGCAAAATTGGCGATTTGTTGACGGTCGCCAATGGTTTTGGTTTGAATTTCCTGCTGCCGCGCAACCTCGCGGTGCTGGCCAACGAGCGAAATGTGCACGAAATCGAGCACAACAAGCGCGTGACCCAGGCCCGACTGTCCAAAGCAAAAGCCGCGGCCAAGGAAGTGGCGGGCAAGATCAACGGCATTACCCTGTCCGTTTCGCGTCATGCGGGCGAAGATGGGCGGCTGTTTGGCTCGGTGACCGTGCGCGAAGTGGCGGATTTGTTGGCCGAACGCGGCTTCCAAGTCGATCGCCGCGACATCGTGGTGCCCGACAACATCAAAACCGTGGGCGATTACGCGGTTACGGTGAAGTTGCACAGCGATGTGGGTGCGAAGATTACGTTGTCGGTGACGGCAGCGGAATAGTTGGCCTGAAAGAGTTTTCGACAAGCCTCGGCGATCGCGCAAGTGATCGGCGGGGCTTGTTGCTTTTTGTTTACTTAGGCGCGCCTTTGTAGCCCATGCCGATGTTATGCACGCCAAGCGATTGCAGTTCCACGATCAAATCCATGACCTTCTCGTAGGCTAGGCTTTTGTCGGCCTCAATGCGCACTTGCACGTCGGGTTGCGAGGCCATGCGTTCAACCAGTGATTTAGCCAGCGCTTTGCGATCCGTCGCGCCGCCCGCCTCAAACAAACTGCCATCAGCATTCATTTGCACGATCACTTCGGCCTGCGGCGCTGCGTTGCTTGGGGCGGCGCCGGTCGGCAGCGACAAATCGACAACGGAATTGGCATTCTCTGTCTTGTTCTGATCGGTGACGACAGCACTAGAGACCATAAAAATAATCAGCAATACCAACACAACGTCGACCAGCGGCGTCAGATTGAGTTCCACGCCGCCTTCGTCGTTTTCGGCCGGGTCGCTCCAATCAAGCTGGCGCATGGGCGGCCTCGATCGGGGCTTCGACGCGCTGCCGCGCCTCCAAGCGTTGCGGCGGCATGCGCGCGAGGTAATCCGCGGCATCTTCTACCAAAACCTGCACTTCCATCACGGCACGGTTGAGTTGACCGCGCAAAATCGAATGCAACAGTACCATGCAGATCGCCACCATGATGCCGGCAGCGGTGGTCACCAGCGCTTCAGAAACGCCCGTGGCCACGACATCCAGGCCACCAGAACCGCTCTGACCGATGCGGTGCAGCGCGTCCATGATGCCCAAAACCGTGCCAAACAGGCCGACAAAGGGCGACATGCTGCCCAGCGTGCCCAGAAAAGCGATGCCTCTGCGCAGCTTGAAGGCAAAGCGCCTGCCATCGCGGGACATTTCAGCCAAGATTTCATCGCGGTTGGCGCCGCGCATGGAGCTCTCCACCCCTCGCATCAAAACGGGGGCCACGCCACTTGGGGCCTTTGCACAACAATTCAGCAATTCAGGCATGTTACCGGCCATAACCGCGTCGCGCATGCGCCTGTCCAACAACTGAACCTGACCGACCAAACCGATCACGGCCAACAGCCGCTCAAAAAAAATAGCTACCCCGACCAGCGCAACGCCCGCGATCGCCCACATCGTGGGGCCGCCGAGTTCAAATAAATGTTTGAGTTGCGTCACTTTCCGCCTTACATGCTGGGGGCATTTTGCGCCCAAAAACTGCAACACCGCACGCCGATGCCGTAGTCCCAGATATAGCATCGCCCGCCAGATCAGCAAAGTGCAGGCGTTTTTCGCAATCGCATTGACACGGACCGGCGTGGCGGCCATTTTGATGGGGCGATATGCGCCGGAGTACGGGAAATTAATGCAGCGATTGAGCAACTATCCGTTTGAACCGTGGCTCCTTGAACGCATCGGTGCGGCCAAATCGATCGCGCTGATGACCCATATCGGTCCCGACGCCGATGGGTTGGGCAGCCAAATGGCGTTTTACCACGCTGCGGCATTGGCGGGCATTGAAGTCTGCGTAGTCAATGAAGATCCGTTGCCTGAACGCTATGGTTGGCTGGACGCGCACCGCATTGCTGGTCACTTTGACGCGCACGCGGCTCGGCTGCAACGCGCTGATCTCGGGCTGATTTTCGACACAAACGACGTCGCGCGCGCTGGGCGTCCCGCGCAAGCTTTGCTCGCACGCGGGGTCGATCTCTGGATAGTCGATCACCACGCCGTATCCGCGGAGGTCGACATCACAGGCATCGTCGCGACCGATTTTTCCTCTTCTGGCGAATTGGTTTATCAATTGATCAAAGCACTTGACTGGCCCGTCGACGCCGACGTCGCGCGTGGCATTTACGCGGCGATCAGTTTCGACACAGGCTCTTTTCGGTTTATCCGCAATCAAAGCAGGACCTTTCGCGTGGCGGCCGAGTTGCTCGACACCGGGTTGGACACCAATCCGATCCAAGAAGCGCTGTTCGCCAGCCGGCCTCAGCAAGAAGTCGTATTGCTCGGCCGCGTGCTCAATCAACTGCACTTCGCCGCCGATGGCCGCATCGCTTGGGCAGCGGTGAATGATAGTATTCACGAAGGGTTAGATGTTGCGCCGGATGCCCTTGGCGAAATGATTCCGATGCTGATTGGCATCGACGGCGTGTTGATCGCGATGATGTTGAAGCCCGGGCGGCAGCCAAACGAGTGGAAATTGTCGCTGCGGTCAAAAACTGCTGTGAAAATTGGTGCAGTTGCCGCACACTTTGGCGGCGGTGGTCATGCCCATGCTGCCGGTGCGACCGTGTACGGCGATTTGAGCGAACTTGCCGCACAAGTACTGGCTATGCTTGAACCTATCGCAAAGGCCGTCTGATCAAAATGCCACAGGCTCGCAACAACCGTGCAAGCGCGCCCAACCGCGGCGATCCGCTGATTTGCCTGTGCAATGAAGTGCCGCGCAGTGCGATTTGTCGCGCAATCGGCAGCGGCGCTTGTTCGTTGGCGCAGATTTTCGACGCCACGTTTGCCGGTTGCGGCCCGTGCGGCGGGTCGTGCCAGCCGGAACTGGCGAAACTCCTTTACGAAGAACAAGCCAAAAACAGCAAACGACGCGCGGAAAGCTAGGCATGCGGTCGGACGAGCGCGCTTCCTATAGCTTGATTGCGCCAGTTGTTTTGCGCATCGCGCCCGTCACGTGGGCCGGCGCGCGCGCCGCCACCGCGGGCTCACGCCTGCACCGCGACGGTTGCGTCGGTCGCATGGCGATTACCGAACGCAACGTGCAAGCGCCGGTCCTCGAAGGCGAAATATCAGAATATGTCGCATTGACCATTGGCGCTGTCCAACTGGACGCGAGTTGCACTTGTGGCCAGCCGTGCTGCGGCCACGCGGTGGCCACCTTGTTGGTCCTGCAGAAAAACTGCCGCGAGGCACAGAGTTCCGCCGATCTGCAGAGCAACGTGATGGCCGCGCTGCGCGGGCGCATCGGCGACAACGCCCGCGTCAAGACCGAAGTGCGGACGCAAATTCTCAGCAATACTGAACGGATGCCGCTGCCGGCCGCGGTTGACATGCTGGCCCTGACGCTGCGCCAAACGGTGCGCTATACGCCGACAGAAATTCAGGAAGTGTTGTCGGTCACTGATAGGCTGCAGCAGCACGTGGTGCATGAGCCCAAAAATACGCGCGAACTGACCATCAAACTGCTGCAATCCCTGGGCGCGCGCAAGGTCATTGCCCAGCCTTTGCCGGAAAATCTTGAAAGTGCAGTGATTCGCCTGGTGCCGCTGGCTGCAGGCGTCTACATCGATGATCTGCCGCAACCCGAGGAAGTGGCACAACTGCTTGATCTCGCGTTTGAAGGCGGGATTCAGGTCGCGGGTCACGTCGCGGCAGGGCTGGACGTGGCGGCGGTGCGCAGTCCAGCACTGGCCAAAATATTGGCGGAAAAAGCCATTGCTTGGGCGCAGCAGAGCCGCAAACAATGGCGCGAAATCGCCCCACTGACCGGTCGCGATCGGCTTTGTACGGCCTTGGTCGCCGCGCTGCTTTTGCACAACGACTTGGATCTTGCTTGTGATCTAGCAAGGTTATGGCCGCCGATGCGCTCGGGGCTTGTGCCGCTGGCGACGGCGTTGGGCCAAGCCGGGCGTTACCGCGATCTTGTGCTGGTTGTCGACAACTATGACAGTCAGGCCGAGCTTTGGCTGGCTGCGCTGATTGCGGCGCTCGCGGCGGCTCAGGCGTCAGACCACTGGGCATTTGTCAAAGAATTGGCGGAAACAGCCTTTGAAATTGTGGCAAACCAAGTGTTTTATGCTGCACTGCGCGACCTAACGCCGACCCCAAAATGGCCCAAATTGCGCGATCACCTTGTTGCCCGTGCGCTTGTTGATCGCGACCCGCCGTGGCTGGCCGAAGCGCTTGCGCAGGATACGGACGCCATCGTTGCGTTGGAGTCCCTTGTTTCCATGGCGATTTTGCGCGACGTCGTCGCCCGCGATGCGCTGTGGCATCTGGCGGAACTTGACCAAGTCGCGGCATTTCGCGCCCGCTGTTGCCGCATCAACGGCTTGTTGGATTTGAGCGGGGCCACGGCGCGATCGCTGCGGAGCGAACTGCTGCTGGCGCAAAAAATCAGCATAACATTGCAAGAACCGGGACTTTTTAACGACTTTTCACAGGTGCTACTGCGCGAGCGCCACGATCAAAAGGCGCTGCGCACGGCGATGGATGGCGTGCTGATCCTGTGATCGCCAAAGGCCGGATTATTCCAGCTCATTTTCCAAATATGGCTCTTTCATTTCTGACGACAGGTAAATATTTGAGTAAACGCCGTCTACGCTGAAGTCGGCCCTTGCGCGGGCGTACCACCAATCTTGATCGGGCGTTTTGATGTAATCCGTGGACGGTACGACGGGCACAACGGGGTCGCGGGCGAGCACGAGAAATTCAAAGTTGGCTTCTTCCGACGCCTTATAGCCGGCCCCCAAAGCGCACCAGCCCGGATGCGCTGCGACATCGCCGGGCAAATTGCAGTCGATGCCCCATTTGATGCCCATCTTGGTCCAATCTGGGATCTTGGGCCAAAAATCGTTGTCCGTTGTCCCAGTTGCGACGTAGCGGTGGTAGGTTTGGAAGTAACTTTCCTGCTTGATGCGGATGTCGCCCAAAAACGCGATCGCTTCCTGCACCCGTGCGCGGCGCGTGAAACGCTTGTAGGACCCGACCGCAACCGTTGCCAGAATGCCGATAATCACGACCACAATCATGAGTTCAATCAGGGTAAAACCGTTTGATTGTCGAAAATTGTGCCGTCTCAGACTTTGAAGCATCGACATGACTTCCTCCCAACTTGCGCTAGGGCCAGACGCGCACAAAATGGCGACCGGCCCAGCAATATCGTCGCGCCCAAGCGCGCCAGAGTCAACGAAAACCGCACAAGTCTGCAAAAACTGGTTGGACGCCCAAACTTGGTGTCGGCTTGCTTTAACGCATCGCGTATTGCCCGCCGCCGCGCAAGCGTTTATAGAAACGCCGCCGGACCTGTGCGTCGCGGCTGCGTCCCCTGTTTGACGTACAGTCAGGTCCCGTTGATTTACGCGTTTTCGCAGCGGCGATTCGCAACCTATCTGAGGAATATTTCATGGCTTCTCAACAGTCCGGCTCTTTTCCGATTGTGCGCGCCAACCGCGCTTCTGACCGCAACGACCGCCGCGTCCGTCTCATCCAAACCGTGCAACAGTCGAATTTATTTGTGTCGGACTTGGATCGCGCCAATGCGCAATTTGTTGCCGATGCCGTCGTGCGTCGCGCCGACGGAGAATTCATCAGCCGTCACGCCTCGGAGGCCTTTCCCGGCCACATTTTCGATACTTTGAACAATGTCAGCGTGCGTCAACCGGATGAGATTTTGGTCGGTTGCTCGCGACCCAAGAAATCCAGCCACGGTTACGATCTGCCGATGTTTGTGCTGGAAAGCTGCATGGCCGATCAGGCTTTTATCGTCGACACCATCAAGCTGGCCCTCAAACGCATGGATGTTCATGTGCTTGGCACGCTCAACATGATCCTGCCGATTGAACGCGACGCCGACCAGCGTCTGGTCGAAATCAGCAGTGATAACCCGCGGCAGCACGCAGAATCCTTCAGTTGTCACCTGCTTAGCGCGGCAAGCGTGGGCGAGCGCGCAGGCGAGATCAAAGATCGCGTGCGCTGGCATCTGCAGCGCGCTCAGCGCATTGCTAATGATTTTGCGCCGATGCGCAAACTGTGCCGTGACATCGTTTCTGGCTTGGCATTTTGTGCCGAAGATTTTGCAGGCCAGCAATCCGATTATGCCGAGGCTGTGGCGTTCGCGGAGTGGTTGCTCGACGATCACTTTGTTTTTATGGGCGCTTATGGCTTTGACAAGCAAGATCGCCCCACCGGTCGCCTGGGCCTTGGACGTTACGATACGCAAGATCATTTGGGCGTCGAAGGTGACCCGCACAGCGCTTTTGGCCAAGACGCACCGTTGGTCAGCATCCACCAATCGCGCCTCTCTTCGCCCGTACACCGCGACGCAGCCATGGTCGAGGTGCGCCTGCGTTTGGTGGACTCCGACGGCAACGCCGATGGTGGCGTTGTTTTTCAAGGACTTTTCACCTATAAGGCCGTGACCGGTCGCGCGTCCAGCGTGCCTTTCTTGCGCCGACGCCTCGCCAACATGGTGGCGGCGGAAGATTTGGTGCCGGCCTCGCACCGCCTCAAAGTATTTCTGTCGTTTTTTGATCGCTTGCCGTTGACCTATACGTTTAGCGCCAGCGACAGCGAGATCGTCGGCCTGATCAATGACGCGATCGACGTCGAAGCCGGCGGGGCGCCTCGCGTCAATTACCGCGTCAACGCCATGGGCACCGGTGCGCAGGTCTTTGTGATTCTTGAGCAATCCCGCTACGGCGAGGTGCTACGAGACGGCATTGAGCAAACATTGGCCCGCGCCTTTGGTACCACGGTTGTGCACTCGAGTTTGCTCGTCGGCAAGACCGAAACCGTGCTCGTCGACTATTTGCTGTTTTCTAACGAGCGCTTGAACACACCCGACACCGAAGTGCTGGCCGACGCCGTCAACGCGCTCGTCAGTCCATGGCTTGAAACCATGCGCGACATGCTGCGCAGCGAAGGCGTGGACGAGGGCGAAATCGATCGCCTGTGTTTGTTGTACGGCGAAGCTCTGCCTGCCAACCAGCAAAATTACTTGCAAGCTCGTCATTTGGTAGAGGATTTGCGGGCCTTGGCCGCCGTTGTAGCCGACGGCGCCACGCGGATTTTTCTGCGCCGCGACGGTCGCGATGAGGACAACGATCAACTGCGCCTAGTCATGCTCGGGCCAACCGACATGGCGCTCACGGATATTTTGCCGGTGCTGGATCACTTCGGCCTGCGCGTGCTTGGCGAAACGACAGCGAAAATAGTCGACGCCGACGGCGGGATCGCGTTTTTGGAAACCTATCGCATCGCCGGCAGCACAGATCACGGGCCGCATTTGCTGCCCCACGGTGATGCTTTTATTCAGGCTTTGCACGCTACGCTCGACGGGCGGATGAATTCGACGTCGCTCAATCGCTTGCTATTGCCTGCGCGCTTGTCGTGGCGGCAACTGCAGACTATGCGGGCGTATTTGGGCTATGCGCGCCAGTTGGGTACAGCTTTTCCGGCCAATTTGGTCCAACAGGTTTTGTTAAACCAACCCGATCTGGCGCGAACGCTGACGGAACTTTTTGACGCGCGTTTTGCGCCGCGTCCGGGCGACGCGAGCGACGTCGTGAGCGCACGTCATCCGCAGCGCCTAGCGCAAGTCGCCGCCGTCCAAGCAAAAATCGTTGAGCAGCTGCGCACGGTGCAAGATGCGGTCGAAGACAAAGTCCTGCGCATGTTCGCCAATTTTATCAACGCCACACTGCGGACAAATTTCTATCAACGGCCCGACGATGCCCGCGGTATTTCGTTCAAGTTTCGCTGCTCTGACGTCGAATTGATGCCCGAACCGCGGCCGCTGTTTGAGATTTGGGTTTACGATCCGCGGGTTGAGGGCATTCACTTGCGCGGCGGCAAAGTCGCGCGCGGCGGCATCCGCTGGTCGGATCGCATCGACGATTTCCGCACCGAAGTTTTGGGCCTGATGCAAACGCAAATGGTCAAAAATACATTGATTGTGCCGGTTGGCTCCAAGGGTGGCTTTGTGCTTAAAAAGCCCGAGCGCGATGAGCAAGTGCGGCGCAAGCAAGCAGATGAGCTCTACAAAGTGTTTATCAATGGCCTGTTGGATCTGACCGACAACCTGCTCGGCGGCAAGTCGATTCCGCCCGCTGACGTGGTGGTTTACGATCAAGCCGATCCGTATTTGGTGGTTGCGGCTGACAAGGGTACGGCGCATCTATCGGATACCGCAAATGGTTTGGCACTTTCGCACGGTTTTTGGTTGGGTGACGCGTTTGCGTCGGGCGGCAGCAAAGGCTACGACCACAAATTGTACGGCATCACCGCCAAAGGCGGCTGGGTTTGCGTGCAACGCCACTTCCGTGAAATGGGCATCGACATTCAAAAAGATCCCTTTACGGTCAACGGTATCGGCGACATGAGCGGTGACGTTTTCGGCAATGGTATGCTTTTGTCACCGGTCATCCGGTTGCAAGCGGCGTTTGATCACCGCCACATTTTCCTCGATCCCAACCCCGATGCGGCGACGTCGCTGCTGGAACGGCAAAGGCTTTTTCATACGCCGCGTTCCTCGTGGGCGATGTACGATCCCGCGCTCATCAGCCAAGGCGGCGGCGTGTTTTCGCGCACGGCCAAGTCGATCGCTTTGACACCGGAAGTGCAAGCGATGCTTGGCACTGAACGGACAGAAATGTCAGGTCCTGAGCTAATGAAGGCCATTTTGCTGATGCATGTCGACCTGTTCTGGAACGGCGGCATCGGCACTTTTGTCAAATCCAGCAGCGAAACGCACAGCGATGTCGGCGACAAAACCAACGACGCCATTCGCGTGGATGCCACGGAATTGCGCTGCAAAGTCGTGGGTGAAGGCGGCAACTTGGGCTTCACCCACGCGGCACGCGTCGAATTCGCCTTGCGCGGCGGGCGCATCAACACCGACGCGGTCGACAATTCGGCCGGCGTGGATATGTCCGATCACGAAGTCAATTTGAAAATTCTGTTCACCCCGCTCATGCAGTCCGGCGCCGTGCTGCAGCCCGAGCGCGATGAAGTGCTCTTGTCGATCGACCGCTATGTTTCGAAATTGGTCACGCACAACAACGACCAGCAATCGCTGGGGATTTCCGTCGCTGAATCGCGCGCTGCCCAGCAAATTCGCGCGTGGGGTGACACAGTCAAATTTCTAGTCGATGAAATGAACATCGATCAGGAAGTCCAACTTCTGCCGTCTAAACAAACGCTTAGCGACCGACGCAAGTTGGGTTTGGGGCTGACGCGGCCAGAACTGGCGCGCATCACGGCTTTTGCCAAAATGTGGATTTACAATGAGTTGACGGCCGATCGCAACTCCAGCACAGCGGTCGACCAGCACTATTTGGACTACTATTTTCCGATTCAGATCCGCGCCAAGTACGCACATGCTATTGATAATCACATGTTGCGCCATGAGATCGTCTCGACCTTGTGGACCAATGAACTGGTGGACTTTGGTTCAGCGCTGCTTTTCCCGCGCTTGTCGATGGAATTTTCTCGCCCCTTGCCAGAACTCTGTCAGGCCCACACTTTGTCGGTCAATCTGCTCAATTTGCCGCGCCTGCGTGCAGAAATACAGGCGATGAACGGGCAAATTGCCGCCAGCGCTCAGTATGCCGCGATCGCGGCAATGGAAGAGGCCGCTGCCGGCGCCACGCGCTGGCTGCTCGCAAGTTGCCCGAGTGACAAGCTTTTTGAAGTCATGAAGCGCAGTGAGGATTTGGCAGCATTTAGCAAAACGGCCGCGCCGTTGTTGATGGCGGGGCAAGCGCAAGCGCGCAAAAATGCGGCGGCCCATCAAGCTCTGACTTGGCAAAGCGCTGGGATGCCGGCCATGGCCGCAGCAGAAATCGCACATTTACACGCAATGTCACACCTTTATGCGGTATGGACTTTGGCGCAGGAGACGGGAACATCAGCAGCTGACGCCGTTTGCGTGTATTTTGGCACCGCCGAAGTGACTGGATTTGATGAACTGTTGTATCAAATCGCCGATGCCACAGCGCAAACTCGATGGGAAGTCGCAGCGTTGGCGAGCTTGGGCCAGGGGCTGGGTTACACGTTGTCGCGCTTGGCGGTTCGCGTGGCGCAAACGCTCGGCAACAAAGCGATCTCGCCCCTTGCCGTGCGAGGCGTCTTGGTAGACGATTTGCGTTTGGGGCCTCTGTGGGATCTGGCGCACCAAATCCAAGCAGAAGGTGTGCAAATTCCAGCTCTTGTCGTCTTAACCGAACGCTTGCGCGTGCACCTGCGCTGATCGCGCGCAGGGCCGACGCCAGAGGATGCCAGCATGTCCAACCACGAAGAAGCGTTTCAAGCCTCGTCGGCAAAATTGCTTGATATTATAGGGCAAATTCGCTCACTGCTGCGCGAAGACCTAGCCGGTTGGCCCGAGCGAGAACTGCACAAGCGTTTTGTGGCGACCGAAGCTGCCGATGCACTGACGGACGCTCAAGTAGCGGATCTAAAGGAACAAGCCAACGCTTTGGGCCGCTATTTTGTGACGACGGTCGACTCTGAACTATCGGAACTGTCGCTTTGGACGGCGCCGTTGGCCGAAGACCAAAAATCCTTGCGCGCAGTGCCCGCGGTCTGGAGCACGGTCAGCGCGATTGCGACACAAGTGGATGGCATCGCAGAGCGTTTTGGCCTAGTTGCCGGTGGCCCCTATGAACCGCCCGCTCGCTTTATCGGTCGCCTGCATTTGCCGGCGCTGATGGATGCGTTCATCCGTGAATATGCGACTTTTCACGCGTCGGCCAACCAGGTGGCCGAAGCAGCCCGCGAGCGACGCAAGGCCGAGCGCGCGCTTCGCTGGGCCAATGCCGAATAGTTTGAAGTACCTATCTAGAAACTTGGGGGCGCGCCGCCCCCAAACCCCTGCGGCAGCCCGCATCCGCGGCCTGCTTGCAGCACGCCGCAGCGCAATTTCACCCATCGAGGGTGCCGACTGCGGCGGCGCGCTGCATCTGCACAAACTGACGTAGATGTTGCGACTGCTCACTGCGATTTTTCGATTGGCACTCACCGCCAGCGGTTTCATCGCGTTCTACGCTGGCGGGCTTGTGCTGTGCTGGGTGGTTTTACCGCCGGTCTGGCTCTTTGGCGGCGATCACCTGCAACGTGTCAGGCGCTGTCAGGCCATCGTGCACCGCGGTTTCGTATTCTTTCACGCCTACGCCCGCATCAGCGGTTCGCTCCGCTTCGACCCGCATCTGGTCAACCTGCATTTGCCGCCGGGTGGCTGCGTCGTCATTGCCAATCACCCGACGCTTATCGATGTGACAGCGGTGATGGCGTGTCTGGATCACGTGACTTGCATTGTGAAGGGGCCGCTGTTTCACCATCCGGCTATGGCGCGTCTGCTGCGTTATTGTTGGCATATCGATGGCGGGTCTGCGGATGCAACTTCGGGCGCAAGCGTGATGTTGCAAGCCGCAGACAGGCTGCAACAGCAGATGCCCGTGCTGATTTTTCCGGAAGGTACTCGCTCGCCGCCTCGCCAACTGCAGCCGTTTCGGCGCGGCGCCTTTGAAATCGCCATGCGCAGCGGTGTGACGATCGTGCCGCTTCTGCTCACCTGCGATCCGCCAGCGCTCGCCAAGGGCGTGCCGTGGTACGCCTATCCATCGCGCACGGTGCAATTTGGCGTCAAACAGCTGCCGACCCTCGATCCGGCGCAATGGCAGGGGGACAGCAAGCGGATGTGTGCGGATGTGCAGGCGATGTTTCAGGCGGAACTGGACGGTGCCGCAACTTGAAATTGGACGACAATCTGGTAAGGTGCGGCCGTCAGAACACCAGACGCAGCGGCAAACGGAAATGTTGCAATGACTGATAGACAAAACGCCGCCCTTGAAGAACAAGTCAAGGAACTGATTATTGAATCGCTGATGTTGGAAGACGTCATGCCAGCCGCCATCGATGCCGACGAACGGCTATTTGGCACTGGCCTTGGTCTGGATTCCATCGATGCGCTCGAACTGGCTATGGCGATTCACAAACGCTTTGGCGTGCGAATTGCAGCCGATGATGAACAAAATCGCGCAATTTTTCGCACCGTTGCCTCACTCGCCACTTTTATTGCTGCAAACCAGCGGCCCACGGAAGCTGCCCCATGACGCCGACCAAGACGCTGACCCGCGATGAGATTTTGGCCCGCCTGCGCGAAATGCTGGCTGACATGTTCGATTTGGAACCCGGCAAGATCCAACTGGAATCGCAGCTGATGGCCGATTTGGATTTGGACAGCATTGACGCCATTGATCTAGTGGTGAAATTGCAGGAGATGACCGGCAAGCGCGTCGAAGAAGCGGCCCTGCGCAAAGTCCGAACGATAAGCGATGTCGTTGATCTTGTAGAGTCTTGCTTTGACCAGCCCTAAGTTTACGCCGCGCAAAGTGCTCGATGTGGCGCTGAGCGCAGTGGAAGTCATCGTCGGTTTAACCTATCCGCTCCTCATCTGGTACGGTTTGACCCACCTGCGACCGCGGCAGATCGCCTTGTTTATCCTAGCCATTTTGCTGCCGCTGGCCGTCCGGCGCTTTTATCGCGCGCAATCGTCGCAGCGCTGGGTCGTCGTGCAAGCGCCCGCGGCGGCGATTTCGCTGATGTTCGTCAGCGCGATTGCAGACGACGCGCGGCTAATTCTTGCGCTGCCGGTGCTGGTGAACATCCTATTTTTACTGTCGTTTGGCCGTTCTTTGTCAACCCAACCGATGGCTGAACGCTATGCCCGCATGGTCCATCCGGATTTGAGTCCCGCTGAAATCGGCCATTGCCGTCAAGTCACTGCGGTTTGGTGTGGCTTTTTTGTCGCCAACGCCGCCGTGGCGGCCGCACTTGCACTGTGGGCGCCCTTTGCGTGGTGGGCCATCTACACCGGCATTATCGGCTATACACTCATGGGCTTGCTGTTCATTGCCGAATATCTGGTGCGCATTTCTCGTTTCGGTCGCCGTCCCACTTCTTCGCCCATGGCAGCAAATTCCAAATGAACAGCGCCGATTTGCCGTTTTTGCGGCGACACAATCCCCAAGATTGCATCGCTTTTGCTGAAAGCGGCTCGCGCAGCCTCGCAGATTTGCGAAGCGACGTCGCGGCAGTTGGCCAGCAGTTGCCAGAGGCCATTTTAGGCAGTCAGATCGCCGTCATCTGCGCCGATCGCTACCATTTTGCGGTCGCGTTGCTCGCCGCGTGGGCGCGGGGGCACGGCGTGGCGCTGCCGCCCAACGGCCAAGCGCAAACCATCGCTCAGTTGCTCAATCGCCCTGAAGTGATTGATCTCGTGCACGATACCGATGGTCAATCCGGGCGCGACCTGCGGCCTTGGCTTGGCCACAAGGCTTTGAGCGCCGCAGGCGGTGCGTTCGCCTGGCCCAGCGACCGCGCGGTGGCAACGGTCTATAGCTCTGGCACGACAGGTGATTTCACCCCGAATGCCAAAAGCGCCCAGCAAATCGGCGCAGAAATTGCTGTGCTGGCCGATACCTTCGTGTTGCAAACAGGCCAGCGTTTTGTCGCCACGGTGCCGGCGCATCACCTGTATGGTCTGCTTTTTTCTGTGCTTTTGCCCCTTTACACTGGCGGCTCTTTTTTGCGCGCCACGCCCCTTCACGCGCCGACCATCGCACGCCAAGTCGCCCAACACGGTGTGACGGTTATGGTTAGCGTTCCCGCACATCTTCATAGCTTTAGCGCCTTGGAGCCAGATTCGTTGCCGTCCCTTAGCCGCGTGTTTTGCTCAACGGCACCACTTGGGCAAGCGACGCTGCTGGACCTGCAAAATCGTCAACACCTCAACATAACGGAGCTATTTGGCTCAACCGAGACCGGCGGCATCGCCTATCGCCAAAGGCCCATGTTGTCGGTGTGGCAGCCGCTGGCAGGCGTCGAGGTGCGCGTGGGTGAAAACCAAGAATTGCTTGTTGATTCAGCGTATTTGGCCGCGGACTCCCCGCGCCCGCTGGCGACCGGCGATCGCATCGACCTGCACGCAGATGGCACCTTTAGCCATCTGGGCCGCAGCGATGGCGTGGTCAAAGTGGGGGGCAAACGGGTGGCGTTGCTGCATATCCAGAATAAACTCATGGAATTATCGGGCGTGCTCGACGCCGGGGTCATCGACGTCGCCGCGCATTCCCACGCCCGCGGGCGCGACATCCTCGCGGC
>CAMDBH010000076.1 GCA_945889325.1 Klebsiella pneumoniae
TTCAAATTGTCGCCGGCTGCGGTCCAAGATGCTGCACATCTCGCGGCTTACGTCCTCACTCCCTCGGTCGCCGCACATCAGTGCGGCTCGGTCGGTCGCTCCGGGCGCGCTCGCGATCTGCGAACAGCCTCTTGAACCTCGCGATGTCGTCATTTTGAATACACCCTCTTACGGAGCGGCGTCCTTTTCAGTTTTGTCCGGCGTCTTTTCCGGTGCCTTGCTCTCGGGCTTTTCCGCCGACTTTTCATCGGCCTTGTCGGATTTCTTGTCGTCTTTGCTGTCGGCCTTTTCTTTGGCGCCCTCGTCTTTGGCCTCGACGCCAGGCTCGGCTTTTTCGACGTCTTCTTCGGCTTCCGCGGCAGGTTCGTCAGTGGCTGAATCGGCTTTAAACTCCATGTTTACCAGCACACGCAACCCAAAGCCGTCCGTGTCACCCGTCGGGCTGGATTTGATGTAAATGGGCGCCACACCTACGTTCAACTTCTTGTGACCTACGCCCAACATAGGGCCGACGTTGAGCAAAGTCCCAGCGCTGTCTTTTTGCAAATCGGCCATGGCGCCAAAAAACAAGCCTTTGTACCAATATTGGCCAGACAGCCAAGAGTAGACGCCGCCCGGATAGTAAATGTCGTTGAACCAATCTAGGTTGCAATTGCCATCTTCCCAGTACAATTCGGTATTGATTAGCGGTGTTGCGCTGTCATCGATGTAGGCGCCTGCCTTGACTTGCACGTTGAGCTTTTCTTCAAAAAACTTCCAGCTTGGCCCCGCGTAAATGCCCAATTGCTTGGACTTGCCGATGGCCCAACCGTACACAGCCACGGCCAAACTGGGGCCGCCTTCGATGAGCGGTGCCTCGGTGCCGACGTACAAGATGGTTTGCGCTGGGGGCAGAGCCGTTGCCGAGTGGGGCAGCGCACAAATACCTGTGATGACAACACAAAATCCGGAAAAGGCAGCAATCCACCGCGGCGGCAAAAACCGGACCATTTTATGGGCAGTTGCAAACATGCGAAGAGCCTCCAAGCTTTGTCCAGCCCATCTTGCCGGGGTCCGAAGCCTACGTCGCGCAAAATAGGCTGTTAATTAGCAATCTTGTGCCCAAATCTTGCTGCTCAGCGACGGGAGCTAGGCTTCGCCATCGTCCACATCCGCCACCAACTGTTCCAGTGCAGTAATGCCACTTTCACTCAATTCGCGCATGGTATCGCGGGGGCTTGAACGTTCATCGCGGGCAGCGCGCAATTCGACCACGCGCAAAAGGACATGCAAAGGTTCAATGTCCTGGGGGGGCAGCCAACGCAGCCCCAAACCCGCCGATCTGCGACCACCGCCGTGCACAGCATACACGATTTCACCCTGAAGTTCGACATCTGGCCGCGATGCCCGCCGCGGTTGCAGCGAAACGTTGAGCACGTCGCCGGGCCGACCGGCCACTTCGCATTCGACAAAGGCACCGCTTGCGCTCAGGCTGGTGCAAATGGCCTGCACGTCGCCGTCGGCCAAGCGCAAAACCGCTGGCCAACTGGCGACATAGCGTGCTTCATTTCTGCGCTCATCGGTCATGCTGCACCTTCGCGTTTGGCTGTTGGCCGACCTGTTAGCGGCGCGTCGAAAATTCTACAGCGACTTGTTCAATTTGTCTTGAGCCCCGCGCCGCCCGGATAACCATAGCTGACGTACAGATCGTAACCGTAAACGGTCAAGCCGGCGCCTTTTTCCGCCAACAGCCGGTGAGCACCTGAAGCAATCGGCATGCGCACAACCGACCAATTTGTTCCGGCGATTGCGGTCCAACTGCCTGGCGCAATGGGATTTTTGTCCAAGGTCGCGCCTGTGCCGGTCACAGCCACCACGGTGATGAAATTGATCGCGTACTTGTCCGGGACCAAAAATAGATAATCGCTGAGGTATTGCGAGGCCGGTACCGCCAAAATCAACGACGGATCGCCCAGCGGCTCACAGTGGTCACCGTCGACGCATTTGCCCATATATCCGTATTTTGCAAGGCATTCCGCATCACCCGCCGCGCCTTCGACCGAGCACGGTGGATTTTCCATGACTGCGCTGGCGTAAGAGCTCGCCATATATTGGCCGACTAGGATCGGCTTGTCGGCCTTGATCTCAAAGTCTTTTGCCGATTGAAATTCAAAGACTTGTCCTTGCGCAAGCGTTGGGATGACCACGCCGATGCTGGGATTGAGCGTGATCTTGGTGTTGTCTTGGGCCGCGACGATGCGCCAAGCGTCCTTTTCCTTGCCGCGCTGATACAGGTGCGCAGCAATGTAGGATTGGCCCAACGCAGCGACTGGAAACAGTTGTTCTTCAATGTGATCGCCGCAGCAAGAGTCATCGCAGTCGGTGTCAGACGCGCAAGACACGCCGCCGCTGCCGTCGTTGGTGGAGCCGGCACACACTTTGAAACCGTCGACATCCTTTACGCAATTGCCAATGCCTTGCGGCGAATAGGTCAATTCCGAGCCACCGAACACAGCGACAATTTGATCGGCATCGACGAAAGATCCGGTCAAGTCGCCATCGGGCTCATCGGATTCAATATTCAGGACTTGGCCCTGTTGTAGGGTGAAGACTTTGGTCTGTCCTGCTTGGATCGCTGGCACGGTCGCTACGCCGGGCGCCGCCTTTCCCGCCAGCGTCTTTGCCGTCACCGACACGCTGACATTGGTCGCGCCCGGCTGCGTCGCAACCACCGCAAAGTAGCCGCGAAATTCATCGCCCAACTGCTTGCTGCTCATAATCCAATAGGTTTTGCCCAACGCGTAGGACGGCAGAAGCAAAGAGGCATCGTTGCTAAAAACATTCACATTTTCCAAGGGATTGAACTGATAGGCGACGATCGGCTGCGTCGATTGAATGCGATACGCTTTGAGGTTGATGCTGGTGCCATCTTGGCTCTGATCCGGCAATTTCCAAGCCGTATTGGGCAGTTTAATCACTTGGACCTGGCCAGCCGGCACGTTGTACTGGGCAGTTTTGAACGTCAGCGGCACATTGGCATCGCCCATGGTCACCGTCACAGTCGCATCGGCCAGTGCGGTGTTGGAGATGACAACGGCAAACTGTTGAATTTGTGCGTTAAAATCGCCATAGACCACGTTGTCCATGTCAATGGCCCAGTAATCGCAACCGACGTTGGTGTTGCTTTTGAAATCACTGCTGCAGGGGTTGACGCACAAGCCACCTAAGCAGGTTAGGCTTTTGAGTCCGCAGTCTTGGAACACTTCGTTGGCGCTGCCGGCGTCGTTGCAGGCCAGCGCGACGTTGCCGCTGCACGATTTGGTGCCCGGCACACACACTTGGCATTTGCCGCCTTGGCAAATCTGCGCGCCGACACAGTCGGCAATAATAGAATAATTCATGCCATTGTCGCTGCATTGCATCAACGTCTTGCTGAACTTTTGGCCCACAGCCGGTTCGCCGCAAAACTCCGATTTCGGTTCACAAAAACGGCAGGCGTCTGCGCTGCAAATGGACTTGGCGTCGGGGCAATTCTCCTTCGTGACGCTTTTGCCATCGGCGTTGCAAGTGGCTAACGCGTTGCCATCACAAACCACACTGCCGGGCACGCATTTGAAGACAACACAATGGTTATTCTGGCAGTTATTGGTGTCGGCGCATTGCAAAGAGATCAAACACTGCACGCATTGGTGCGTTGGCTTGGCGCAGTACGGCGTGGCCGGCAAGTCTTTGCACGCCTTGTCAGTTGTGCAGGCAGGGCCCGCGTAAATGTCTGTATTTTCAATAATTTCTGATGACGACCCGATACCATCGTTCAGCAAATCGCTGTTATCGGCTGCGTCTTCGGTTATGCCGTCGGTCGCTGTTGCCCCGTCTGCTAGGCTGTCACTTTTTGACGCGTCGGCTTTGGGTTTGCCGGCGTCCGGCGTACTTTGGCTGGCCGCGCCGCCTGGCGGCGTCGCCGCGCAACTTGCCAATAAAGGGATAAAGATCGATAGGATCATGTGCGGCGCGCGCATGGGCGTTCTCGGGCGCGGTGGCGCCACAAGGCCACTTTGCGCTTTGCAGCGGGCATTTGCAACGGCTTGTCATGCGCCTACCGGCGCGCGCAGCGCTCACTTAACCGACAAACCAGCCCCACCAGCGTAGCCGTAACTCACATACAGATCATAGCCATACACGGTCAGGCCTGACCCCTTGTCGGATTGCAGGCGATGCGAACCCGCCGTTATCGGCATGCGCAGCACAGACCAAGTTGTGCCGGGGATCGTCACCCAACCGTTGGCGCCGATTGGTACTTTGTCCAAGGTGACGGGGGAACCGACTTCGGTGACGATGGTGATGTAGTTTACGGCGTATTTGTCGGGGACCAAGAACAGATAATCGCTAAGATATTGGGTAGTTGCAGCGTTCAGGATCAGCGCGGGATCGCCAATGGGTTCGCAGTGGTACGGTGTGCCGTTTTCATTGAGGCATTTGCCCATGAAGCCATATTTTGACAAGCATTGCGCGTCGTTGACGCAGGGGGGATTTTCCTGCGTCACGGTTTGATAGGCGCTGGCCATGTACTGCGCGACCAAAATCGGCTTGTCGGCGTTGATGACAAAGTCTTTGGTCGACTGGAATTCAAAGACCTGCCCCTGCCCAAGCACTGGAATGTTCACACCTATATTGGGTGTCAGTTTGACAGTCGTCTTGTCTTCCGCGGCGATGATGCGCCAAGCGTCGGATTCTTTGCCGCGGGCGTACAAGTGCGCGCCGACGTAGGTTGTGCCCAGTGTCGCGATGGGAAACATTTGTTCTTCCAAGTGATCCGCGCAGCACGATGGTTTGCAGCCGCTGTTGCTGACGCAAGGGGTCGGAAAGCCGCTGTTGGAGGTGCCGGAGCAGACTTTTTGGGTGCCGCCTTTGCCGTTGAGCACGCAATTGCCCATATCTGTTGGTGAATCGGATGCTTCGGAGCCGCCAAATACCACGACATTTTTGTCAGCTTCCACGTAAGACCCGGACAGGTCGGCCGTCAAGTCGTCGGATTCAATGTTGAGGACTTCACCCTGTTTGAGGCTAAAAAGTTTGGTTTCACCGGCTTTGAGCGCTGGCACCTTGATGCCACCCAAGGTTTTGGCCGTCACCGAGACCTGCACCGAAGTCACGCCCGGCTGCGTGGCAACGACTGTGAAATAACTGCGAAAAGTGCCCAATTGCTGCCGGCTCATGATCCAGTACGTCTTGCCTGAAGCGTAAGATGGCAGCAAAAGCGAGGCGTCATTGCTGAAAACACCAAAATTTTCCAAGGGATTAAACTGATACGCTACGATCGGTTGCGTCGCCTGAATGCGATAGGCGCGGGCGTTGATCGTCGAACCGTCTTGGCTTTGATCGGGCAATTTCCAACTAGGATCTGGTAGTTTGATGACCTGCAGCTTTTCCGGCGGCACATTGTAGGCGATCGTCTTGAACGTCGCGGGCACACTCGGGTCGCCCATGGTGACGGTGACCGTGGCAGCGGCCGCCGCGGTGTTGGAAACAACCACGGCAAACTGCTGAATCTGCGCATTAAATTTGCCTTCGACGGCGTTGTCCAAATCGACCGCCCAATAATCACAGCCGACGTTGGTGTTGCTTTTGAAGTCGCTGCTGCACGGATTGACGCACAGGCCGCCCAAGCAAGTCAGGCTTTTATCGCCGCAATCTTGCAGGATTTCAATGGCGCTGCCGTCGTCCTTGCAGGCCATGGCCAAGTTGCCGTCGCACGATTTGGTGCCGGGCACGCAGGCTTGGCATTTCTTGGCCTGGCACGTTTGGTCGCCGACGCAGGCCTGCGATACGCTGACTGCCATGCCGTCATCGCTGCATTTCATTAAGTTTTTGCTGGCATTGTCGCCGGGAGCCGGTTTGTCGCAAAACAATTGTTTGGGTTCACACAGGCGGCATTTGTCGCCGCTGCAAATCGGCTTGTCGTCGGGGCAATCGGTGGTGGTGACGC
This sequence comes from Klebsiella pneumoniae, assembly GCA_945889325.1. Taxonomy (GTDB): domain Bacteria; phylum Myxococcota_A; class UBA9042; order UBA9042; family UBA9042; genus CAMDBH01. The sequence continues at coordinate 5,966 of CAMDBH010000076.1, forward strand.
TTTTGCCATCTGGGTTGCAGGTCACCAGCGCATTACTTTGGCAACTCAAAGACCCTGGTTTGCAAGCAAAAACGATGCACTTGTTGCCTTGGCAGTTGTTGGTGTCCGGGCAGTGCATCGCCAATAGGCATTCCACGCATTGATGAACCAATTTTGCGCAAAACGGAGTACCGACAAGGGTTTTGCACACGGTGTCTGTCGTGCATGCAGGTCCGGTGTAATCGCTGACGTCAAGCAAATCCGTGATGTCTTCATCGGTTGTGGCATCCAACAGGTCGGTCGCGTCGCTGTCGACATCGGTCGGCGTGACATCGCCGGAAAGTAAGTCCTTTTTGCCGGTGTCGGCCTTGCTCGTCGCATCGCCGCCGGGGTTGCCGCCCGACGATCCGGAGGAACAGGCAAGGACGGACAGCGAAAAAGCGAAAACGAACAGGACCTTGGAACGCGACATCTCGACCTCCGCAAAACACACTTGCAACGGTCCACTGTGCGCTTACAGCGCGCCTGCGTCAAGGTTAAATCCGCTTAACCGCGCGCGCTTGCCGGCACTTACAACATCGTTGAATCGCTGGGCAGAATTTTGGCAGATCCCGGAAAACGCGCAATTAGATCATAGGTTTGTAAATCAAGATCGCTTGGCAGCCCCAAATTTGTCGCAAAAAGGCCCAGCGGATCTGTGACCGCCATGCCGACCAGGTGGCCGGCCAACGGCTGACGCGGATCGATAAGCCACAATTCGATCGCCTGATGCCCGACGTTGCCGCCCGCGCATCGCAATTGGCCGGTGACGGCAAATGCCTCATCAATCCATGCCTCTGCGGCGGCTTGCAGCGTCGTTTGGCTGGCGCGGCGCACCTCAATAGGTTGGGCATGCTTTTCCGCGGGCTGGGGACCGAAGCGCGGCGTTTCCACCGGCGCCGCCATGCGCGCCGCGCGATCGCGCAGCCACGCCTGCCGCGCCTCCGCGGGGGTCTGGTTGGCGGGCGTGTCGGTTTGTTGGGCGCTTTCAGCGGCACCGCCACTGCCTCCCGCCGGTGCATCGGGCGCTTTTTTCAACTTTTGCAGGCCCTTGACCTGCTTGGCCCCGGCCATCGGCCGATTCAACGGTTGGCCGTCTACAATGACCTGGCCATTTTCATTGGCATAAGTCGGCGGGCGCGGGAATGGATCGCCAAACTGCGGCGTGTGCAGATGTTTGTCTTGCGTCGCGTGCAGTTCCAGCGATTGGGCACCGCCGCCCAAATCGACGCGCTGCCAACCGCCGCGACCGCTTTGCAAGGGCGTCCACACTTCGATAAACGCATGCGCTTCGTTCATCACATAGTGCACCGGAATACCCAAGGATCGCGCAATCACGAAGAAACCAAGAGCACGGTGGCGGCAAACGCCTTTGCGCCCCAGCACCAGATCGGCCAGGGCATCGCCGCTGGCGACGGGTGGCTCGCCGGGTTCAAAACCGCGGAACCACTCGGTTAACCGCACAAGGGTCTGGGCGCGTTCGTCTTTGGCAGCCACGCCGATGGCGGGCCACATGGCGCGGGCGCGGGTCTGAATCTCGGGCAAAAGATTGGGCATGACCGGATCGTCGTTGCGGCCGCGCACTCCCAGCGGCGCGGCGAAATACTCTGCAGGTGCATCCATCAGGAAGCGAAGATCGACGTCGGCTGTGACTTCACCGCTGACCGCAAAATTGCCCGCGGCATCGCGCCAAAAAGTCAGTGCGATGGGCGGAATCGCTTGCCATTGGAGCACTTGCGACGTCGGAGCGACCGATGGCAGCACGGATTTTTCACCTTTGCGCACGGCCACGCGCACATGCCCCCAAAAAAGCTCGTGGCCCGTGCGCGCCGACCGAGCGGCGGGCGGCAACGGCTGCAACCCGGCGCCAGAAACAGCCAGCGTCATGTTGGCGTTCATGGAATCAAAAGCAATTTCGCGTTTGAACGGCGCAATGGCCGGGTCAAAAACCATGCGGTAGTGCAGTTCGCCATCGGCGCCCGTGCGGCGGTCGATGCCGACTTGCGGCGGTGGACGCGGAGAATACTGCGCCGTTTCATCGCCTTTGACGCTGGGTTTGGGCTTTTCTATGGTGCCGGCTGCGGTCTCAATGGCACCCGGCAAAGCATCTGACGCCGCGCTTTGCACGATGCGATCGGTTCGCGCGCCACTGCCGGCGTGCAGAGGCGGCAGCGGTTCGTGCAAAATCGGCGTGCGGCCTGCCGCCGCAGCATCCAGCGCCAGAAAAGCCACCAGCAGCGACATTGGCCGCAACGCTCGACGCGCGCCATTGGGGGGCTCCAACCTCATGTCACAACAATCCCTGCCGCGAGATCGGTTTGTAACAGCCGACGCCATATCGGCTTTCTAAATCGCGGTAAATGCCGGTGCACAGATCTTGGTGGCCGCAGCGGGCGCAATCCGGTGCTTTGAACCAATACTCATTGTGGCTGTAGGCGACTCGCTTTCCGCTGGCAACTTCCACTGAAAAATCATCCAGATAGTAGTCGACGTTGCGGGAGACCAAGTCGGGCAGCAAGCACGCCTGCACATTGCGATACCCGACCGGCACACCGAGTTGCTGCCCCATTTCACACAGTTGCGCGATGAGCTCCGCCGATTGCTGCGGTTCGATCAGCAGGTCGTCGGCGTGGCGCAGTCCGTCGCCGATCGGCTTGACGACCGCGAAAATGACCGGTGGTGCAGCTACTTGCAAGCGATCGCAGCGATCGCGCACGTCGCGCAACAAGCCTGGCAGCGTCGGCCCGTTGATCGCGGTCGTCGCCGTATAGATATACGTATGCAACTGGTCATTTTGCAATACATTATCTAATCCGCGCTGTTGCTGTGGCAGTTTTCCCGTTGAACGCGACAGGCGGTCGTAGGTGCCAGCATCCGCTGTATCTATGGAAATATGCACTGTGCCGACGCCGCCTTGCACCAATTGCGCCACATTGCGCGCATCGTGCAGGCGCAAACCGTTGGTCATGATGATGTGGCGGGGCGGCAGGTTGGCTTGGCGCAAAAAATCAAAAACTTCAGGTAGATGTGGATAAATCGTCGGTTCACCGCCGATCAAGATCGCCCGATCACAGCCGCACTGCACACCGGCTTCAATAATCGCCGGCACGTCGCCGATGGGCGTAAACCCTTGGGCATCTTCGTGCGGCGGCACGGCGCAATACAAGCAAGCGGAATTACAGGGTCTACCAAAATCGATGTAAAACGCAGGTGTCAGCCACTGGGCCAATTGCACAAGCTCGGCAACGGGTTGTGCAAGTGGCACTGCCGCGCGCCGCCCGTGGACGTCGGCTACTGTGCGGCCGACAAAACGGCGTTCGCTCGGCTTTACGCCGGGTTTGGGTCGCGGTAGTACGTTGTTTTCGTTCACAATGATCGCCAATTCTTGGGCAAGCGCTCACATGCCGCTGAGCAATTGTGCGCCGTGCACGGCCAATTCGGCCTTGCCGCGTTCATCAAAAAACTTTTGCCGCAGCAACCACCGCGGAAAATCTGCACTGATTTTCAAGGTATGTCGGGTTTCGGGCATCCGCGTCCGCCCCATATCCACTTGTTTGACCAGCGCCGCGTAGTCTGGATCGGCGGCCAGTTTGGGGTCACTTGCCTGCCAACCACCTGCTTTCAATCGATCTTCCAAAGATGGCCAGCGGATATCGACCTCGGGTGGCTGCATTTCGCGTTCGTAGTAAGCCTCGCCAAACAACACCGCACCGTTGGGCGTTTTTTCGGCTTTTTGCAGCACGATAAGGCGCTCGGCGTGAATCGGCAGCAGATCGACAAATTCCTTGATATCCTTGATCGGCCCACCGAGTTCAAGGCGTATTGTCACAATCCCGCGGAATTGCGCGATTGTTGGCACCCATTGCTGGCCGGGTTTGAGCAGGTTTTTTTGTGCGGCAACGCTGTCAGGCAGTTCGGTCGCCGAAAATTTCACGACGGTTAGAATTTTTTGCGCAGCAACCGCACGTAGCGACGACTCCAGTGAATCAATGGCTGAATTGGTCGGAATCCGCCGAAAATAACCGCGCGATTGCAGCTTGCCGTTCAGTTGGCCAAGCGCATTGCCAGCGGCGCGGTTGGTGTCGTGGATTTTTTGCAACTCAGCATTTTCTTTGGTCGCGTCCGCCAGCAGTCGGGCGATCGGTTGGCGCACAATCGGCGCGGGCTTGGCCGCCAGCGGTGGTGCGGTTCTTTCACTTGGACAGGCCGTCAGAAATACCAAGCCCACAAGGGCCGTTGCGTTGTGAGTGGTGAAAAAGCGCCGCGGATTCAATCAAGCCTCCCAAAGGCAAACGGTGCGGACACTGTACTCGCGCCGTGCGGCGTTGGCGAGTTCGGCGACACTTTACAATGGCGCTTTGCACTCTTAGACTCGCGACGTTGCCGCTGGCGATTGCGGCGGCAAAATACCGGCGGGAAACCCTGAAATTACAGCACAAAATGGAGTTTGCGTTATGGCACGAACCCTAGATGACATTGAACGCTACATTTTAAGCAGTCGGATTCCGTCCGAGCCTGTCGGTGAAAACACTTGGATCTTGCGCGATCCCGTGTGGCACGGCGCGCAGATCGTGATTCATGTCAACGATCCGCTGGTGGTTTTTCGCTGCAAAGTGCTGGAACTGTCTGAGAACAGCACGGATACCCAATTGGCTCGCTTGTTTGCGCACTTGCTGCAACTCAACGCCAGTCAAATGCTGCAAGGGGCCTACGCGCTTGAAGGCAATTCGGTCGTTGCGGTTGAAACGATGCAACTGGCGAATTTGGATGAAAATGAATTCATCGCCGCCTTAGATTCGCTCAGTTTGGCCATTGGCGATCACCGCGCCGGTGTCGTCGCCGCTGCAGCCTGATTTGTGTCGACAACCTTTGAACTTTAGCCAGTTTTTGGAGGATTCTCATGAGCATATTCGATCGCATCGGTCTTTTGGTTCGTTCCAACGTCAACGCCGCCGTTTCGTCAGCCGAGGATCCTGAAAAAATCCTTGAGCAACTGCTGATCGACATGCGCGACAGTTTTATTTCGGCCAAGCAACAGGTCGCGGTCGCCATTGCCGACGAAAAACGCTTGGAAGCCCGCCTGATCGATTCAAAAGCCAAATCGGCCGAATGGGAGCGCAAAGCCATGCTGGCGGTGCAACACGGCGATGACAATTTGGCCGCCGAAGCCCTGCAACGCCAAGGCCAAGAAGCCGCACTGGCCACCCAATGGCAGGGTCAATGGGAAGCCCAGCACAAAGCGACGGAATCGCTGCGGGCGTCGCTGTTGCAACTGAATGATAAAATTGAGGATGCCAAGCGCAAGAAGGATTTGCTCATTGCGCGGGCCAAACGCGCCGACGCGCAAAAGACCATTCAAAACACCATGGCCGGCCTCAATGACAATTCGGCCTTTGATGCGTTTGGCCGCATGAGCGACAAAGTCGACCAATCTGAAGCAGAAGCCAATGCTTCCGCTGAATTGGCCAACGATGTTTCGGGGGCTTCTCTCGACGACAAGTTCAAAGCGCTGGAGCGTTCACCCGCCAGTCAATCCGATGCCCTGGCCGCCCTCAAGGCGCGCATGGGTTTGGCCGCGCCCGCGATGAAGTCGCCGGCCCAGTTGACGGCCGCCAGCGTCGACGACATGCCGGTGCCGGATATCGGCGTGCGCACGGCTACTAAGGTTTAGCATTTTCGGACATGTCCAGTGAGTCGTTACCAACTGCGCAGTTCTCTTGAGCTTGTGCGCGATGGTGCGCAATGGCTTTTGCACGACGCGGAACTCGCCCGCGCGGTGCGTTTGGGCGACACGGACGCGCGGGTGGCTCGGGCGCTGATCGGCGGCGCGACGCTCACGCAACTGCGGAAAACCACAAAATTATCTGAAAGTGAACTGTTGCAACACTTGCGCGGCTTGGCGCGCTTGTATTTGTTGCTGGGGCGGCGCAGCGCTCAACGCGTGGCGTTACAGGCCGACAAACGCGATTTTGTTAAATTGTGTGAGAAAGACGCCGGGACTGAAGTGCTGCAATGGCCGATGGGGCGCAATCCGCCGCAACATCAGTGTGTGGGTACAGGCACTTGTTGCAGTGCGTCGTTTTTGGGACCGCTGACACAAGGCGATGTGCGGCGGGTGTCGGCGCTGAGTTTTGGCCGCACGCGGCGTTTTGCCGCTGGTGAGGCTGCACTTTTTGAACACACCCAATTTGGTGGCCGTGAACACACCGGCATGGCGCGCAACGATGTCGGCCAGTGTCAAGTGCAAGGTCCGGATATGCTGTGTGAAATTCACTACGAGCACGGTCTGGATGCCAAGCCGATCGCCTGTCGGCAATTTCCGCTGCGGTTTTATCGCTCGCCGCGCGGGGTGCATGTGTCGCTGCTGCTGGCCTGCGATGGCTACGATCGCGCGCGCAACAGCGCGATTTTGTGGGATGATCGCGAAGTCGAAGTGCGCAAGTTGCTGAGCGAAGGCGCAACGGCTGTGCGCATGGCGCTGCCGTTTGAATTGAGCGCAGGTCTGCCGGTGCCAACGGCGTTTTGGTGGGCGTTGCGCGACGAACTGTTTGCCTTTGAGGCGTTGGGCGCCAGTGACCCGCACGGGTGGCTGCGGGCGGTGATCGCGCACGCGCAAAAGGCGATCACGCAGCGGCACCTTGATCTGGCGGAAAATGCGGAACTCGGCGGGCCTGTCGACCTGTCGGCGCTAGGCGCTGGCTTGGACGCGCCGCAAGAAATGTACGGCGAGGATGCGCTTGAGCCCGCATGCGCCCAGTTGCGCGCGCGGGCGCGGGCGCTGCAAGCGCAAGGTTTTCCAAGTGAATCTGCGCGTCTGTTGGATTTCGCGCTCGGTCTGCAAGCGCAAGTAGCCGGCAAGGCACTGCTGCCGCGTGGCGCGTTTGCGGCCAGCGACCAAGCGCGGCTGCATTTGAATGACATTGTGGCCAACGACTTGCAACTGCAAGTGGCTTTGGGGCAATTGGATGCGGGCTTGACCAATTTGACGCGGCGGCTGTTGCTGGCAGAAGCCTTGGCGTGCGCGCTGGCCGAGCAAGCTGGGCGTCATACTGTTCAAGCATCTGATACGACACGGGCTTTGCACGTGGTTTACCGCAGCGAACCCGATCTGACGGCGTTGGCCGCGCTGCAGCGTTGAACAGCATGACCGCCTTTTTCGCGATTTTGGCAGAGAAATAATCGCTTGCAGCCAGGCCCAATCGGTCGGCGTGCTGCGGATCAACGCGAAAAAGCGTTGTCGTGGGCTTGCAATGATCACAAATTTGCAGCAGCGTGCGGCGTCCCGTAGTCTGTACGCCAGCGGTGGCGACAGACCAGACGCGACTTGGAGTGAACGATGCTAGTGCGACTGCGAAAATCCCCCCTGAATCTGCTGCGCGTTGCAGTTGAGCCGCTGACTTTTTGTTTGGTGACGCTGAGCGCGGTCGGCTTGGCTGCCTGCGGCACGACAGAAGTGGCGCCGCAGCCCGTTGAAGACACAATCGATTTGGGCAGCGACGTCACGAGCGACGTCAAGAAAGACATCAAAGACGCGGGTCCCAAAGTCGATACCAAGCCAGACGGCGTGGACAGCGGCCCTGACGTCGTGATCCCGCCTGTCGATGCCGAACCGGAGGTGGTTGATCCGGTGGATGTGCAGCCCGATGAACAAGTTGCTGCCGACGTGCCGACCGATGCAGACGATCAAGGCAGTGGCGGCGAAGAAATCGACATCGCGGTGGACGATGCGCCAGACATTTCGGGGACGGACACCGTCGGCGGCGTCGATGCGGATGCGGAGCCATCCAAAGATATTCCTGTGGTTGTCGATACGGACAAAGACACCGTGCCGGATTCATCGGACAATTGCGTCAGCGTCAAGAATACCGATCAGGCCGATGGCGACGGCGATGGCGTCGGCGACGCCTGTGACAATTGCGCAACGGGCAAAAACCCCGATCAAGCGGACGGCGACGGCGACAAGATCGGCGATGTTTGCGACAACTGCCCGAACAAAGCAAACCCGGACCAATTGGACACCGACAAAAACGGCAAGGGCGATGTCTGCGACGGACCGGCAGATTGCTCCAAGGTTCCGGGGACTTTGCCGGTTGGCAGTTTGGTCATCACGGAAATCATGATCAACCCCAAAGTCGTCGGCGATGAATTTGGCGAATGGTTTGAAATCTACAACACCACCAACGCCGACATTCCGCTCAAGGGCTTGTCGATCACCGATGTGACTGAAGTTGAAGAGCATTCCGTGGCCAAGTGCGTGGTGATCCAGGCCAAATCGACGGTGATCTTTGCGCGCAGCGGCGACGTCACGGCCAACGGCGGTGTCAAGGCCGATTATGTGTACGGCGACAACATCACGCTCAATAACACTATTGATTCATTAGTGTTAGTCACCGGCGCCAACAATCAGGATACGGTGAAATGGAACAATACTTGGCCGTTGCCCGAACTCAATGGGCATTCGGCGACTTTGGATGGTGAAAAGCTCAATGGCACTGACAACGACGATGTGAATTCATGGTGTGCGTCCAAAACACCAATGGCGGGTGGCGATTTTGGATCGCCCAATGCGGTCAATACGCCTTGCCCCAAACCGCCCGATGCCGACAAGGACACTTGGCCCGATGACACCGACAATTGCCCTTTGATCGCCAATAAAGATCAGATCGACACCGACAAAGACAAGATCGGCGACGTGTGCGACAACTGCCCAGCCAACCCCAACAACGATCAAAAAGACACCGATCAAGACAGCAAGGGCGATGCCTGTGACGCGCAAGTCTGCGGCGACGCGGAATTGGATGTCGGCGAACAGTGCGACGACGGCAACAAAGACGACAACGACGGCTGCACGGTGGACTGCAAGATCGCGGCGATTATCGCTTCCAAGATCGTGATCAGTGAGATCTTTGTTCACTCAGACAACTTAGATGATGCCTTTGGCGAATGGATCGAATTGTACAACGGCGACGCCAAAGCCACCCCGATCAATGGTTGGAGCATCAAAAGCGGCAAGGGCGGCACGATCACGCTGCCCGCAGCGCCGCCGATCCTGCAAATTCAACCTGGTGGGTATTTCGTCATCGCCGCGTCCAACGATAAGAACGCCAATCCTGGTGTACCTGTCGATTATGCTTGGAAAAAAGGTCTCTTGCTGGATGACGTCGATGACACGATTTCGGTCTACAACAACGCCTTGTTGATCGACGCCATCCACTACGGCAAAGCGACACCGGCCGTTGTCCCGAGCAAGGCCATCCAACTCGATCCGAAATTTTTGTCGTCCGTTTTCAATGACATCGCATTTTATTGGTGCATCGCTGACACGCTAAATCCCGCCAGCGGTGACATGGGTACGCCGGGTAAAGTGAATACGACCTGCACGCCGCCGGGCGGCGACAAAGACGGCGACGGCAAGAAAAATGAAGTGGATAATTGCGTACTTATCGCCAATCCGACCCAGCAAGACAGCGACCAGGATGGCTTGGGCGATGCCTGCGACAATTGCATCAAAGTGGCCAACGCCGACCAAAAAGACAACGATGGCGACAGTGTGGGCGATGTGTGCGACAACTGCGCCAAAGCGGCCAATCCCGACCAAAAAGACAGCGATGGCGA
>CAMDBH010000077.1 GCA_945889325.1 Klebsiella pneumoniae
GTCAATGCCCTGACTTACTTAAGTTTTATTCTGCAACCTCGCGACGAAGCGACCACAAATGCAGAAGATTTGAAGTCCATGGAAGCCGCCGGTTGGCGCGTGGCGTGGAACGCACAGCAGGCGTGGTTCACCACAATTCACGAGGACAAGGGCGAAGTTACCATTACCGGCGAGGCGCTTGAGCACAACGATGTCGCCGAAGTCACACGGCGTCTGGAATCGAGCCCATACTTTCGCAACATGAAATTGAAGTCGCAAGAGCGTAGGCGCGACGAAAAATTGGGCCGTGATTATATTAGTTTTTCCATCGGCGGATCGTTGGTTTACTTGATCGATCCGGTCGGAGCCAGAATGCCCGCTGGGTCAGAGGGAGCGCCGGCTGCAGGCGCAGACGGCGGCGCCACAGGCAGCGATGGTTCCACCCCCGCGGATGCGGGCACAAGCGACGCCAGCGCGAATGGTGCCGACGCCGCGGAAGAAACCGGTGGTGTACCGAACTATTGGAAAGATGGGCAAAATCAAAGCGATGGCCAAAGTTCGCCAGATGCATCGTCGGCCGACGCGGCTAGAGTGCCGCCCGACGTTGCGCCACCGGCAGATGTGCCAGCGCCCGAGCCGGTTGTGCCCAAACCGGTCAAAGTTGAAGAAAAGCCAGCACCTCCGCCCAAAGTCAACAATGATCCCCTGCCGCCGTCAACACCGGCGTCGGACATGATCGAAGCAGCGCCCAATGCCGGCGCGGCTCGGGAGTAACAACGTGGAACAGTTTTTCAAACTGCCACCGGCGCAACGGGCTGCCGTCATTGCCGCTGTCTTGGCGGTCATGGCTGTCGGTTTGTATTTTCTGATCGTCGATCCGGAGTTGGCCCGCGCCCAAGACGCCACGACCAAGTTGGAAAAGTTTGACAAGGATATCGCAGCCCTCAAGCTGCTGGCGTCGCCCGCGGAGCAGGAGCGCTTGCGCAAATTGCGCGAAGAACTGGTGGAAACCGACAAAGAAAACCGCAAGATGCTGCCGGCGGCCGATGAGATTCCTGACTTTATCGACAACGTCCAAAATGATGCCAAGGCCGTTGGTCTGCAAGTCCGCAAGTTTGAACGACTGGCCGAAGACAGTTGGGACCTGTACAACACCATCCCGATCAAGATGGCCGTCGAAGGTAACACCAAGCAGCTGATTCAGTTTATGCGGATTTACGCCGGTCCCGATCGGCGCATGATCAATATCCGCGATCTGGTGGTGGAGCAAATTCCCGATGATTTGGGGGCCATCAAAACGCGCAACGCCAAAATGCATCCGGTCGAAAAAGACGAAAACGGCAAGGACATTGTGACCGCAAAAGGCACAACCCCGGAAGACCAACTGCGCGAACATATCGAATTGTTGAAGTTGGCCCGCGAAAGCTCACAGGTTCGCGCCAGTTTTGTCGCCTACGCCTTTACGTGGACTGGCCGACCGGCCAAGGCAGAAGCCGGCAAGTCGGCGGCCAAAGTCGGCAAGAAGAAGAGGACTTGATGAACGCTGCCGTTCAAAGCGTGGAAGTTCCACCTGTCGCTGCGGCGGCGGTTTGGCGCTTTGTCGTTTGTTTTTCTGCGCTTGTGCTGCTTGTTGCGCTGCCCGGCTGCGGCGGCGACCCGCCCAAGGACGCGGCCAAACCGCCCGAAAAGGCCGGTGAAAAGGCCGCAGACAAGGGCGCTGGGGCGGCCGAAGCCGCGCCGCCAGTCATGGACGGCTACATTGTTTTGGGTGAAAACCTGCGTTGGCGGCCGATTGAAAAGATTTTTAAGAATTACACCAAAAATGAAGTCACGGCGATTGCCAATCCGACCCAGCCGAACTTGGCGATTTTCGTGATTCCGCCGCCGCTCGAACGCAAAGAGGAGCTTTTGACCGGTCCGGGCGGCGAAGGTGTTGTCGAGGTCAAAGCCTGTGTTGGTGAGGATTGCCCAAAAATTCCGCCGCTTTTGGCCGAAAAGCTCGACAAGTACGTTTTGATCATTTTGCAAACCGGTGCGTCGATGCCCAAAGCTGTGGTTTTGGATTCGCACAACAAACAGCATGAACTCAAGCGCGGCGATCGGTTTGGCAGCGAAGGCGGCACCGTGCTGGCGATTTTGCAGGACAAAATGCTGGTGTCCGTGCCTGGCAAGACCAAGGCAGTGGTGCTGTCGATTGAACCACCGATCACTGAACTGGAATCCGACGATTCAGCTGACGGCGACGACGCCGATGCCAAGACGAAAAATCCAGATGGCACCGAGAAAATCGACGGCGTGAAAAAGACCGAAGGCGTCAAAAAGGCCGAAGGCGTCAAAAAGGCCGAAGGCGTCAAAAAGACGGATGGCAAAAGAAAAGCGGATGACAAAGACAAAGCGGCGGGCGACGGCAAATGAGCGCACACCCAAAGCGGCGAATCGGGCATTTTTTGACAGATAATCGCCGCCCCCTAGGATAGTCGAAGATGCGTGCCGGATTTTACCGGTTGCCGCAGCAGCCGGAAGCAAAGCCCGCTCCAAATGGGCCAAGCTGAACCGGGAAAAGAGAGGACCGATGCAGTTCAATAAGGTTTTTCGCTCCATGGTGACCGGCTGGCTGTTGGCCACGTTGGCGTTGCCGGGCACGCCGCTGTTGGCGGCGGACGGTCGCGGGCGCGGCCCTAACATTGTACCCGGGGGCGCCGCCGCCACTGTGTTGGCCAATTCGCTGCTGGCACTAGACGTGCAAGAAGCGACCCAGACGACGGTTTTGACAGTGCGCGGCAATTTGGCCCCGACTTTTACGACGTTTAAGTTGGACAAGCCGGCGCGGTTATTTGTCGACGTTGCGGGTGCAAGCGTTGGCACATTGGGCGAACCGAAATACGTCAACAATGGCGTGATTCGCAGCGTTGAAGCGGTGCCGTTTGTGCGCGGCAATGCAACGTATGCGCGAATTGTTGTGACTTTTGAACAAGATGCGCTCTATCACGTGCGTTCGGAAGGCAATTCCGTTGTCATTGTCGTGGATGGCAGCGACCGCAAGTTGAACCAGACCCAGACGGCGCAAATCGCCGCGGCAGAAGATGCGGCCAAAACCGCAGCGGCGCGTGAGCACAAGTTGTTAGAAGAATTGCGTTCGTCACGCAGCCGCGAGGAAGCGGCCCAGGGCGAGCAGCAAAAGATGCAGGCCGAGCTTGCGCGTTTGCAAAAAAGTGGTGCCGAGGCCGGCGGTCAAGTGCAGGCCAATGCGGCGCAATTGGCGCAAGCGCAGGCCGCGGCGGACTTGGCCAATCAGCGTTTGAAGGATGAGCAGGTCGCGGGCGCCAAGTTGCGCGAAGATCTGAACAAAGAGCGCGCGAGTTTGGCGGCCGTGGTGGCGCAACGCCAGTCCGAGGAAGCGCGGGTGGAATTGTTGCGGCAAAAAATCGCCGACATGCAACAGGACACGCAGAAAAAAGACACCGCGCAATTGGGCAAGGATCATGCGCAACTGGGTGTATTGCAAGCGGAACTGGAAAAAGCCCGCAAGCAAGCGGAGAGTTTGCGCGAAGAAGTGCGCAAGGCAAGCGAGTCGCGGCGCACGGCCCAAGCGGAAGAAGTCGAGCACTTGAAGAAAGTTTTGGCAGATAAAGACCGCGAGCTCAAGGCGACGGCGGAGCGGTCCGATGCGGCGGCTCAAGCGCAAGCGCAGCAGCTGAAAGCGGAACTGGCGGCGGCGCGCGCCAATTTGAGCCAGACGCAAACGGCGTTGGACCGCGCGAGCAAGGCCGATGTGGAGCGCGAGTCGGCGGAACGCAAGTGGCGCCAAGCCGAAGATCGGGCGATGGCGAGTGAAAAAGCTTTGGCCGAAAAGAACGCGGAGTTGGCGCAGTCCAAGCAGCAAGTCGCCGATCTGGCTGAACAAAAGCAAAAAGCCGCCGAGCGAGCTGAACAGGTGGCCAAACTTTTGGTCGAGCGCGAGCAGGAAATTGGCGCCGTGCGCACGGCATTGAAAGAGCGGGAAGCCGCCTTGTCGGCCGAATTGGCTGCGGCCAAAGAACGCGAGGCCCAAGCGGCCAAAAGCGGGCGCAAGCAGGAAGCTTTGCAGGCCGCGCAAGAACGGGCTGAGCTGGAAAAGCGTCAGAAATCGCTGGCCAATGAATTGACGGCGCGGGAAACGGAGCTCAAAGCGGCGCGGTTGCAGGCGGAAAAAAATGAAACCGCGCGGGCGGCCGCCGAACGGCAAGCGGACAAATTGCGCGCGGTGCTGGCCGAACGCGAAACGGCGCTGCAGGTGCTGCAAAATACCAAAGATGCCAGTTCTAAACAGGAATTGGCTGCGGCGGAGCAAAAAGTCCGGGCCGCGCGCGCGCAGCTTTTAGAGCAGGCAGCCCAACGCGATGTGCAACTGCAGACGTTGCAAAGCCAATTGACGGGTCAAATCGCGCAAGTGCGCGGCGAATTGGTGCAAGCGCAAGCCGCCGCCAAAGCGAGCGCGGCGGAAATTGAACGCATGAAAGAAGAGTCGGCGCAGGTCCAAGCGGCGGCGTTGGCGCGTGAAGATGAATTGAAGCGCCAAAATGCGCAATCTAAACAGCAGGTCGCCGATCTGGCGGTACAAAAGCAAAAGGCCGCCGCGCAAGCCGAGCAGGTTGCCAAGCTCTTGCAGGAACGCGAACAAGAAATCGGTGCTGTTCGCAGTGCGCTCAAAGAACGCGAAGCGGCGCTGGCCGCCGAGTTGGCTGCGGCCAAAGCCCGCGAAGCGGAAGCCGCGAAAAACGGCCGCCAAGAAGAAGCGCAGCAGGCAGCCCAAGAGAGAACGGAGCTGGAGAAGCGGCAGAAATCGCTGGCCAATGAATTGACGACGCGGGAAACTGAACTCAAGGCAGCGCGCGCCGAAGCCGACAAGAATGCAACCGCGCGTGCGGCGGCTGAAAAGCAGGCGGAGCAATTGCGCGGTGTTTTGGCTGAACGCGAAAAAGCACTGCAAACGCTGCAAAATGCCAATGATGCGGCGTCCAAACAGGAACTGGCGGCGGCTCAAAGCAAAGTTGCAGCGGCGCGGGCTGAACTGCAACAGCAAGCTGCGCAGCGGGACGCGCAATTGCAGAGTCTTCAGACGCAGTTGACGGGTCAGATTGCGCAGGTCAAAGGCGAATTGAGCGCGGCGCAGGCTGCAGCCAAAGCCAGTGCGGCCGAATTGGCGGTGGCGAAGAAAGAATCGGCGCAGGCGTCGGCGGCGGCGCAAGCGCGCGAGGCGGAGTTGAAACGCCAAAATGCCCAGACGACCAAACAAGCGGAAGAGCTGAAAAAGCAAAAGGTTGCCGAGCAAGCGGCGGCAGCGGCGCGTGAAGAAGAGTTGAAACGCCAAAATGTCCAGACGACCAAACAAGCGGAAGAGCTGAAAAAGCAAAAGGTTGCCGAGCAAGCGGCGGCAGCGGCGCGTGAAGAAGAGTTGAAACGCCAAAATGCAGAAGCGGCCAGCAAGGCGGCGCATGCTGCGCAGTTGCTGACTCAGCGCGAACAAGAGCTGGCGGGTTTGCGCGAAGCCCTCAAGGCGCGGGAAAGCAAGTTGGCGCAGCAGGCCGCCGCGGCGACAGCGGCCGAAAAATTGGCGGAAAAAGCGGGTAAGAAAGCGGACATCGAACGGGCCAAGGCCGATCAGGCGCGGGTCGCGGTCGCCCAAGCTGCACTGCACAAAGAGCTGGATGCTCAGCATGCGTCGTTGGAGCAAGCGCGCAGTGAAGCCAAGCACAATGCGGATGCGCGGGCCAAAGCGGAAGCGGAAGCCCAGCGCTTGAACCGCGTTGTGGCTGAACGCGAAAAGGAATTGGCGGCGGCCAAGACCCGCGCAACCACGGCGGGCGAGTTGCACAAAGCCCAGCGCGCGGTGGATGAAGCGCGGCTGCGTTTGCAGCAGCAAAAAGTCGATGAAAGCAAGCGCGAAGCGGCGATGACTGCGCAGTTTGACAACAAATTGGCGCAGATGCGCAATGATTTGCAAAGCGGCCACGAGCGTGAAATGGCCCGCGTCAAGCAGGAGCGCAAAGACCAAGAAAAAATCGCCCAAGAACGCGCGAGCCGGGTCGAAGGGTTGCTCAAAGATCGCGAGAGCGAACTCAAGCGTTTGCAAGATGAAATGCGCGTACGCGAAATGACGTTGGCCGCCCAATTGGAACAAGCGCGCGCCAAAGAAAGTGAAGCCCAGACGCGCGGCCAGGCCAGCGAAGCCCAGAAAGCCGCCGGCGAACGCAAGCAGATTGAGGCCCAAATGCAGGGTCTGCAAGGCGATCTGCAGGCGCGCGAAAAAGCGCTGCAAGCGGCCACCCAAGAAGTGCAGAGTCAGGCCCACGCGCGCGCCAATGCGGAACAAGAAGTCGAGAAATTGCACAAAGCGCTGCAAGAACGCGAAGCTGCGCTGAGCCAAGCCCGCGACAGCGCCAGTGCCAGCGCCAACGGCGATGTGGCCAAGGCCCAGGCGCAAGTTGAACTGGCGCGCAAGCAGCACGAGCAAGCCATGGCGGCGCGCGATGCCGACATGAAAAAGCTGGAACAGGACGTAGAAGCGCGCATTGCGCAAGTGAAAACCCAGTTGGCCGACGAGCACCGCAAGCGGGAAGCGGCGCTGAGTGCGCAGTATCAGGAGAAGTTGGCGGCCGCCGAGGCCGATGCCCATGCGACTTCGCGGGCGGCGAGCGAGCAAACCGAGCACATGGCGGCGTTGCTTGGCCAGCGCGAAAAAGAATTGAAACAATTGAAGGCAGCGCAGGCAGCGCACGTCGAGGAGCTAAATGCCCAGTTGGCGCAGGCGCGCAAACGCGAGCAGGTCGCGAGCAATTCGGGCAAAAAGCAAGAAGCCGCGGCGGCGGCCAAGGAACTCAAAGCCCTGCAAAAAGATGCCGAAGCGGCCAAAAAAGCGGTGGCGCAACGGGAAGCGGCGATTGAAGCTGCCAAACAGCAAGCGGAAAGCGCATCCAAGGCTCGGTTGGCTGCGGAACGCACGGCCAGCAGCCTGAACGCGGCGTTGGAGCAACGGGCGGCGGAATTGCGCAAGCTGAAAAATGATTCGCAAAGCAGTTCGGCGCGGGTCATGGCGGCGGAAAAAGCCGTGGCCGAGGCGCAAAACAAGCTAGACGCGCAGGAAAAGGCCCAGCAGGCACAGACGGCCAAGCTGCAGGAACAACTGGAGAAGGAGATTGTGGCGGTGCGGCGGCAGATGCAGTTGGACAGCGATGCCCGTGAAAAAGCGCTGACCGACAAGCACGCGGCGCGTGAGAAGGAATTGGAGTCGGCGTTGGCGGCGGAGCAGAATCGGCGGTTAAAGGCTGAGCAGGTGGCGGCCGGCAAAAGCAGCGCCAAAGGCATGGACGACTACTTGCAAAAACAGCAGGCGCGCATTGCGTTGCTGGAATCGCGGGCGGAACGCGAGCGGCAGTCGCGCAATGACACCGATAAGATGGCGGAAAAAGAGAGCAAGCGCGCTCAAGAACTGCAGGCCAAGCTGGAGGCCGTGCAGGCAGAAAAAACCAAGCAACTGCGCGAATTGGAATTGGCGCGGCAGAAAGCGGAAGCGCAAGAATTGGCGCAAGCTGACAAAACTGCGGCGCAAAATGCCACCAAGGACAACGAACAACTGCGGCGTGAAGCGCAAGCAGAGAGGCAGCGCACGCGGCTCAAACGCGGCGATGAACAGCCGAAAGATCCGGCTGGCAAAGAGCCTGCAATTATTAAGGACATTGCCATTACGGCCGAAGGTCAGCACCGCGGTCGCATTGAATTGCCACTGCAAGGTCAATTGAAGGACGCTCAGGTGGAGGTGCTCAGCCGTGAGGACAACCGGGCCGTGTTGCGTATTGTCGGCGCGCAGTTGCCGGATCGGCTGCAGCGGGCTTTTGACACGCGGGCCTTGCAAGGGCCGATGGAACGCGTCACCGCGTTTGCGCCAGAAGGGACCAAAGATGAATTGCGCGTGGTTGTGGATTTGCTGCAACCGTCGAGCGATCGCATTTCCATGCAAAATGGCAGGCTTGTTTGGCAGTTTGAGCGCGCAGAAGCCAACGGCGGGACAAAAGTTGACAATAACGTAGCTAAGGCTGGCGTGTCGTCGGCCGTGAAATCTGGCACTTCGGTAGTCAAATCGGGCGGGGATGTGTTGGCGGCGGCGCCACAACCGTTGATGGCAGCGGCTGGCGATGACGGCGGCGGCACAGCCGATCGCGGCAGCATGTCCAACGCCGACAACGCGGGTGTGGCCAGCGATCCAATTAAGGCACCGTGGCGCAAAGCGCGGCGCTACACCGGCAAGCGCATCAATTTAACCATCAAGGACGCGGACATTCAGCACGTGCTGACGTTCTTGGCCAAAGAAGGCAAAGTCAACATCATCGCCGGTCCTGAAGTGGCGGGTAAGGTCACCTTTCACTTGGAGAATATCCCATGGGATTTGGCGTTGGACGTGATCCTGCGCGCCCGCGAGATGGATTATGTCCGCCAGTCAGGCGTCATCCGTGTCAGTACGCGTGAGGCTTTGAAAAAAGAGTTTGATTCCGAGGTCGAGCGCCGCCAGAAGATGGAAGACGTCAAGCAGTTGGTCGTGCGCATCATTCCGGTGAATTACGGCGACTCTGCGCTAATCGTCAATCAGGTCAAGGAAGTGCTTTCGAAAAAGGGTACTGTGACGGCCGAACCGCGCACCAATGCCGTGGTGGTCAAAGATACGGAAGAGCACGTCGCAGCGGTTGAAGAAATGATCCGCAAACTGGATGCGCAAACGCCGCAAGTGCTGATTGAAGCGCGCATTGTTGAAGCGTCGAGCAGCTTTACCAAGGACATGGGCGTGCAATGGGGCGGCAATTTCGCGCAGTCGGCGGTGTTCGGCAATGAGACGGGTTTGATTTTCCCGTCGGTTGTCGGCGTTGCGGGCGGCGCGGACGGCGCGAGCCCTGATATCAAAGGTGTTGCCATCACGACCCCCAACTACGCGGTCAATTTGCCGGCCGCAGTCGGCTCCGGCGCTGGTGGCGCGATCGGCTTAACCCTTGGATCCATTGGCGGAGCTGGCAATTTGAACTTGCGGCTGTCGGCCGCCGAGCAAGAAGGTACGGTCAAGATCGTGTCGAGTCCCAAGGTGCTTACGCTGGACAATCAGCAAGCGACTATTCGTCAAGGCATTTCGATTCCGATCTCGGTCGTGTCGGCCCAAGGCGTGCAAACGCGGTTTTTCAATGCAGATTTGCAACTTCAGGCCAAACCGCACGTGACCCAGGACGGCAATGTGCAAATGTCCGTGCGCATCAGCAAGAATGAGCCGGACTTTTCAGCCCGCGCGGCGGACGGCAATCCAACGATTGCAACGCGTGAAGCGAGTACGGATCTGTTGCTGGCGGACGGTGAAACGACGGTCATTGGTGGTATCTACACGCGGTCTACTTCGACCTCGGTCAAGAAAGTGCCGTTCTTTGCCGATATTCCGCTTATCGGCGCGCTGTTTCGCAGCCATACGGAGCAGGACAAGCGCACGGAGTTGCTCATTTTTATCACGCCGCGCATCGTCAACCGTGCGGCGGCGATTACGGTTGGCAAATAGCCAGAGAAGCGGACAAGAACGTGGCTCAACGCAGTGACATTGTAGTGCTAATCGGCATGCCCGGCGCAGGAAAAACTGCGGTCGGGCAAGCGCTTGCGCACAAACTGAATCTGCCGTTTGTCGATTTGGACCAAGCCATTGAAACCGATGCCGGGATGGCAGTCAGTGAGCTGCTGCGCAAAGAAGGCGAACACAGCCTGCGCATTCGCGAAGGCGCGTTGCTGCAAGATCTGGTGGCGCAAAAACAAAAAATGATTTTGGCCACCGGTGGCGGGGCCCCGCATTTTTTTGACGGCATGGCCAAGCTGCGCGCGGCGGGCACGGTGCTTTGGCTGGATGCGCCGGTGGAAGTGCTTGTAGAACGCACGCTTTTGGGCGATCGGCCGTTGCTGGGTGCCACGCGCAAAGACCAGTTGGACGCCCTGCGCAAGCTGGAGATCGCGCGGAAGACCACGTACGCGCAGGCCCACGTCCGCGTCAACGCTGCGCAGGCGTTGGAGGATGTGATTGGCGCGGCGCTTGAGGCCTCTGCCCTGCCGCAGGTTGTGCGGGCAGCGACTGCCGAAGGTGGCTACGACGTGGTGCTTCACAATGGCCATGCTTGCGATGCCGCTGATCGGATTGCGCAATTGGCCGGTGATGCCGCGGTTGTGCTGGTCGTTGATCGCAAGGTGCAGGCCGAAGGGCCGGCGCTGCAAATGATGCTGCAAGCGCGGCAAGTGCGCTGTGAAATTTTGGAGATGACGGGCGGCGAGAAAGTCAAAGAACTGCGTCATGCCCAGCATTTGTGGTTTGAATTGGACGCGCTGCAGATCGGTCGCGGTGATGTTTTGGTGGCTTTGGGCGGCGGGGCGCTGGGCGATCTTTGCGGCTTTGTGGCGGCGAGTTGGCACCGCGGCATGCGCATTGTGCAAATGCCGACGACGGTTTTGGCCATGGCCGACGCATCAGTAGGCGGCAAGTCAGCGATCAATATGCCCATTGTTTCCATAGCGCCTAGGTCTATTCCGCTGACGCGCGGCGGCAAGAACTTGATCGGTGCGTTTCATCAGCCCAGTCTGGTGTTTTGCCCGTTGGCGACGCTGAACTCACTGCAAGTGCTGGATTGGCGGGCGGGTTTGGCCGAGATCGTCAAGATTTTCGCCACCCACGATGCCACAGCCTTGCAAAATTTGCGCAGTTCTGCCGTCGGATTGCGCCGGCGTTTGGCGTCTTCGCTTTTGCCGCATTTGCAGCGAGCGATTGAACTTAAAGCGCAAATTGTGGCCCGCGATCCGCATGAGCGCGGAGAACGAGCGCTGCTGAATTTTGGTCACACTTTGGGGCATGCCATTGAGGCCGATCGCCAGTATACTATTCGCCACGGCGTGGCTGTCGGCTTAGGCATGATTGCGGCGGCCGAAGTCAGCGAAGCCAAGGGCTGGGCGCCCAACGGCACTGCCGACGAATTGCGCAGCATTTGTCGTGAACTGGCCATTGCGCGCGCTTGGGAAGAATTTGCCACCGCCGACACGCTTGCCCGCGTTGGCAGCGATAAAAAGGTCCGCGGCAATGACGTGCTGTTCATCGCCAGTACCGGCTTGGGCAGTGCGCGCATTGAAAAAATGGCGGTCGCCGACCTGACCGCCACCCTGCGGCTGCTGGCCGACCGGCCCGATCGGCCCAAAGACAACGACGATCCGCCGGTGCAGTCTGGCAGGCGCAGTTCGGTCAGCCTGAACCGAGGGATCGCGGACAGCGCGGTGACCCAAAGAGCAAAAACGGACCTGTCGATGGCGGCAACGGCACCAGAGAACAAAAGCCCCACGCGGAGGAAACTATGGTAAATCTCAAGATCAAAACGGCATTGCGCCGTCTTATCGGCAGCGTGTTGACCGCCGCGTGTTTGCTCGGTTTGGGCGCTTGTGCCACGGGCGATCCGGGCGTGGTGTATATTATCGGCAACGCCGTGCCCAAAAACGATGGCGGCAAGTGCGTCAGCGACGATTTCAAGAATCTTTACGACCACGGCGTACTTGATCTCGCTTTTACCAATCAGTACATCTATTTTGCGGCGATCGAAAACTTGATGGTCGCCTCGTCTGAGGCCAGCGGTAACGGCGTGAAGCAATTGCGCCCGGACACCAGCGTAGTCACGTTGGACACGCTGCACGTCACTGTCGTATTGCCCGGGCCAGCACCGAAGAGCAAAACATCCGCGCTAGGTACCTCGCCGTTGATCGGTACGGGGTTTGACACGTTCAACGTCAACCCGACCACGTTTACCCCAAAGTTGCCCGCCGCCGCGATTCCGCTGGTGTGGACCGTTCCAACGCAAATTGTCATCCGATCGCGGCTGGCGGCGGTTTTTCCCATTCCGTTGATTCCCGCGTTCGGCAGCACTGGCGAAGTCGCCGGCACAAGCATCAAAGACATTGGCGACGATTGGAAACGCCGTTTTGCCAACGTAGCGGGCGACAACAAGTACAAACAACTCGTGCCCGTGCTGGTGACCTTTTTCTTGACCGGCACCTCGGCCGGCGGATCGCCGGTCAAGACGCCGCCATTGACGTTTACCATCAAAGTTTGCTGGTTTTGCTTGCTGAATCCTCCGCAATTTTACGATCCCAAACTCGACACGCAATGGCGACAATGCGTCGGCGGAACCCCAGCCAGCGGCTATACGACACCGTGCCATGAGGGCCAAAACGAAGAATTTATTGACTGCTCGGCCTATTGCACAAAATGCGCAGCTTCGCTATTTTCCAACAAGTGCGATGAGAAGTTCTGCCCTTCTCCCCTGTGACCTGCTAGCCATTTAGGCAGCGAATACCCAACGTTGCGTGTGTCCGCTGAAGCGGGTCGAACGTGGAAGAACCATGAACCGCGTCTGCCCCAAATGCGAACAACAAACCAGCGCTGAAGTCTGTCCGCACGACGGCGCGTCCACCCTTGTTGTGGCGGCAGGGCCGGCCAGCTTGGTCGGCAGCATTATCGCCAAACGCTACGAAGTAAAGGCAATCATTGGCGAAGGCGGCTTTGGTGCCGTCTACAAGGCCGTGCACACGGGCACCGGCGACTTGGTGGCGATCAAACTGCTGCACACGGCCCACGGCAGCAACGCCGAGATGACCGCGCGTTTTCAGCAAGAAGCTTCAGTGACCGCGAGCTTGAAACAGCCGCATACTGTTCGGGTTTTTGATTTTGGCCAGACAGACGATCTCGCGCTGTACATCGCCATGGAGTTCTTGGATGGCAAGACGCTGACCAAAGTCATGGAGACCGAATCGCCCATCGGCTACGAACGCGCCGGTCACATGGTGTTGCAAGTGCTGAAATCGCTTTCGGAGGCCCATTCCAAAGGCTTGGTGCACCGCGATCTGAAGCCGGACAACATCTTTTTGCAAACCGTGCATGGTGAGGACGACTTCGTCAAAGTATTGGATTTCGGCATCGCCAAGCTGTTGATTTCCGGTGACGGTGGCGCAAAAACGGCCACGGGCGTGATCATCGGCACCCCGCCTTACATGAGCCCGGAACAAGCGCGCGGCAGCGGCGTGGATGAACGCACCGATATTTACGCGTTGGGCTGTATTTTTTACCAGTTGCTGACCGGACACTGCGCGTTTGCCGCGGAAACGGCCATGGACACGCTGATCCGGCGCATTACCGAACCACCGCCGCGGCCGCACGGCCATTGCCAAACGCCGACGCCGGATTCCGTGTGCGATGTGGTGCTGCGCGCCATGGGCACCATGGCCGACCAACGCTTTGCCAGTGCGCAGGAATTTAGCAAGGCGTTGACAAAGGCGCTCAAAGATCCGCCGCTTGCTCAAATTGCCGTGCACGCCGATGCGGGCGGCTACGACGCGACTTTTGCAGGAGACCACAGTGTGATTCGCTCCGCTGTGCAGCCAACGGCGCTGGGTCAAGCGGCGGCTGCTGCTGAAATACCAGCCAGCACAGGCAGTTATGCGCCATCTGAAACATCTGTCATCCCGTCGGTGCCCCGCCCCGCTCCGCGCGGCACAGTGACGGGCGCGGCCACACGGCCGTCGCAAAACGCCATGCGCCCCGCATCGCAACCGCGACCCGCGCAGGCCACCGACTACAACGATTTGAATCAGACATCGGCCATGGATGTCGTTTCGGCGTCGGCCACCTTGCCGCGCCCAGCGTCGCGACCGATGGCGGCGCCCGCTGTTCAGTCGAGGGTGCAGTCCAGCGACAGGCTGCCCGCGGTTGCCGCTGAAAAATCCGCTTCCAAAGCGCCAATTTGGCTTGCGGCCGCGGCGGGTGTGGTGGTTTTGGCCGGTATTGGCGTGTGGTTTGCCGGTCGCGGCGGCGATGTAAAGCCGAAGACGCCAGCGGCTGGTGCGCCGGTGCAAGTCGCGGCCAAAGCGCCTGAAGAACCAGCCGTGCCGGCAGCCAAACCAGAACAAGCACCTGCTGTTGCCGCAGCGGCGGCGCCGGCACCCGCCCAGTTGCCCGCGCAGGCCGCGGCGGGCTTGCCGGTTGAAGCGACGCCCGTTGCCGTGGTGGAAGCGCCACCAGTTGCGGCCGCGCCGGTCAAGGCACCCGCGGTGGCCAAGCGGCCGCCGGCGGCGCCGCGGGGGCGCGATACCAAAGGCAAGCCCGCGGGGGATAAGCCGTTCGTTTTGGTGGAGTAGCCGAACTCGGGTCGGGTTGAACATAGCCGCTGAAGCGGAGTATTCCATTCACACAAGTTCCGCCGCGTAATTGTTAGGTTAGATTTAACCGGCGGTAAACGCGATCCTTTCCGACTCGGGCTACTTTTGGCCCGAAGTTGGAGAGAATCATGAGCACTTTACG
>CAMDBH010000078.1 GCA_945889325.1 Klebsiella pneumoniae
AGGGTAAAGGACGCAGGAACGTTGGCTTTACACGCGTTGCTACAGCCGTCGTTGTCGACCAAGTTGCCGTCGTCGCACTCTTCGCTCACCTGATTGACCATGCCGTCGCCGCAGTAGAACAATGGCGAACACTTGCCGACGATGCACCATTTGGCCCCCGCGTTGCACGGCGTTTTATCAACGACATTGGCAACTTGGCAGCCTTTGACCCCATCGCAGGTATCCAGGGTACACTCATTGCCGTCGTCGCAAACAACGGCCTTTTTGACGCAATTGCCGTTCTTACAGGTCTCGCCGGTCGTGCACGCGTCGCTGTCCGGGCACAGCGCAACGTTGGGCGAGTGGACGCAACCCTGCAATTTATCGCAGGTATCGTCGGTGCATACGGTACCATCGTCGCAGTCCACCGCCGGGCCGCCGCAAGCGCTGTTTTTGCACGAATCGTTCATCGTGCACGCATTGTTGTCGTTGCATTGCCCGCTGTTGCCGGTATTGACACAGCCTTTTTTCGAGTCGCACGCATCATTGGTACACACGTTGCTGTCGTTGCAGTTGACCGCACTGCCTTCGCAGTCGCCAAATTTGCAGATGTCGCTTTGCGTGCAGGCATTTCCGTCGTCGCAAGCCTTGCTGTTGAAATTGGGGTTGCAGCCTTTGACCTTGTCGCACAGATCGTCGGTGCAAACGTTGTTGTCGTTGCAATCTTTGGGTATTCCGACCGTGCACGCGCCCCCTTTGCAGTTGTCGCCCAAAGTGCAGATGTTGCCGTCGTCGCAAGGGGTGCCGTTCATGCCCAACGCGTCAAACACGCAGTTGCCCGTGGTCTTATTGCAGGTATCGGCTGTACATAACACGTTGTCTTCGCACACCTTTAACTGTCCCGAGACGCAAACGCTGTTCACACAGTTATCGCTTTGGGTGCAAGCATCGCCGTCACTGCACGGAGAAACATTTGCGTTGTGCACACAGCCAGTTAGTTTGTCGCAGCTGTCGTTGGTGCAGGCATTGCTGTCGTCGCAATTTAGCGATTTGCCCTGGCACACGCCGTCGGAGCAGCCATCTGCTTGCGAACAGGCGTCGCCGTCGTCACACGGTGCTCCCACCACCTTGTTTTTATAGCCACATTTGCCATTGGTCAGGTCGCAACTGCCCGCCACGCACGACGCACCCGATTCGCAGGCCTTTGCCGCGCCCTTGACGCAATTGCCGACCTTGCACAAGTCGCCGACAGTACAAGGGTTATCGTCGTCGCAGGCGATGCCGTCCAAGTTCACGGTGCTGCAGCCCGCAACTGGGTCGCAACTGTTGCCGGTGCAGGGGTTGTTGTCGTCACAACTCACGATTTTTCCTATGCAATCTCCGCCCTTACAGATATCGGTCTGCGTGCACAGGGTGCCGTCATCGCAGGAAACGCCATCTTGTACGGCCTTGCCGACGCACTTGCCACTTAGCGAATTGCAAGTGCTTTTGCTGCACACATTGGTGTTGTCGCAAACGACGGGCTTGCCGGGCGAACAAACGGGGCCCACGCAGTGATCGGCTGCGGTACATGCGTCGCCGTCGGCGTCGCAGAGTTTGCCGTCGTCCACCGTTTTTGTGCAGCCGCTGGCTGGGTCGCAACTGTCCGTGGTGCACGGGTTGCCATCGTCGCAGACCTTGCCGGGACCCGGCACGCAAACTCCCTGTTTGCACTGGTCATTATCGGTGCAGGCATTCTTGTCCGCGTCGCAAGGCACGTTGTTCAACTTGTTGTACTGGCAGCCTGTTTGCGGATCGCAAGTGCCGACGTTGCAAGCGCCGCCAGCGTCGCAAGTCGATTCATCGGTCAAGCCGTCGCAATCGTTGTCTTTTCCGTCGCATACTTCCACGTCCAGCGCGGGCGCAGCGCAGGTGGTCAGCCCGCTGGCGCCGCAGGCACGCACGCCGGCGCATTTGCCCACGAGTTCGCCTTTGTCGTTTTTATGCTCAATAAAACAATTAGTCTGAGACTTTTGCGCCACCGCCAGCTCGCTGCAGGTGCACTCGCCAAATTTCAATTCGGGGGCGGTGGATGTTTTGACACACTGTTTGACGGGCGCACCTTCAACCGAATTCACGCTTTGGCAGCCATACCCTGCGGCGCAATCACCATCCGCAGCACACGCGGTACCGCAGAAATTGCCTTGGCCACCTTCGGCGACGCACGCCGCATCGCTGCTGCCCAATGTCTGACAATCCTTTGATTTTACGCAAGGATCGCACAAGTGAATGAATTTGGGTACGCAAATCGTGACGGAATCGCCACTGCCCGAATTGATGAGTGTGCATTTGTAGCCGTCTTGGCATTTGTCGACGCACGGGGTCGCGCAGACCTTGCCGCTGCCGATCTCAATGCATTGGGCGTTGTCGCAATCGCCATTTTCTTTGCAAGAACAACCGGGGGCGCCCGGGCATTTGGCGCCGACGTCGGCGGTAGCGACGTCATCGTCCACGACGCCTTCAGCGGCGGCGGTGTCCGGCGCGGGTCCATCGCTGGCAACATCCTTGGTGATTTTGCCGCTGTCCAGCGTCACATCGGTGCTTTGGGTGTCGTCGATCGGAGCATTGGCCGCATCGCCCGCGCCCGCCGTGCCCGAGCAGCTTG
Source organism: Klebsiella pneumoniae (assembly GCA_945889325.1). Lineage (GTDB taxonomy): Bacteria > Myxococcota_A > UBA9042 > UBA9042 > UBA9042 > CAMDBH01. The sequence continues at coordinate 2,624 of CAMDBH010000078.1, forward strand.
CCAGCAGCGACAGCCAGATCGCGATCGCCGCGACGCCAACAAGCACATTAAACATTGGGATTTTGGAGGGAATGGCGTTTCTCGGCATCTGCTTGGCTCCGTGGTGTGCAACTTTGTGAGTTTGGCGTTTCCCGCGCTGATCCGCAAACGCAACGCTGGCGGTGCCCGCACGCGGCGACAAGCGCGCAGCCGCAACGTGTCTACGAATTTACCGATTCGGTCGCGCGGGTTTTGCGGTTGGTTAGCAGCGTATAGCCCAGCAAAAGGGCAAAAATAAGAACGCTGTACGCCGCAGCTAGTCCCGTGCGGCGCAGGACGGCAAAAGCGTAATAGGCTTCGGTGATCAAAATGTCGGTTTTGTGTTCGGGACCACCGCCTGAGACCAAATAGATCACGTTGAAGGCATTAAACGTCCAAATCGTGCCCAAAATCACAGCCGGAAACAGAGCGGGCTTGAGCAGTGGCAACGTAACATGGCGAAACTTTTGCCAAGAAGTCGCGCCGTCGATATCCGCGGCTTCATAAAGCTCGCCCGGAATCGATTGCAGCGCGCCGAGCGAAATCACCAGCATGAACGGGAAACCCAGCCAGACGTTGGTCAGCAAATTCGCTGAGAAATTCAAGGCCACGCTGTCGCCCAACCAATCGATTTTACCGACACCGATAAGACCTAACATCGCGTTAATGGGTCCATATTGGGTATTGAACAGCCATTTCCACGTCAGCGCTGTGATGTAGCTCGGCACTGCCCACGGCACGATCAGCAATAAGCGATAGATCGCACGGCCTTTGAGCTTGGGCCGGTTCAGCACCAGCGCCAGCCCCAGGCCGATACTGACGTGAAAGGCGATGTTGAGCGCCGTCCACAGCACAGTCATAGCCAAAGTGCGGCCAAAATGCGTGGAAGATTGCGGATCTAGCGCGGTTCGAACGACCTCGGCGTAATTGTCGAGGCCGATGAACTCGCCGCTTTTGCTCACAAACGACAGACCGACGCCGACGGAAAACGGCACAAAAATCAGCACGCCAGTTGCCAGCAAGGCCGGGCCGACATAGAAATACGGCCCGGGATCGCGGCGCAAGGCGCTCAGCACACTGGCAAAACCGTGCGTGCACAGGCCCAGCGCCAACGACAGAAGCACAGCGACGCCAAACAGCCACACGGAGCCGTGATCGGTCGCGGCAAATTGCGGCGCGGTGTGTGGAATCAGCCAGTCGGCCGCTAGGATGGCGACGCCGTCGCCGGTCGACGCCGCCAACGCCGGAGCAAGCAGCAAAAGCGCCAGCGATCCCGCCAACATCGAAGCCGGACCAGCGGCCCAGTTGGGCAGCGGCAACCGGCCGAGCAGCAGAAAAGCCACCGAAATCGCCAGTGCAATTGACCACAACCACGCGGGACTGCGCGCAAAATGCTCTGGCACGAGCACAGCGATCACCGCGCCGCCGACTTCTTTGCTGCCGCTTTTGGCGCGGAAGGGCTGGGCTAGCGCGTGGCGGTCTCCCGGCAATTCAAACTGCATCCGCTCGACATCCAACGGCTTATTCGCCGCCAGCGCCTGATCTGCCGCGGTTTGGCTGTCCTTGGCAATTTGTAGCAGCGGCGCCGTGTCGGGTCCCGCCTTTTGGGCGCCAAAAGTGAGGCCGCCGCCGCGCGCAATGCCAAAATCGTCCACACCGCCAGCGGTGGCGATGAACATTTGCGCGACCACGGGTGCATGTTTATCCGTAATCTCAGTGAGTTGTGCGCTCTGTGCCGCGGCATCGCCTTGGGTCTGGGCGGCCGCTCGCGCAGCCACATCCAACACCGCGACAGCGCGCTGCAGGCGTTGGCCGCGTTGTTGAGTTAAGCGCAACCAATCCAAACCAAACAGCAAAGCCGCGACCAGCACCGAGCCCAACAAGAGCGCGGCGCTGAGGCGCGAAAACTGGCTGTGTTGGGGCGGTTGGGGCGACTTGCTCATTTGCCTAATTTTGCCACCGCTTCGCGAATTTGCTTGTCTGCTTCAGCCAGCGCGTCCGCGGCTGGTGTGTCGCCAAATATCACCTTGCGCAACGCGTTGTTATACGGCACCCAAGCGACACCGGGCTCAACGGCGTTGGACATCGGCACGGCGTTATCGGCTTGCGCGCGGAACACTTTCACCACAGGGTTCTGCAGCCAGCGCGGATTCTCATAAATCTTGGTATTTGCGACCATTTGATGGCCCATTTCCAAACGCGTCAGCGCCGCTTCATCGCTGGTGAGGTAGTCGATCACCCGCAGCGCAGCGTCTTTGGCCATGGTCTTTTTGGACAAAAGCACAGCTTCTGAGCCGAGATAAGGCTTTAGCGGCTTGCCATCTGCCAACAACGGCATGGGCGCCACGCCCCACTCGACGGACTTGTCGATTTCACTAATAAACCATGGGCCTTGAAAGACAAAGGGCGTCTTGCCGTCGTTGAACATTGCGGTGATGACGTAGCCGCTCATACCTTTGGGCAAAATCTTGTGGGTCGCGTACAGATCTCTTGCAATTTCCAATGCCTTCACAGCTTCGGGCGTGTTGATCGTCAGCTGCTTGTTGACTTCATCCCAAACCGCACCGCCCGCGCCGTGCAAGAAGGCAGCGTGAAAGTACAAGTCGCTGGCATCATAAGCCAAACCAAAGCTACCGCCTTCGGCGTTGGTGAAACCTTTGGCGATTTCGATCAACTGCGCCAGCGTATGCGGCGGCTCCTTGACCATCTTCTTGTTGTAAAACAGCACCAACGACTTAAACGCCATCGGCAGTCCGTAAATTGCACGATCAAACACCAAAGGCTTGACCGTTTGTGGCAAAAAACGCTGTAATCGCACTGGATTGGCGAATTCGCCCAAGGGTTGCAGGATGCCCTCACGCGCCCAAGTCCCGATCTTGTCGTGGGCCATGATCAAAATGTCAGGGCCGTTGCCGTTGGGCACCGCGACCTGCACTTTGTCAATAAATGCATCGAACGGCACCGCCAGCGCGATGATTTGGGTCTTTGGGTGGATGCCATTCCAGTGTTCGATCAGGCTATTGAGCGCTTTGGCTTCATCGTCGCGGTAGCTGTGCCACAACGTCACGTTGCCGGCTGGCACTTCCGGTTCGGCTTGCACCGCTGAGGCGGCCACGGGCAAAGCCGCTGGTTTATCGGGCTTTTTTTCGTCGGCTGCCTTGGTCGGGTCGACGGCAACCGCTGGCGCGGGCGCATCCGCGGTTTTGCCTTTGCCACACGCAAAAAGTGCGCACAACGCGGCGATTGGCAACCATTTAGCAAAATGAACAGTCATGGCACGCCTCATTGGCAAGTTTGGTCAGAGCTAGGGACGATCGAATTGGGCGATTCTTTGTCCGCGGACGTCGAACAAGTGCGCGCGGCTGCGGTCGATCTTCAGCGGCAGCGCAGCCAGCCGCAGGTCGCGTTGCGCCCCTGCTTCCAAGCGCACAATGCTGGCGGACTCGCCGCGCAAACATGTAGAAATGTCGCGACTTGCGTACATCGCCGCCTCCTGACCAACCCTTTCACCAAACAAGAAGGTCTCCGGCCCCAACGGCTCCACGACATCAACTTGCAGCGTCAGGTCCGCTTCTGTTGCCGCGACCACCTGCAGATCCTGCGGGCGAACACCCAAGGTATACTGTGTATTATCAACAAGCTCACCGGCATCCTCGACCCGCAGGCCCGGCGCAACCAACGCGCCGTTTTGATAAGTGACAGGCCACAAGTTCATCGATGGCGACCCAATAAAGGTTGCGACGTAGGTATTGGCGGGCTTGCGATAAATTTCATCAGGCGTTGCGCACTGTTGCAGCAAGCCTTCGTGCATCACCGCGATGCGATCGGCCAGCGTCATGGCTTCGATCTGATCGTGGGTCACATACAAGATCGTCGTGCGCAAACGCTTGTGCAACTTCGCGATTTCCAAACGCATCTGCACGCGAAGTTTGGCATCCAAATTTGAAAGCGGTTCATCAAAAAGGAAAACCGACGGCTCGCGCACCACCGCACGCCCCATGGCGACACGCTGCCGCTGCCCGCCGGAAAGAGCGGCGGGCTTGCGCTGCAAATAGGTCGTCAAACCCAACAGTTCGGCCGCGGCCGTCACGCGCGAATCGATTTGCTCAACCGCCACCTTGCGCAAACGCAGGCCAAACGCCATGTTTTCGTACACGCTCATGTGCGGATACAGCGCATAACTCTGAAATACCATAGCAATATCTCGGTCGCGTGGATGCACATCGTTGACCACGCGCTCACCAATGCGCAACGTACCGGCGGAAATGGCCTCCAAACCGGCGACCATGCGCAAAGTGGTGGATTTGCCGCAACCGGAAGCCCCGACGAGCACAAGGAATTCGCCGTCCGCGACGTGCAGGTTCAGCTTGCGCACGACCGCTACTTCGCCATACAACTTCTCAATATCTTGAAGGATGACTTCAGCCAATGCCTGCTCCCGCTGGTCCGCGTGGCGTTATAGCACTGCGGCCGACGATTCACTAGATCTTGGGAATTCTGCGGATCTATGGCACAATGCCAGCGTCGCAGCGGCGGCGGAGGGGTTCCATGGAAATTGTTATCGGTTTTATCGCAGTGTTGGGCCTGATCGTCGTTGGCGTGCTGATGCTGCACGCCGTCGCCCACCTGATGTACATGCTGGTCGCCGGCATTGTTATCGGCGCGCTGGCGCGGTTTGTGCTGCCAGGTCGGCAGGATATGGGCCTTTTTAAGACCGCTCTGGCCGGCATCGGCGGTTCGATGGCAGGTGGAATCGTGTCGCGCCTGATGCACGTCAGGGGCCTACCATCGCTCGCGATCAGCGTGGCTTGTGCCGCGGGGCTGATCTATTTTCTCGGTGCTGCCAAAGCGTCGAAGTAGAAAATGCCACCGACTACGATGCAACAATCCTTGGCCGACCTGCGCAGCGACTACGCCCTGGCCGCGCTCAATGAGGACGATGTGCCCGACAACCCGTTGACTCTTCTGAGTCAATGGTTGCAGGAGGCGCTCAACGCGCAATGCGCCGAACCCACCGCGATGACGCTGGCCACCACGGCGTTGGACGGCACGCCCGATGCGCGGATCGTTTTGCTCAAAGGTCTGGACGATCGCGGCCTGCAATTTTTCACCCACTACCGCGGCGAAAAAGGTCGTCAGATTGAAAAGCACCCAGAAGTCGCGCTTTTGCTCTTTTGGCCGCAGCTGCAGCGGCAGATTCGCGTTCACGGCCGCGCACAAAGGCTCGCTCCCCAAGAAAATGCGCTCTATTTTTCTCAGCGGCCGCGTGAAAGTCAGATCGGTGCGTGGGCATCGCCTCAAAGCGAAGTCATCGCCAACCGCGCGGAACTTGAGGCCAATGTCGATGAATTCACCAAACGCTTCGCCGATGTGGCCGTGCCGCTCCCGGCGCATTGGGGCGGTTACAACGCGGCGCCGAAAAGCATCGAATTCTGGCAAGGTCGCCCGTCGCGGTTGCACGATCGCCTGCGTTGCACGCGAGAAAACGGCCTTTGGCGCATCCAGCGTTTGGCGCCGTGACGCGCCGATTACGAAATTCGCCTTAATTTTGGCTAGTCAGCTCGGCTAGCCCGCTGATCCTCGGATTGACGATCAGGCTGCAAATGCACTTCAGCAGATGAATTTGCCCATTTTGACGGTCCAAATGCATTTTGTTGTTGCATTGCCGATAAGCAAGTGGCACACTTCAGACGGGCAGTGGGCATTTGCGGATGTTCAATTGTCCAAGCGTTGACCTTGTCTCTGAGTTGCGCCTGTGCTCCCCCGCCAAAGCGCGCAACTTTGGGCAAACGTTAACGAAAGTGCTTGGAATTGACGGTCGAAGAAATTCGCCAAACCGCGAATGGTTTTCGATGCCGCTGCTTGAAAGAGCGGAAAGTCTTTAGGGAATATCCGGTTTGGCGGCGTTGGCTCCGTTGGCGGAGCGAGGGCCCAATTTCTGCAAGAACAATCGCCGCAAAAAAACGCGGCTCAAGTCAAGAACCAGTTTGACTTACAAATCTGTCGCAAACTCTAGCGCGCAGAAAATACGGGGGAACAAGATGAACAAGTTGCACGACACCAACTCGGTTAGTCACGACGCCAGCTCGGTCAGCCACAAGGGTGGTGAACAAATGCCTATCGTTTTGCGGTTCTTCCGTGGAAGTGCCACAGCGCTTGCGGCACTCACTGTGTTTGCAGCACCGACAATGGCGGCCTTCGCTGTTGCCGGGTGCCAACCCAACGTCGCAGCACCTGCGGCCAATGTCACTTTCTCGCCAATGGGTTATGTCGTCCTCGTCGATGGCACCATCGGCGTGATCGACATGCTCAAGGTCGAAAAAGTCCAAGAAATCAAGATCGGCAACTACGGCGTCCACCAAGTCGCGGTGCTGAACGACAACCGGACAATTTACACCGGCAATCGCAACGACAACACGATTGTCAAATTGACGATTTCGGCCGACGGCAAGTCGTTCACCCAAAAGTCGCTGGGCAAATCGCCCGTCAATCTGCACCTTTTCGCGGCGAGCCCCGAGGGCGCGGATGGCCAGCAGCGCGTGGTTGTGACCAGCCGCTTGGAATTGGGCGATGACGAATTGGCTGTCTTCCCCAGTTCAGGGTTGGACGATACCTCGATCGCGATCATCGACACCAAGACCGACACCATTATCAAAACCTTGCCGCTTCAATCGCCGGCCATGGCCGCGTTCCCCAACGACGGCAAGCACCTGTACGTTAACAACGTGCACAACGGCTCTGTCAGCGTTATCGACACCGCGACTTGGACGGAAAGCGCGCGCTGGAATGTGTCCGATACCCCGATTGCGGCGTTGCCGAATGGCAAACGCACGATTAGTCCAGACGGTTTGGATGTTTCGCCCGACGGCAAATGGGTCGCCACCGCCGATTACGATCTGAAAACGATCACCGTGTGGGAAGCCGCCAACTCCGCGAACAAGCGCAAAATCACCCTCAAAGACGGTGAAGGCCTACCGCATGACGTGCGCTTCACGCCGGACAGCAAACAAATGTGGGTCACGGATTACGACAAACATCCCGATCCGGGCAAAGAAGCCGCCAACAACAACATCAAAACGCACATTCGCGTGTTCGATGTCGCCACCTTGACCCAAGTGAAATTGATCGACGCGCCGCGCAAAGTGCAGCGCATTTCACTGCCGCAGTACAGCAAAAACGCCTACTTCACCACGGGTGTTGGCGGCGTGCTGGTGCTCGACCGTGAAACCGGTACGCTGCAGGGCGAAGTGGTCATCGGCGATGTCAACCGCCCGGTCGTGTGCGGGATGACGTCGTACTAAAGCCGGAAGTTCGTACTAAAGCCGGAACTTAGTTCCGGCTTTATCGTACGTTGCAGCGTCTATTTTAGGGGGCGGTAACGCCCCCTCGCGCGCACGCGCTCACCCCCTGCCCTTGCACCCGCCCCCCCCCCCCCCATCCTCGGGCTTTTGGGCGCGACGGCGAGAGCGAGGGCGCCGCGACGGGGACAGCGACCGAGAGCGACCGCGAGAGCGGCAGCGGCAGCGAGAGCGGCACCGGCAGCGGCAGCGAGAGCGGCACCGGCAGCGGCAGCGAGAGCGACAGCGACAAATTCTAACGGATATACAGCGCGAACCAGCGCAATGTGGTCAACGCGCCGAACAAATGCACTGTACGCACCGGCAGTTGCGGATTGTATTTGGCGACGCGCTCACCGCCCAGCGGGTCGGTCGCCAACAGCGGCAGGACCGTTGCGCGAAATTCACTAATCTGCTTGGACAGATAGGCTTGACTGAACAGCTGCCAGAAGGCCGGACGGGCAGTTGCGATCTCGCGTTCCAGCGCGTCCGCGATCGCCAAATGGTAGCGGAGCGACGAAGGCGTCGGCATCGGTGCCTTCACGCGATCGCGCCAGATGGCCGGCGGCAAACGCGACGGACCGAGCATTCGCTCCATCGCCTTGTCGGGAAAACCTTGTTCATCTGGAAAGTTCCACTCGGGCGGCATCGCCCACGCCACTTGCAGCATTTCTTGGGTCAGAAACGGAAAGCGTCCTTCCACCGACGCCGCCATGCCAAAGCGGTCGTTATCAGCCAACAGCCAGTGCAAAAACGTATGCGTATACCAGAGTTGCACCGCACGGGTTCTGTCTCGCGGTGCCTGCCAATACGGTGTCAGCCACGCATCGGTAGTATCCTCTGTGATCATGACCAGATCGGCGGTGCGCAGCAGACCCTTGTCGAACATCGGCGAAAGTAGTGCGCGCACACTAGGCAGCTTCTGTTGCCACAATGCCATGAAATCTGCCGGCATCTTCATGTCAGGCGGGGTGCGCCAACCGGCGAAGCGCGGGTAGTAACCGAAAAATAGCTCATCGGCGCCTTCGCCCGACAAGGCGACTTTGCAACCGGCATCGTGCAAGACTCGGTAATTCAAAAGCATACCGAGCTTGCGCGGCTCCCAGCACGGTTCGTCAAACGCCTGAACTAGTGCATCAACGCTGTCGAGATAGCCATCCAATGGCAAATAGGCCCAATGATGTTGCAGACGTGAAGGATATTGGTCCGACAAATGCCCGACAACGACTGTGGCCGCCGCGGCGTCGTCATCGCTGCGATCCGCTGTGTAGGTGATGGTCGCTGCGTGGAAAATTTCCGTCGATTGCGCTAATAATTCCGCAGTGATAAGGCTTGAGTCTAGCCCGCCTGAGAGGGAAGCGCCGACCTGCGCATCACCCATGCGACACGCCCGCACCGAGTGGACAAACGCGGCCTCCAAAGCCTCCGCGGCAATTTCTCTTGAATCAAAGCTGACTTGTGCTTCATCCCTCGGCGACCACCACTTTTGCGATCGCGGACCCGCCGCCGACAACTCGAGCACGTGCGCGGGCAGCACAGCCGAAATACCCGCGAAGCAAGTTCGCTCAGAAGTGCCGCAGCCAGCGGGAAAATTAGCGCCGTGCACGAAAATTTCTGCCAGGCCGATGGCATCGACGTCGCCTTTACCGCCGTCAAGCGCCAAAATACCTTTTATTTCCGAAGCGAATGCCACACCGTCGTGCCGTTGTTGCCAGTACAATGGCTTGATGCCCAAACGATCGCGGACAAGCAAAACCGATTGCCTTAGCGAATTCCATAATGCATACGCAAACATACCGTCAAAGCGCCGCATGGCATCGTTGCCCCACGCCGCGTGCGCCAACAGTACGACCTCGGTGTCGGACTGCGTGCGAAAAACATGGCCGAGTCGCTGCAGTTCATGACGCAGGGCAGCGTGGTTGTAGATTTCACCATTGTAAGCGAGCAGTTGGGCAGAATCGTCGCGCATCGGTTGCGCGCCGTTGCGCGGATCGACGATCGCCAGTCGGTTGACGCCAAATGTCGCCGCGCCGCTTGTGGCGATGCCCTGCCCATCCGGACCGCGGTGCAATTGCACCTGCAACATCGCTCGGATACGCGCTGAATTGTCGATGGTCGGGTCGGGCGCGATAATGCCGGCGATGCCGCACATGTTTGGCTACAAGCTCCAACAGGCGGGGACACAATACCTTGGATGACCTGAGGTTTTGCCGTCGCCGCCGCCATTGAAGTCCAAGTCGCTGCACACCGCGTTGCGACCGCAGTCGCCGTCTTTCTCACAGCCCATGGTGCAAACGTCTGATTTTCTTGTTATTTCAGTTAGTTCAGCGCCGCAAACCTTGGCGCCACTGTTGCTTGCGCAGTCTGCCGTCGTCTTGCAGCGCTTGCCGACGCCGGCTGCGTTGCCCGGCGGCACCACGCCGCTTTCCGCCAAACAGGCATCCAGCGTGTCGGGTTTGTTTGTCATGGCGCGGTGTTGCGGTTCCGGACAGCGCGGATAGCACAGAGAAAAACTCTTCAACGGCCATTGGTAGCCACAATAGCCGTAATTACCGCAGGTTGATTCAGCCCAGCACTCGCGTTCGCAAAAATCTGGGCCATCTGGGTTGAACGTCGCTTGGCAGGACTGGGCGCGCTTGCCCTGGCAAGTTCTGCCGTGTTTTTCAGTTGTTGATTTGTCGCAACGCGCGCCATAGCCCTCTTCGGAAAATGCCACACCGGCAGAACAGACAACGGCACCCTTGTGTTGAACTTCGTCGCCTGCCGCCGGCGTCTCGGCGTGGGCGTCGCGGCAAAAAGCATTGGTTTTCTCACAGCCAAGCGTCCATTTCCAAGCGGTACAAACGCTAGGGTAACAGTGCCTTACGCCATTGATCACGCCGCAGTAGGCATTGGGCCCGCAGTCGGTGCTGTCGTCGCACATGCGCGAACACATCGGCGGCCTGCGCGGACTGACCACAATGTCGCAGAAATTGGCCCACAAGCCGGCGCAGTCCTCGCGTTTGTGGCACTCCTTGCCCACGCCTTTTTCATTGACTTGGCCGGGCGCACACTGGCCGCCAGCCGCGTTGGCGTTGCCTTCAGGTTTGGCAGCCGCCGCCCGTTCTTCGCGTTCTTCTTCCTCTTCTTCTTTGGCCGACCGCATCCCAGAACAACCGGGCAGGACGCTGGGCATCGCAAGACAGAAAAACAACACAAAACAAGGGACTTGCGACGTTCGATGCATACGCTGATCGTTTCCTATTACTGCGCCGCTGCGGGCGGTGTCGCTGCAGCAGGCGCCGCGACTGCCGCGGGCTTGCACGAAAGCAACGCGCACGAACTCACAACGCGCGGCTGCCCTTTCTCAACTGCCTGACGGTACCAGCAAAATCCGCCTTCGCCGCAGTCGGAATCGTTCTTGCAAAGCATGGAGCACCAACTCGGCTCGTTGGCGTCGATGACGCGCGGGCAGAATTTTGCTCCGGAATTGCCGTTGCAATCCGCGTGGGTAGTGCAGGCCTTGCCAACGCCGATCCTATTGGGCGGATTGTGGCAATCAGCGCTCAAACTGACGTCTGTCGGCATGGGCAACGCCAACGCGGCCGCGCAACTAGCCGGAACACAGCGAGAAGTCTCTCGGCCCTGGCCGACACAGACGGCACCGTCGCCGCACTCCTTGGTGTCGCCACCTGCGCAAGCGCGCGTGCAAAAATCCCACGCGGTTGCGCTTTGCGCGCGCGGACATTCCACGGCCAATTGGCCTTTGCAATCGTCGGCTTTGGCGCAGGCTTTGCCAACACCGATGGCATTGGCGTCGGCCGCACACACCGTGGACTTGGTCGCGGGCGCTGCCGCAGCGGGTTCTTCAATCGGCGGGCCCGGTTGTGGCGGAGGCTCGGCCGGTTTCTTGTTGCACGCTGCAGCCATCGACGCAAGCGCCAGCAAAGTCAGCGCTACAGTGCGGGCAAAATTCAGGTGGGGACTGAAAGTACGCATCGCTCCTCCATTTTTTTCCGTTGAAAAGTCTGCGACGTCGGGGGTCAGCGCGAAGTTGCGCCAGCTGCATCGTCGGACGCAAGGTTAACAGCCGATCGCGCAAACGGCAAGCGAGCGCGCCTCACTGGCCAGGGCGATCGCAAGAACGGTAACCATCTGACACTTTGAGAGATATTCTCAACTTTATCAGCCCTGGTTACCGCCAACCGGTGATCTGCGGACATTGGGGCGCACGGTTTGGAACACAATCGCTGAATTATTAAAAGTATTTTCTGA
>CAMDBH010000079.1 GCA_945889325.1 Klebsiella pneumoniae
GAAATCATGGCCTTTGGCGAGCATTTGCGTGCCGACCAGTACATCGATTTCGCCGCGGGCGAACTTGTCCAACGTGTCGTGCAAACGCTGGCCCGTGGCGGTATCGCGGTCAAAGCGCGCGATGCGCAAAAGCGGCAGGTGTTCGCGCAGGGTGTCTTCGACGCGCTCGGTGCCTGCGCCGACGCCGAGCAAGTTGTGGCCCTTGCAATGCGGACAGGAAATATCGACGGGTGTGGAGAAGTCACAGTAATGGCAGCGTAATCTGCCTTGGGCGCGGTGCCAGGTCAGGGAAATGGCGCAGTCTTCACACTCAATGGCGCGGCCACACGATTTGCAGATCATGCTGGTGGCAAAGCCGCGGCGGTTGTGCAACAACATGACTTGCTCGCCGCGTGCGACGGTTTGACTAATTGCTTCAGCCAGTTCGGTCGAAACCAGCGACGGACGTTCGGACAATTTGTCGTACAAGCGCTCGCATTGCCGCAGATCGATGATGCGCGCAGCTGGCAACTTGCCGCCCAAGGCGCGCGTCGATAACTCCGTTTGCTGCAAGCGATTTTGGTCAACAAGGTGCATTTCTTCACAGCCAGGCGTGGCAGAACCCATGATGCAAACGGCATTGGCGTGACGCGCGCGCACAAGCGCCAGATCGCGCGCGTGGTAGCGCACGCCCGACGACTGCTTAAACGATGAATCGTGGCATTCATCCACCACAATCACGCCCAAATTGCGCACAGGGGCAAACAGGGCCGAACGCGGGCCAACGACAATACGCCGCTGATTTTGCTCGATTTGACTGTACTGATCGTAGCGTTCGCCATCGCTCATCCCCGAATGCAGCGCCGCAACCTGGTCGCCAAAACGCGCGCGAAACCGCTGAACCAGCAGCGGCGTCAGAGCAATTTCCGGCACCAGCACAATCGCACCGCGATCTTGCGCCAGCGCCATTTCAATGGCGTGCAAGTAGATTTCGGTCTTGCCGGAACCAGTGACGCCGCGCAGCAAATGTCCACCAAATTCATGGGCCTGTAGATCATGCTGGATGCGCTCCAGCGCCAGCAGTTGATCCGGCGTCAGTTGCGGCGCTGTGTCGCGCGGCACCGCTTTGCGAAGCCCCAGCGGGTCGCGCAGCACGCGCTCGGAGAATAGCCGCACAAGTCCCTGTTCTGCCAGCTGTTCCAACACCGTTTGCGGCGCGATGAAAGGCGTGTTCTGGCCTTTGTCGCCTTGACCGCGCCGCCGCAACGTCGCCAGTGAAATCGTACCTTCTGCTTGAACCCGTTGCAAAATACGCACTTGCTGTCGGGTCAAGCCGTCGGGCCACGGCTGGACGTCCAAGGATTGCACCATGGGCTGCAAGCGTTCCGGCGCATCATCGCCTTGTTCGCCCGTGTGGCGCAGCGCTGACGGTAGAGCCAGCCGCACCGCCTGGCCGAGGGTGCAATGGTAATAAGTCGCTGTAAATTCTATAGTTTTTAACAGATCGGTCGGTACGGGCGGCGTGTTTTCGGCCAACGACACCACGGGGCGCAGTTTGTTCGGATCAAAATGGAGCGCGGCGACGGCCAATTTGGCAAAAACTACGCCGACAACCAATTGACCGCGCAGCGGAATCGTGACGCGGTGGCCAATTTGCACAACCAGTTCAAGCGCTTGGGGCAAACCATAGCTCAGCAAATCGCCGTGGGTCGCTAGCGCCACTTGTACGGCGAACGCGAACTGCCCGCCAGCGCGGGTGGATTCATCCGCTCGCGGTGCGCTCGGTTTCTTGAGCGGCGGTGGCACTGCGGCAGCGGTCGGCAGATCCGTTTGAAAAAGCGATACTTGTGAACTTTCGATCCGCTGCGCCATGGGCCGATACTGCTGCGCTGTCGCGGTTTTGGCAAGCGCTGTTGCCAATGTTGAGCGCGTTCGCTAGGCTAGTTTTGCCCGCATTTGCAGGTATAAAGCGAGAAGCCGCATGTCGAACAATTTTTCCCGACGCACTTGCGCGTTTCTGTCCTTGCCCGCGCTGTTGTTGTTGCAGGTGCATTGTGGCGCAGCGCCAGCACCGGCGGCCGCCGATGACGCCCAAGCTGTCGCGGATACCACCGACATTGCGGTGACCCCTGACGCCGCAGCCGAACTTGCTGCCGACATCGGCCCCGATATCCCTGTGATTCCAGCAAAAACTGGCTGCCACACCGGTGAAGGCAAGTTCAAAGCCGGTTTGACTACGCTGCAATGGGACGATGATCAGCCACTTGCGTCGGTTGCGGAACAGGAAAAATGGACCATGGTCGGCAAAAAAGTTAATGTTGCCGATATGTGGGAAGCGGTGCGCTTTGATTTGGCGCATCCGGCAAAAATTCACGGCTTTTCCATCCGCTGGAACGGCGCGCCTGCGGAGGCCGACGCGGAATTGGCGGCCGGTCTTTTTCCCGACTTTAGCCACAATGGCTTTGATTTTTGGCGCTTTGCTGCCACAAAAGCCGTCTCGCGCTGTGGCGCAGATTGGCAAGATGGCGAATGGCTCGACTATGTTTTTGACACGCCTGTAGAAATTGACCAACCCGGCCTTGTGTATGTAGCCCATGAACGCAAAGGCAAAGATCAACCGGCGTGGCTATTTGATGGCACGCCGCCCAAGGATTGCGCCGATCCGAATAATTGCTGTGCGCCGTTTACGGCCTGTCATTCAGCGTGGAATTTTCCCAAACTCGTCAATTATACCGCGGGTGGCCAGCAGAATTTTGCGTGGAACGGTTTGTCGACCTCGTTGCAGTACGATTACATGGTGCGTTTGCAGGTCGAGTATACGCAACAGCTTGAGCAGAAAGATAAGTTTTTCCAGCCAGTTGCAGGCGTCAATACCAGCAGCCGCCAGGCTTTTGCCGATTACGACAACGATGGCGACGACGATTTGTTGGTCTCCGGCCCGACGCTGTACCAAAACGACGGCAAGGGCGGCTTTACCGATGTCAGCAAAGACTCCGGTCTGCCCGGCGAACCCGGCAGCGGCGGCATTTGGGGCGATTACGACAACGACGGCTGCTTGGACCTGTTCTTGTTCAGCGAAGGCTACAGCGGCGGCGACGCACTGATGCACGGCGATTGCAAAGGCAAATTCACCGATGTCACCTTGCCCAGCGGCATCACCGATACGCAAACCTACAATCCTTGCAAAAACAAGTCCACCGGCTTGGACCAAGCCACGCACAGCCCAACAGCTGGCGCGGCTTGGCTCGATATCGATGGCGACGGCAAGTTGGACTTATATTTAGCTAATTTCATCTGCTGGGAGGATTACACGTATTATTTGGACGACGTTTGGCACCAAAAATCCGACGGCACTTTTGAATATTGGCCCGGCAAGAACGGCTTTTTGGGCAAAGGCAGCGCGTCAACGCCCAGCCGCGGCGCCAGCCCAATTGACTACGACCAAGACGGTGACATCGACATTTTAGTCAACAATTACGTGCTCATCCGCAACTTGTTCTACCGCAACGACGGCGGCGGCAAAGTGACGGAAATCGGCGCGACGACGGGATTTGGCGGCACCGCGACCAAAGCACTGGGCCAGACCTACTACGGCCACAGCATCGGCACGGCCTGGGGTGACTTGAACAACGACGGAATCTTTGATGTCGTCGTCGCCAATCTGGCCCACCCGAGATTTTGGAATTTTTCCAACAAGACCCAAGTTCTGATCGGCGATGGCAAGGGCGATGCCAAGGATATTCAAGGTGATTGGGCCTTTCCTGCGGGCGCTGCTGGTTTGCGTTACATTGAGACGCATTCCGTCCCGGTGCTGGCCGATTTCAACCAAGATGGCAACGAAGACTTATCGATTTCTTGCGTGTACGACGGCCGACCTACCGATTTTTACTGGGGAAAAGGCGACGGTACTTTCACGTTGGACGTCTATCACGCTGGCATCACGGTCACGGGAGGTTGGGGCATGGCGACTTCAGACATCGACAACGACGGCGACGTCGATTTGGCGGCGACGGGAATCCTGTACCGCAATGAATTGCCTGCGGAAAAGAAAGGACATTTCTTGCAAGTGCGCGTGATTGGCGACGGCAAAACCAACCGCGCAGGTTTGGGCGCGACTGTGCGCGTCACGGCCGGAGGCAAGACGTATGTGCGCCATGTCAACGGCGGCACCGGTCAGGGCGATCAGGACTCGTTAACTTTGCATTTTGGCTTGGGTAAGCTCAATTCTATCGACAGCATCGATGTGCGCTTTATCGGTGGTGGCGTGGTCACTTTTAAAGGGCCGATTGCGGTGGATCAACGGGTTTGGTTGTTTGAATCTGGAAAGATTACCAAAGGATGGAAGCCTTAGCGCTGCGCTAGGTGGCCTGCCCTAAGCGGTCCAGCTTGCATTTGCCATGGCTGGTTTTGCGCCTACCCGCGCTCGGTCACGCCTAGCGGCGGGCTTGCATTTGCCAAGGGTTGTTTTGCGCCCTCCGGCGCTCGGTCACGCCTAGCGGGCTTGCATTTGCCAAGGGTTGTTTTGCGCCCTCCGGCGCTCGGGAATAATACACCTTTATCTCGGTCAGGTTCCGCCTGACGGCGGGTCAGGGTGGCCCAGCGCGGCCACCCCGACACCCCGCGCGCTTTTAGTTTTAAGGTGTTAGGGTTGTTTTGGTTCGGCCCGGCGTCTGTCTTTTCTCTGCCTTGACCACTGCGCTGCGCTTGCGGCCAAGGGTGTGTTCTACCTCTGCCGCCGCGCTTTTTGATTTTTTTACACGCAGCGGGCGCACGCGCCCGCCAGCTCGCGGACTTTTCGAGCCCGTCCCAAATCCAAAACCCACCAAAACTAATCAAAAATGCGCGCTAGCGCTGCCGCGCGCAGCGCCAACTAATCGAACTCGCTGGCATCACCGTGCTGCAAATGGCCGATGGCCATTTGCGCGGCACGTAGATGCCGCTCGTGCTCGGCCCGCTGCGGCGGGCTGAGTCACGGACAGCGCGGCCCATATCACAGAAAATAGAACAAAAGCGCTGGGTTCCCCAAAGGGGCCAGCGCTTGGGCCCCTTGGGTCGCCGGAGGCGAAACCGATTGAATGAAAAGGATGTTTTGTTGCCGCGCGCCGAAGGCGCAAAACCTGCCTTTGCAAATGGAGCCGCGCCGCTAGGCGTAACCCTGCCGGAGGCAAAAGCCGAACGCAGTTCAAAAGTTAGGACCGCTTCGCAGCACATGGGACGACCTGCCGGAGGCAACGCTACCAAAAGTACAAATGAAAGCTGGACCGCTTAGGGCAAAACCTGGCCGGAGGCCTGCAGTTCACCCAGCACCAAATCAATCACTTGCGAAGCCTGATTTGTCCGCGGCAGCAAGTGGCCCGCTTTGGGCATGCGCACGATTTGCGCCAAAGGCCCTAAGACGTAGCGGGCGCGACGGCAGGAGTCGGAGGCGGGGATGGTCAAATCGCGGTCGCCGTGGATGACGAGCGAGCGGCGATTTTGCGGCCAAGCGCAAGCGCGGGTGACGTCCATGAGTTCCAGCAGTTGTTTGGCGCCGCGC
Organism: Klebsiella pneumoniae; assembly: GCA_945889325.1. GTDB lineage: Bacteria > Myxococcota_A > UBA9042 > UBA9042 > UBA9042 > CAMDBH01. The sequence goes on from CAMDBH010000079.1 coordinate 5,516, forward strand.
AGCGGGATTTGGCTATAGCAGGGTTGGACTAGGCCGCCAGCGAGCAGCGGGTCGGCTTTGCCGATGCGGGCGGGGAAGCCGAGGCGGGCAAAAGTCAGGACGGCGGCGCGCTGCCAGCGGTGAAAGGCAAAGGCGGGTGCCAAGGCGACAAGGCGCGGGTCTTGGGCGGCGTCCATCTCAAGCGACAGGAGGATGGAGAGAAGGGCGCCCATCGATAGGCCGACGCAGTGCACGCGATCTGTATGTAAATGCAGCCATTTCAGGGCGTCGCGGGCCGAAGTCAACCAGTCGGACCACGTCGTTTCAGCCAGGGCGGTTACGGTGGTGCAGTGGCCGGCCAAGATCGGCATGGCGACAGAATAGCCTTGTAAGACAAGGATTTCTGCAAGCGGGCGGACTTCCCACGGTGAACCGGTAAAACCGTGCAGCACCAAGACGCCGACGCGGTTGCCAATGTGGGCCAATGGTTCGGCGCCGGGTGGACAAATGGCCGTGGGCACAAGGCATTGGGGTAGATCTGCTGACATTTCGTCCTCGAAGTTCGCTGGCACTAAATACTACTCCACCGTGCCGATCGCCAGTGAGATCGGTGTCCCGCCGCTTTGAAGAGACACCAAGCGCGCATTGCGTAAGGGTAATTTCGCCAGCAGTTGTTTTTCAGGTAGAATCACGGCCGCGCGCCAACCGGGCACGCGCCGCTGCAGGACCGCGCCCAAGCGCGCGATCAGGCGGCGGGCGTCGTTGCGGCCGCCCAAACGCTGACCCCACGGCGGATTGACGACCACCAAGCCGAGGTCGGTGGGCGGCGATTGATCCAATATTTCAGCGTGCTGCCATGTGATGCGCCCGTGGACGGCCGCGCGTTGCGCGTTGCGCTGGGCCTTGGCTAGCACGTCTGCGTCCAAATCGCCCGCGACGATCGCGCCGCGGGCGCCCGCGGATAGGGGCCACGCGCGCTGAGGCACGCGCCAGTTGTCGATGGCAAAGGTGCGCAGGTTTAGGGGTTGTTGCCAAACCCCGGCCTCAATGGCCAAAGTACCGCTGCCGCACATGGGATCCCATAAAGGGCGCGCAGGATCGAAATCGGCCAGTGCAAGGATCTGGGCTGCAACGGTTTCACTCAACGGCGCCGCGCCCGATTCCAAACGATAGCCGCGCAAATGCAAAGGCGCGCCGCCGACATCGAGGGACAACTGCACATCGTCGCCATCGCTGCGGGCGGAGATGGTCAATTCCGCTGTATCCCCGGTACTTGCACGGGTATCGACCGTTGCGGCGTGGGCACCTAGCTGACGAACCAACTCGCCCCGCAGCCAGGCCATGCGGTTGGGCGGCAAACCATGGGCGTGCAGGTGCAACGTAATGCGATGTAAATTCAACGGCAGCAGCGGCCAAGGCAAGTCGGCCACCAAGGCCGCGACGTCGGACGCACCGCGCACGCGGCCGCGCGCCGCGCGCACGAGCACGCGTGTCGGCAAGCGCAAGCGCTGCAACAAACCGCCGATTTCTGCGCAACCTAACGAAAAATTCACACCTTCGTCAGTCGCTTGCGCTACAATGCCAAGGTGCCGCAGTTCTGCTGCGGCCAAATCGATACAACTTGCTGGCACTGAAGCGAAACATCGCCAAGGTTGCGCAAGGGTGAGTGTTTCGGATTTTGCCACAAATCGCCGCCCGCGTCGTTGTTTTTGCGCTCAAACCGTTTGACGCTCGGCGACAGCATCGTTAGACTGTCCGGTTCCCCAACTCGGCCGCCTTCGGGCTGAGTTTGAACCCCAAGAGGCCCGCATGCTCGCACGTTCCGCCGCCGTCGTCACCCGCGCTCTTTTGGCGTCGCTTCTTGTTCTGTCGGCTTGCGGAAGCGCTGGCACGGGTTCGCAAACTACGGGTAATGCTGCGTGTTTGCCCGGATCTGTCGGGTGCAAAACGCCTGTTGGCGATGTCGTGGGCGGCAGCGGCGACGCAACCGCAACTGCTGATTCACTTGGACAAAATGGCGGAGATGGCGCAGGCACGGGCAATGACGATGTTTTTGGCAACGTCGGCGGTGGCGATTCGGCAACGGGCGTGCCGGATCCTAAAAACAATGCGCCGTTTCCCGGCTATCCGTCGCGCGAGTTGAATGTGCGCATTGTCGGGCCGAGCGGTCGCGGTCATGCGGTGGTGTCGGGGTCGATCGCTGAAGTCAACGGTGTGGTATTTGGCGATGCAGATTCAATTACTTGGCAAACGGCCAACGGCGCAGTCGGCGCTGCACATGGCGCACCGTTTTTTCAAACCGATCCGATCACACTCACGCCGGGCGACAACTTGGTGACAGTAACTGCAAAAAATGCAGCCGGAACGGCGAGCGACAGCCTGACAATCACGTACAATCCCACGTTTTCATTCCAAGATCGCTTGCGCGCCAATCCTCGCGTTGTCAAAGTCGGCAAAGTGACCGAAGTCAACGCCACGATCGCGATTGGCAAAGGCAGCAACATCGTTTTGAACAGTGTAACGTTGTTCCGCGTCGACAAAGATTTCAACACCAAGACGACCTACGGCGTGATGGTCGACGATGGATCGATCGGCAGCAGCGGCGACGAAATCAAGCAAGATGGCAACTACACACGCAAAATCAGCCTGAATGAATCGGCACCGGGCGACGTGTTCTTGCGCGCGTCGGTCACAGTGCAAAGCAACGGCAGCAAATACACCGCCTACAGCGATGTCTTGCGTATTGAAGCTGTTCAGGAAATCGCTGCCGGCGACTGTACGGCGGCCATGGCGGCACTTGCGGACGCAAAAAAGGCCGCGGACGCAGCGGGCGGCGGCGCGGTTGGACAAAAAGCGGCCATCGATTCGCTCAAGGCCAACGGCGCAGTCGACACAGCCGGGGCGGCCAGCACCGATGCCAGCGGCACCAGCCATGGCGCCTGGGTCCGCTTTAAGACGGGGATTCTCGGAGCGGTCAACGCCAATCCCGACGGCACGCGCGGCGGCGGCAGTGAAGCGGCCGGTGCGCCGCCGGCCGACAATGAAACGCTGACTTCCGTTCAAGTTCAATCAAAACGTGCGCTTATGTTAGATCCGTTTGCGGCAAAATTGGGTGCGACGGAAGTTTCGGCGGCGGCAACTCAGATGGCGGCGACGCAATGTCCGGCGTATTCAGTAGATGCTTTCAAAGACGCTGCAGCCAACCTGTCGTGGTTTCGCCACATGTATGACTATGGCATTGTTGCGGTTGCTGGCCACGGCGATGCGTATTTCAGCGACATGGCAGCCGATGTCAAAGCCCAGTACGACTGGCACCACAGCGGTTCACAGGAAGTGGTTTGGACCGGTCACGCGGTGCAATGTGACTATTTTGCCAAAGCTGGCACGGTCAAAACGTGCAGCGATTTGCAGCCTTGCGGCCCTGAGTCCGAATGTTTCCTAAACAAGGTAGGCGGCAGCGGCGTCTGCGTCGACCATCTGACCGCCGACGTGCGCAGGGGCCGGGCGATTTTGGGCAGTGACGGCGTGTACGGCATCACGCCAGGCTTCATCGCCCGCCATGCCGAACAGAAATACCCCAAAAGTTTAGTGTACTTGGGAGTCTGCCGCGGCTTGTGGAACGGCACGCTCGCGGGCGAATTGTTCGCAGCTGGAGCCGCCGCGGTCAGCGGTTACAACGGCTTTGTCAGCAGCGAATTTGCCAACAAATGGGGCAAAACCTTTTTTGACAACTTGATCGGCCAAAAGCAACTCAGCGGCGTAGCCCATGTTTCGATTCAGGATGCCTCGCATCCGGGGACGTTTTTCTCCCTGCTCGGCGCGCGCAATTTGGATGCCGCGTACAGTGACATTCTCAACCCCAGTTGGGAATCGGGCAATTTGGAGGGCTGGCTCAAGACCGGTGACGGTCGTGTGATTTCGCAACTGGGCGCGGCGGGCCCAGTCGCTGGCAAGTATATGGGTATTATTTCAACGGGATTGGGCTACACGGCAACGGTGGGTGAACTCAAACAGCGCTTTTGTATTCCGCCCGGCAAGCAGACCTTTTCATTTTGGTGGAAATATTACAGTGAGGAATTCTTGGAATTCTGCGGTTCGCAATATCAGGACCAATTTCTGTGCAAATTGGAAGCCAAGCCGCCATTTGTCAAGACTGTGGTCGATGTGAAGATCGATACGATTTGCAATGCCCAAGCGCAGTATTCGCTCAAGCCAGCGGATGTCGGTTTTGATATAAACGGGGTATATATGACCACTTGGCAGCATGGGACGGCGGATGTCACGCCGTTTGCGGGCAATGGCAATGTGCTGTTGCGGTTTTTTGCGACCGATGCCGGTGATGGCGTGTATGATACGGCGGTTTTGATCGATAAGGTTGAGTTTGACTAGGCGCTGCGCTGGGCGGCTTGCCTTGCAGGCAGTTGGCTTTTAGTGCATAATTGACTGAGATTAAATAAGTTTCGCGGCGGGTCTCCGTGCCCGCCGTCCGCCGCAAACGCAGTTTGCGGGAGCTGCCTCGCAGGCAGTGGCGTTTTTGCCCTGCGGGCGGCGCGCCTGCGGCGGGCTGAGATGGCGCTGCGCGCGGCCCGGCACGCTGAAGCGTGGACGAGCGGCACCTGCAGGTGCCGGTTGCGCGCTATCGCGCTGGATGCAAAGGGGGAAACCAACGCTCTTTGATTCCGTGCTTAGCCGCGAAGCCCCAAAAAGGCTGGCACTGCCCCCTCTGCACTCCCCCTTCCTTTTGGCAACCGGTACGAGCTCGTTGCGCCTAAAGGCGCAACATCACGTTGAATTCCCGCTTCGCGGCTGCAAAGCGACGGCGCTGACGCGCGACCTCGCTCTGAATTCCCGCTTCGCGGCTGCAAGGCGACGGGGCTGGCGCCCGACGTCGCGTGACTTTTGGTCAGATTGGGTTGGCTTGATGGCCTACCGCAAGCAGCCAAGCCGATGGATTTAGGGAAATAGCGCCCAACACTGCCTTGAGCAATTGCTTCGCCTCATCGCCTAGAGGATACTTCCCCGTCGGCAAATTGCTGTAAGTAATGCCTAAACCGGCTTCCTGGGCCCAACAGCGCGCGTCGGGTTGCTCCTGTGCGATGCGCAGGAGCAGGGGCGGGCACGCGGGGTGTTCGGCGTGGATTTGCAGCCCTTGGCCGGTGTTGGCTGTTGAAACGAGGTGCCAATTGCCTAAATCCGATGTTGACAGCAGGGCTTGTACCGATTGCAGGCAAGCGAGATGCGACGTTGCGTCGCCTTGCCACATGGAGGCAAAGTCGGAACTTTCGGATTGAAACGACTTGACGGAGGCCAAAATAGTCGCGTAGTTGCGGGCCATTGTGTGTTGAAAGACAGACGCTGTCAGGCCGTGCTGGTCAAATTCGGCGCCAACGGAATCAGACACTTTGGTTGCGGCCGTTGGGTCAAAAAAGTAGGCGCGTGCCGCCGTTGAAGCTTCGCGCGCTGTTGCGCAAAGCCCGCTCCAGACTTTGGCTTTTGCGGCATTCCAGCCGCCGTCGTTGATGAGCGCTGCGGCGCTGATCGCCATGTTCACAGCCAGCGCGGTGCCGGTGGCGTAGATCGGTTCGCCAAATAGCGCAGAATCTCCCAGGATTAGCCAATTGTCTGCTGCCACTTCTTTGGCGTAGTGTGAAAACCGATTGAACGTGTGAAAGCGGTCGTACGCGACGTTTCCGTCCAAACTGCGCGGTTGCACTTGAAAATGCGGCGCCATGTACTGCTGGGCAATAGCATGTAACTCCGTGCGGTCGATCTTCTTGTGGCGGGATGTGACGCCAAAACTGAGCAGCTCGCCGTCAAACAGTGGGATTTGCCATGCGAATTTGCCATCGCCCGCCCGCGCTACGGTCGTGCAGGCGCTCGGGCGCCAGCCGGGCATCTCGCCCGCGTTCATAAAGCGCACCAGCCACGGATCCACTTGTTTTATCGACCGTTGCGTCGCTTGTAGCCATGTGTAAAAGGCGTCGTCGTCCTTTTTTGTGATGTCGAAATAGCACCAGCTGGAAAAACTTGGCCACAATTCGATGTCATTGCCTAGACTTCGCGACAGCAAGCGCGCGGGCCCTGAACAGTCGACGATAAGTTTCTTGACGCGGTAGGTGTGCACATTGGTCGTCACTTGGCCGCGATCGACGTCGATTTGTGTCACCTTTTCACGAACTATCGGCACTTGCCACAGCTTGGCTGCAAGTGGATCCAACTCGTCGCGCGCAACGTGCATGGCTCGGTCCGCGTCGGCCAGCGACAGTGGAAACGACGCCACGCTGTCATGACCGATGTAAAGACTGCCCAATTTAGGTGAAAACGACGGCAACTGCCGCGCCAGGTCTAGCAACGGCCGCAGGTCGGGATGAGAAAACTGTTCTGGAATCACGGATTCGCCCAGCTTGAAGCCAAAAGGATGCGGGTCAAGCACAACGGCGCTGGCGCTGCCGAGAAAGTGGTAAAAGGTCAGCCCTGCCAAGCCCGCGCCGATAATCAGGTAATCTGTGTCGATCTGCGCCACGTTGAGCCTTGCCCGTCGTTCAGGACGCAAATGCTTGGCAAAATTGCGGATTTTGTCAAGCCCTTGACCGGCGTGGAAAAATCGGTAGGCTGCAAACACATGAAAAACCGATTTTTGGAGACAAAACCGATGACTTACACGCCCCGCCTTCTAGCCCTGACGAGCCTTTTTGCCGCGGCCTGTGGCAACGCCACCGGCGCCGGCGCGGGCGACGCCGCTGCGGTGACCGACAGCATTGCGCAAGAAACTTCTGTGCTTGCAGATGCGACACCAGATGTCGCAGCCGATCTGGGTGCTTTTGCAGATTTGGCCATCGCGGCCGACATACCCGTTGTTGTTGCAGCGGATGTGCCCAAAAGCGACGCGGGCTGTACCGAAGCTGGCTGTGTGTGCAGTGACAATAAGCAATGCGATTCAGGGTTTTGCCTCGAAACTGCGGCCGGTCAGCAGTGCGCGAAATTGTGCAGCGACGTTTGCAGTGACGGCTTCAAGTGCGCCCAAGTTACGGCATCCAGTGGTGATTTGGTCAGCGTTTGCGTGCCCGCGCACCCGCGCCTGTGCGAGCCTTGCCAAGCCGACAGCGATTGCAACAACGTGCTGGGCGGCGCGGATTCGCGTTGCGTGCCATACAAAGACGGGACAAATTCAACGGTTGGCAATTTTTGCGGCGGCAAGTGCGTCGGCAACAGCGACTGCAGCCCGGGCTACAGTTGCAAACAAATCACCAGCTTGGGCGGCGTGAAGGGCGATCAGTGTGTCAAAGATGACTTGGTGTGCGGCTGCGACGGCCGCGCCACCAAATTGCAGTTGGTCACCACGTGCAGCAACGCCAATGCAGCCGGAACGTGCTCCGGCAAGCGCACTTGCAGTGCAAATGGCTTGAGCGCGTGCGACGCCGTGAGTGCCAATCTGGAACAATGCAACCAAAAAGACGACGACTGCGACGGCCAGACCGATGAACCGACACCAGGCATGTGCGACGACGGAACTGTTTGTAGCTATGACAATTGCATCGCTGGCGAGTGCCAGCATCCGCCCAATGCGGTGAAGTGCGACGATGCCAATGCGTGCACGGAAAACGACGAATGCGTGGGCATCAAGTGCGTGGGCAAGGTGCTGGCTTGTGACGACAAAAATCCATGCACGGTGGACAGTTGCGACGCAAAGTTGGGGTGCACTTCGACGCCCGATGACGTAGGCAAATGCAGCGACAACAACGTTTGCACAAGCGACGATGCTTGCAAAGGCGGCGTTTGTTTGGCGGGAGCGATCACGGCCTGCGATGACAACAACCCTTGCACCACAGATGGTTGCGACGGCAAGACGGGCTGCGTTTTCGCGGCGAATAAGCTGGGCTGCAGTGACGACAACATTTGCACGTTTGGCGACAGTTGCGAGGGCGGCAAGTGCGCGGCTGGCAAAGCCACGGTGTGCAACGACGGCAACCCGTGCAGCGACGATAGCTGTGACGCTAAGCTGGGTTGCGTGTTCAGCCCCAACAGCCTTGCGTGCAGCGACAACAACAATTGCACAGACAACGATTTGTGCAGCGGCGGCTTTTGCGTGCCCGGCGGCGTGAAAAGCTGCGACGACAACAACGTATGCACAACGGACAGTTGCGACGCGAAAAAGGGCTGCGTCAACGGCAACAACGCGGCAGTTTGCAGCGACAACAATCTGTGCACGGAGGGCGACACGTGCAAGGACGGCGCTTGTGCGGCCGGCGCGGCAAAGCTGTGCGATGACGATAACTTGTGCACGACGGACCTGTGCGACGCCATCAAGGGCTGCGTGCATGTGAGCAATGGCGACGCGTGTTCGGACGGCAACGACTGCACCGAGGGCGACTTGTGTGTTGGCGGCAAGTGCAAGTCCGGCAAGGTGAAAGTTTGCAACGACGGCAACGCCTGCACCGACGATTACTGCGACCAAGCCAAAGGCTGCACCACCAGCAACAACGCCGCCAGTTGCGCAGATGGCGATTTATGCACGCCTTATGATGCTTG
>CAMDBH010000080.1 GCA_945889325.1 Klebsiella pneumoniae
CGTAAAGTGCTCATGATTCTCTCCAACTTCGGGCCAAAAGTAGCCCGAGTCGGAAAGGATCGCGTTTACCGCCGGTTAAATCTAACCTAACAATTACGCGGCGGAACTTGTGTGAATGGAATACTCCGCTTCAGCGGCTATGTTCAACCGATTGAAAGATAAGCATGTATCCACACCCGAGCGCCGGCGGCGCAAAATCAACCTAGCCGCAAAACCGCGGCGTGAGGCGCAGCGGCGCGCAGCGCAAAAAAACCGCGCGGTCAGCGCCGCCTGCCGCAGGCAAAAAAAGCCCGCGCGGTCAGCGCCGCCTGCCGCAGGCAAAAATAGACAAATCGCTATTGAGCAATCGGCGTCGCAGCCGCAGGTGCCTCTAGCCCCCGCGGGGGCAAAAAAGCCGGTATGCCATCCCGCCCCTGTAAAATCCTATTATTTTTACCAACTTGCATCATGGGCCCCGCATTGGCCACGCGGCCAAACCGCGACGAGAGCAGCGCATCGCGCAAATTATTATGCCCCCACGGCGTCTGCCCGTGCTTCAAACCCGTATGAATCATCACGGCGGGACCGCGGCAAAACTGCTGCCAAGTCAGCGATCCTTCGGGATCTTCCCAACTCACGTGCACACCCGCCTCGCGCAGCCGCGTGCGCAGGATCTGCCCGAGTTGCATCGGCGCACCCCCAGTAAACCACAGAATCAGGCGTTTGCCCTGACCCTCCTGCTGCGCCAGCCAATCGCGAAACAGCGGCACATCGGCGTACAACGCGTCGAAAAGAAAGACTTCTCGCACCGGCACGCCTCCCAATTCCAATACCTTTGCCGTGACGTGATAACCCCCCGAATGCGCCGAAAGCGCCACATGCCCCAGTTGCAGTTGTTTGGTAAACCTAAACAGTATTAACGCTTTACGCACATCTTTGCGTTGCAGCATCTGCAACATTTCGGTTGTGAAGGCGGCAAAGCCAGCCTGCAATTCCAACTTGCCACCGGCAGAATCACCGGCGTTGGTCGGACCCTGCGGCATGACAAACAGGATATTCCGACCAGATTCAGCGACTTGTTCGCGCAGTTGGTGTTCGACGATTTTGCGCGGCACCAGACCATCGTGGCCATGAAAGTGCACCAGCATGTCGATTTGCTTTTGCGGCTTGTAGTGTGTAGGGACAAAAAGTGCCGTCGTTGCATCGCGATACGGCTTGCCGTCACACGGAAAAGGTCCGTTTTTCATGCGCAGCCACAGCGTCGTGCCGGTGGTGGACTGCTCGACGCGCAGCAACGGCGAGGCCGTTGGCGTTGCGCTGAGCGCCAACGCGGGCCCCAGCAACAGAAATACCAGCAATACCCATGTGGCGCTTTTGAAATCGGTCATTGGGTGGGTCAACAGAATCAAAGCAGACGCTCTGCAAAAAACGCCTGGACGAGAGCAAAATCGCGGGTGCGTGGCACATTGGGCAAACTGCGCCACAGCAAACGCCCGTACGACTTGGTCACCACCCGCGGATCGAGCAAAGTCACCACGCCAAAATGGCGACGCGAACGCACAAGGCGGCCAAATCCTTGACGCAAAGCGATCGCCGCCATCGGTATGCTCAACTGGTGAAAACTGCTGCCTCCTTGGGCCTCAATGCGCTGGCCCCGCGCGGCAAACAGCGGATCGTCGGGAGGCGGAAACGGAATTTTATCAATCACCACCGTACGCAACGCGTCTTGCGGCAAGTCGACGCCTTGCCAAAAACCCATGGTGGCAAACAGCACCGCGGGCTGCTCGCGGACAAAGCGCTCCAGCAATTCTTCCTTGCCTGCATCGCCTTGCACCAAACAGGTCATGGAAATCCGCGGCTTTACCCGATCATAGGCATCGCGCATCGCGCGGTGCGAGGAAAACAGCGCAAAGCAGGCACCGCCGCTCAAAATCGCGAGTTGTTCAATGGTTTGGGCGACTGCTTGGTCGCGGCCGCTGGCAAAGGGCTCTGGCACATTAGTCGGCACGTACAGCAGCGCTTGGGTCTGGAAATCAAACGGACTTTCCACAAGCAACGTGTCGGTATCTGCTGCTAACCCCAACTTTTGGCGCGCGTGTTCAAAGCTGCCAGCAGCAGTTAGCGTTGCGGAAGTAAAGATGCGCACTGCTTTTTCCGCCAGCAAAGTCCGCTGCAGAATCGGCCCCACATCCAGCGGCATCGCCAGCACGGAGGAATCGTGCTGGCGGTGTTCAATCCAACGCACGTAAAAATCGTCTGCTAATTCATCGGGTTCATCGCCATGGATCTGCAGCATCGTGCGATCCAACTCATTGCGCAGGGCATACAGCGATTCGGCGGCTTTTTGCCAATGGGGTAGCGCAGCAAGTGTCTCATGTTCCAGGAGATTTTGCGTCAAACCCAATTTTTCATCCAAATCCAATGCCGCTTGCTGGTGATCGAGTTGCGTTTGCGCCCGCAGCGGCTGCTGGTGATTCAAGGCGCGCAGACGCTTGAAAAGTACGGTGGTCGACTCGTCTATGTCATTCAAATGACCGCTGATTTGCTCCTGAAGCTCATGCGGCACGTCGTTGGTCAGTTGGCCCCGCCAATCGCGGGTGAGAAAATAAATGCGGCGTTGCGCCAACGTGGTGCCAAAAAATGTGGTGGCGATGTCGGCCAAAGCGTGCGCTTCATCGATCACAATCACGTCGACGGATGGCAAAAGGCCCCCTTGATCAAAGCGTTCGCGAATGGCATAGTCCGCCAGTAGCAAGCTGTGGTTTACAATGACAATGTCTGCGGCTTGCGCACGCCTGCGCGCCCTGACGACAAAACACTGGTCGAAGAACGCGCAACTGGTGCCCAAACAGCTGTCGGCGGTGCTGGTGACTTCGGGCCAAATTGGGTCGTTTTCCTGGACCCCAGCGACTTCACTGCGATCGCCGGTGACGCTGTAGCGGCTGCTGCTTTCAATGGCCATGAATTCCACTGTGGGCAAACGCCCACCGTGTTGGATGGCGTGAATACGGTCTAAACACAAGTAGTTGGCTCGACCCTTGAGCACTGTGACTTCGCGCTGCACGCCTGCCGCGCGCATGGCGACCGCGATGTCCTGACCGATAATCTGCGACTGCAGATGTTTGGTTGCCGTTGAAACAATAGCCTTTTTTCCCGCCGCCAAAATCGGCAGCAAGTAGGCCAGCGTTTTGCCGGTACCGGTGCCCGCTTCCACCAGTAAATCGCGTTGGGTATCTAAGGCTTGGGCCACCGCTTGGGCCATTTGCGTTTGCCCCGGCCGCGATTCAAATTGCGCCAACACCTGACCCAGCAAGTGCAGGGCGCCGTGGGTCGCTGTGGCAAGCGTTGATGTGGCGGGCGTTGCCATCACGGCATGAGACCCGGGCCGAGTTGAGGCAGGACCGTGCCCGGCGAAAGCTCAGGTATTTCAAGGGAATAAACCATCAGCGCCGACTTGCCGAGGAACAAATGGCCGTCGTCCTGCGCTTGCCAACCCGAGGCCGTCAGCGAATCGTCCAAGCTCTGGCGTACGCGATCCAACTGCGGGATTTTTAACGGCGTCTCGTCGGTCGTGCCCAAAGCATCGCGGTCACCTGCCAGCACCAGTATTTTTGGCTTTTTGCGCATCAGCACCAGCAATTGTTCCAGCGCGTCGTCCATTTTCAGCGAACTGCGGCGCAAATTGGGCAAAACGCCCGTCGGATCGAGGATAAACGATACCGCCAGTCCGCGGCCACCAAGCGCCAACACCGCGCCCTGCTGGCCTCCGGCGTTCAGCACGGCGCGGGCAACCTTGCGCGGCGCTAGGCGATCGGGAGAGCCCGTGTGCGCCAACAAGTGCAACGCGCCGATGAGAAACACCAGCATCGTCAAGATGGCCATGCTGCCGTTGAAACGGTGGCGCGCTCGCAAATTATCGGATTCGCTCTGCTTTGGCTTGGGCAACAGCGCCGCAGTCACGCCGACGCCGAACATCAGCGCGATGGCCGGACGCACGGCGGCGAGCGCGTCGGTCAGGCCATCGGCGATTTGCAAGTGCGCGCAGCGCAGACAAAACAACAGCGCCCCCAGCACAATCAGCAGCAACGGCAACCAGTCGCGGTCGCCCAAATTGCGCGGCAGTTGCACCGCCGTGATGCCGACGGTGCGCCATGCGCCGCGTTCTGCATCGGGTTTTTCGGCTTCGGGGTCGGGGCGCACTTGGCCCTTGAGCAAACCCAAGAGCGACAAAAAGGTCAGACCAGCCACCGCAATCAGCGACCAGAGGGGCGCCGCCGTCAATTCGATTTGATCCGCCAGCGCGCCAGTCGGGCCTGCGGGCGAAAACGCGGCCAAAATCTGCAAAAATGCGGACGGCAAGCCATCTTGGCCCCAATTGGACGCATCACCCGACGCAAAATGCATCGTCCGCCAAAGCGCAGCTGCATTGGGTTCCGGTGCCAGATGGCCCAAGAACGCGTAACGACTGGCCAAAATCACCACGGCCACGATTGGCCAACCGAGCATGCCCAGACGCCGGATATTGTCCATCGCCACCGCGCGATAACCCATGTAAATACCGGCGGGAACGGCCAAAAGCGCCAAAGGAGAGACGCCCGCGCCGAGCAAAAGCAGCCCGTTGGACAGCAGAATTAGCCGCGGCTGGCCTTCGCGCAGGCCTTGGCGCAAAAGCACTAACGATCCCAGAACAGTGGCGCTGATCAGTGCGCCGCCGTCCAAGCGATAGCCAGCCGCGATGCCCAGCGGCGCCATCGCCAAAATCAAACCGGCGAACAGACCCGGAATCGCGCCCCAGCCTGCGGCGCGCGCGTACGCGATGGCCAAAAACGGCATGAGCAAATCGGCGGCAAACTGCGGCAACCGCACCAGAAACGTGAAATTGCCGACAGACTGCGCCCAATGGTGCAGCAGGCGCAGAAACGGCTCGGTCGTGGCGCCATCTACGCCCAAACCATAGGCAATCGCACTTTCAGACGGCGTCAGATCGGTGCCGATCATGGGCACCATGCGCACCGCGAGCGTCAGCAGCGTCACGCGAATCGCCAGCGTTTTCAGGTCTTTGGGATCAATAGTCATCAGCTGGCCTTACAGGGAATTGCCCATGTCCTGAGCAATGCGTTTGGCCGCCGAAACCCCTGAACGCATCGCGCCGACAATGCCGTGCCCAGCCCGCGTTGAAGCGCCGCACAAGTACAAGCCGCTGACTGGGGCGCGGTAACCGGGGCGCTCGTTCATGAATTGTCCGGGGGTGGCCGCCAAGCCATAACCTGTGCCGTCGCTGGCGCGGGTGTAGCGGCTGTGGGTGACGGGACTGGCCGATTCTGCAAAGACAATGTGTTCTGCCGTGCCGGGAAAAATGGCTTCAAGCCGGCGTATCATGTCGGCCTGCACTTGGTCCTTGCGTTCCTTATATTCGCCGTCTTTTCGGTAGCTTCCACCGTCAATCTGCGCTTTGGGCACGCCCCATGCGTCGGCGCCGCCCGGCACCAAAGTCATCACTTCAATGTTGCAAATGCCGGCCGGTGAATGGGTTGTGGTTGTCGGGTCTTTGAACGTTGTGCTGGTGATATAGCAGCCGCGCGGCGTAATCTGGCCGCCGACGTTGCAGTCGCGGTAAAACGCTTCGACGTCAAAACTATCAAATTGCCAGTAATTTGTGGCAGCCATACCCTTTTGCGCCATATCCGCCTGCACGCCCAAAAACGTCATGAACAGGGCGCCACCCATTTGCATCGTCTGCGTGCGCTCGACCCAGCGCTGCGGCAGGTTTTCAGGGCCCACAAGTTCCAGCAAAGTCCGTTTGATATCCGCGTTGCTCAGCACTTTGCCCGCGCGAACGGTGTATTGTTGGCCTTTGCGCGGTTCGGTGCGGATGCCGACAGCGACTTCGTTTTCAATCAAAATTTTCTCAATGCCCATGCGCAGATGAATGGTGCCGCCGGCGGCTTCCACGCTGTCCGCCAACCGATCGGCCAGAACCTGCCCGCCACCCTTGGGGTAATATGCGCCCTTGAAATAGTGAGCCGCCAAGCCCATGTGCATCAAAACGCTGCATTCACTGGGCGGCACGCCGTAATCGCCGCTTTGGCCGAGGAAAATCGCCCGCAAGCCAGGATCCTGGGTGCATGTATCGAGAAATTGGGCAATGGTCGCACCGCGGTAGCGCGCGAGCAGCCGCCCATGCAGCGCTAGATCCAGCACCATCTTGAGCGCCGATGGCTTTTTGCGCGCCTCCATGACGCTGGCAAAATGATCGACTTCGCGCAACAACTGAACATAGCGATCGATGCCCTTTTTCTCCTTGGGAAACAAGGCCACAAGCCGATCGCGGTACAATTCAATGTTGGCCGGAATGGCAAAACGCAGACCCGGAAAAATCAGCGTGTCAAAACCGTTTTGATCCATCGGCAGCCAATCGACCTCGACGCCCGCCCCGCGCAGCATCGTCGGGATCGCGCCTTTTTCTGTACAATCACCAACATAGTGCAAGCCGATGTCAAAATGGTAGCGCCCATCGCTCGGACCGCGTTCAAATTGCGTCGTGCAGCCGCCAGCGACGTAATGCGAATCAAAACAAGCCACTTTCAAACCGGAGCGTGCCAAATAGGCCGCGGCAGTCAAACCGCCGATGCCGCAGCCGACAATAGCAACATCAACAGATTCAGGTGGTTCGGAGCGGGTGCGCGCGCGGATGTGGGCGGCTTCGGCAAAATCGATAACAGACATGCGGCCTCAGGCGGACGCCAGTGGGCGGCGCGCGCGGACGAAATGTAAGCGTTTGCATAGTCTTGCGCAAGGCGCCGCGCCGATCCCGCGTCAAATGATCAGGCAATTTGCGAATTTGTTCAGTGCTGAACAAATTTTTTTTCTCTGTTATATCAGCCGGTTACTTCCAAATAGTTGGACAGAGCAGAAAAAAAAACTTGCGCTTTTTCTGCAGATCACTGAACATCTGTACAGCAGGTAGCGATTGCGCCTGCACCCTGAAAGGCGACAAGCTGCACAACAGATACGGAGCACCCAAATGGCACGGACAAAAAAAGACATTTCAGAAGGCGTCAGCGTTTCCAACGACAAACAAGCGGCAATTGCCACGGCGTTGGCGACCATTGAGCGCACTTTTGGCAAAGGCGCGATGGTGCGTTTGGGTGACCAGGAACCCAAAGAGGCGATGGAAGTCATTCACACCGGTTCGATCGGTTTGGACATCGCGTTGGGTGTTGGCGGCGTGCCGCGCGGGCGCATTGTGGAGATTTACGGCCCAGAATCGTCGGGCAAAACCACCTTGACGCTGCACTTGATCGCTGAAGCGCAAAAGACCGGCGGTATCGCCGCTTTTGTCGACGCGGAACACGCGCTGGATGTGGGTTATGCGCGCAAGTTGGGCGTCAAGACCGACGATTTGCTGGTCAGTCAGCCGGATACTGGTGAGCAAGCCCTTGAAATTGTGGATACCTTGGTGCGTTCGGGCGCGGTGGACATTATCGTCATCGACTCGGTGGCTGCGCTGGTGCCCAAGGCTGAAATTGAAGGCGCCATGGGCGATTCGCAAGTCGGTTCCCACGCGCGGCTGATGAGCCAAGCGCTGCGCAAGCTGACGGCGTCGATCAGCAAGTCCAATACCTGCGTGGTGTTTATCAACCAATTGCGCATGAAAATCGGCGTGATGTTCGGCAGTCCGGAAACGACGACGGGTGGCAATGCGCTGAAGTTTTACGCGTCGATTCGCTTGGATGTGCGGCGCATCGGTGCCCTGAAGTCGGGTGAAGACAGCATTGGCAACCGCACGCGCGTCAAAGTGGTCAAGAACAAGGTGGCGGCGCCGTTCAAGCAGATCGAATTCGATATTCTGTACGGTGAAGGCATCTGCAGCGCGGGCGATTTGATCGATACCGCTGTAGAAATGGGGATTTTGGACAAAATGGGCGCTTGGTACAGCTTAGATGGCGAACGCTTGGGCCAAGGGCGTGAAAAAGTCCGCGCCTTGATTCGCGACGAACCGGCGCTGTTCAAGAAATTGGACGACCGCGTGCGCGAGATCGCCTTTGCGCCCGACACCGAGCGCCGCGTCGGCGCGGTGACGATGAGTTCAGTCGCCGAGGGCTGATCCAAAGGATTTTGCAGAACTGCCAGCGTTCGCCTACACTCCGCAGATGAAGCGGCGCAGGTGCCGCTGGCAGTTCGCGTTTTGCACATTTCTGTGGGTGGACAATTCACTTCTTGGCGGAATTTTTAACACTTTTTTTTTGGCGGGAGAGGCACATCATGGGCAAGAAAATTGGTATCGGTATCACGGTGTTATTGGTGTTGTTTTTGGGCTACGCCGCTATGCAGCCGGACACGTTTGAACTCAAGCGCAGCCTGAGTATGGCGGCGCCGGCAGACAAAGTTTAGGCCAATATCAACGACTTTCACAAATGGGAAGCTTGGTCGCCGTGGGCCAAAATGGATCCAGCGATGAAAACGACCTACACGGGCCCCGCGTCGGGCGTCGGTGCGGTCTACGACTGGACTGGCAACGACAAAGTCGGCACGGGCAAAATGACCATTACGGGCAGTGAGGCACCGGGCAAAGTCGTGATCAAGCTTGACTTTATTGCGCCTTTCGAAATGACGAACACCACAACTTTTGTGATTGCCAAAGATGGCGACAAGACAAAGGTCGACTGGATCATGGCGGGCAAGAACAACTTCATGAGCAAAGTCATCCATATCTTCATGGATATGGACAAGATGGTCGGGCCGGACTTTGAAAAAGGTTTGGCGCAGATGAAAGCGGTTGTTGAAAAGGGCTGAGCCGGTTCAGCGTTGGCAATAGCTGAGATTTACTACTGTTCCACGCCGTTCAGGTAGACTGCCAGCGGTTGGGCCAGCGTTTGCGGCATTTGCAGCGGGTCGGCCTGAAGTACCAGCAAACTTGCGGCCTTGCCAACGGCGATCGCCCCAAGATTGTCCATGTGCCAAAATTGCGCCGGTGCCGAAGTGCCTGCCGCCAAGATCGCGGCGCCGTCCAAGCCAGCTTTTTGCAACAGCGCAATTTCATTGCCATCGATGCCAGGCGTCGATGTGTTGCCGAAATCCGTGCCGTACAAAACAGTTGTGCCCGCCTTGTGCAGTGCGGCCAGATTGGCGATTGTCGAGGAGTCACCGCCGAATGCAGCCAGCGAGCTGATAACCATGCGCTTTTTCCAGATAGCCAGCGTCGCCGGCTGCAACGCTTCGACGGGTGTGTGCGCCAAGATGTCGGCACCGGCAAGTCCCGCCAGCAGCGCACTTGCATCGTCAAGCGTGTGAACACTAACAGGTAATTTGTGTGCGTGGGCCGCCGCCATGGCGGCAGCTACTGTCGCCGCCGTCAGCTGAGGGCCACTGGAAAAGGGCAGCTTGATCAGCGCCGCGCCTTTACCTGCCAGTAACTCGATGGCTTTTGTCGCGGCATCGGGGGTGGCGCAGGCGATGCCGTAACCGTTGGCGCCCCAGCTGCTCAACGGGTAGCCGTTGACGGCCGTGATCATCGGGCCCGAACCGATGGCGACCAAGGGCGCAAAAGTCTTGTCAAAAAACGCAAGCGGTGCCGCCTGATCGACGATGCCGGCGACGCCGCCGTGGGCCATTTGTTGCACGGCTTGCAGGTAGACGATGTGCACGTGGCTGTCGATGAAGGCCGGTGCCAGCCATTTGCCTGAAATATCGACGATTGTTGCGCCAACCGGTGTTACTCCCCGCGCCACTCCAACGCGAATTGCGAAAATTTTGCCGTCGACGAGGTCGACTTCGGCCGGACCGACGCCAACAACTGCGGCGCCGTGCAATGTCAACACAGGGCCAACCGGCACAGGGGCATCGGCTGCGGCGACATCGTTTGCGGCGGGCTTGACGTCGGCGATCGCGTCGATCGCGCTGTCGGCTGCGTCAAGCAAGGGTGTATCTGGCGCCTGTTGGTCCGCCGACGCGTCGGTCGCGCTTGGCATTTCGTTGCCAATTTCAGCGTCTTGTGGCGTTGCTTGTTGGGTGATTTCTGCCGAATCGGTCGCGGCGGCGGCGCGGCTGCAGCCTGAATGGCAGATCGCAGCGGCGGCCAGAAATGCGATGAAGAATGCAAAGTTGCGGGCAAGCGGCATCGGGCTCGGTCCTCCGATGGCGTGTTGCCGACGGCCAGCGGAAGTATGCGCCAAAGCGCTGCGCGGCGACAGGGCCAAATTCGCGAGCGGGCGGATCTTGCAATTCAGCGTACAACTGTTAGGCTTTGACGCATGAAAAAGCGCAATCTTGTCTTGATATGTTTCGCCATTGTGACCAACGCCTGCGGTGCCGCGCAGCCCACGGGTCCGACCCAGATTCCGGAGGCGCTATCCGATCGCTGCATTGCGGCGACACGCGCTTTTGCGGCCCTGGTGGAAAAAGGCCAGCACACGCCGGTGACGCTGACGCTGCGCACAGGCGCGGCGAGCGAAAAAGTCAGTGAAGCCCAACTGGCGCAAAAAATTGCCACCGGCCAAGCGGGCGGCCAAATTTGGCTCAGCGGCCGCGCAGGCAGCGGCAAAACCGGTGTCGCCGATGCGCTTGAAGTGGCGATGTGCGAAAAAACGTTGACCGTGCGCATCGATGTCGCCACCGATTTGCGTCCAAAATTTGCGGCTGCAGTCGACCGATCTCCCGCGTTGGCCGCGGTGATTTTGCAAAAATTGGGCGTTACCGGCAGCGATGCGGCGGCGGATTTGGCGCAGGCCATCGGTGCTGGACCGTGGGTGTTGCTGCTCGACGGGACCGACGACTTGTCGCCGCGCGAACGTCGCACTTTGACCAAAGAATTCGCGTGGCTGGCCAAGTCGGGTGTGGTGCAACCGCGCTGGGTGCGCTTTGAGCGCACGGGGTTTAATGAGGGAATTGCTGGACTTACGCCTGAAGCGGTTGCCGAGTTGCCGGAACTGACTTGCGAGCAGGCGCAGTCGGTGCTCAAGCGCCGTTTTGACACTGCAGAAAAGCTGGCGGCGGCGCAAAACTGGCTCAAGGCCAAGGGTTTGGATAGACAGCGTTCGCCCGACACGGTCGCGGCCGACGCCGCCGGTGCTTGTCAATATGTGTACATGGCGACGTGGCGCGACACTGAAATTTTAGCCGATTTGGCCGATGATGCCGCAAAAAATATGGAAGACCTGCCGACGGCGGCGACACGTGCGGAAGTGTATGGCGCTTGGTTGGGCCACCGTTTGCAGCCGCTGGCGGTGTCGATCGAGGCTGCGCTCGGTTGGTTGGATCGGCTGGTGGCGCTGGGCGTTATGGATGCCGCGGAACCAGACTTGCTCTTGACGCAAGAACGCTGCGCCACGGCGCCACCGCCAGGTGGCACAGCGGCGGCGGCGGCTTGCGGCGGTTTGTTCACCTCGCCGATTGTGCGGCCAGGACCGGATAAGTTCAGTTCAGTGCTGCGCAGTCAGGCGATTGCCGATCTGCTGTTGGCGCGGTGGTTGACACCAAAGTACAGCGATTGCTTGATCTTGGCGGCGCACAGTGCGGATTTGGGTTCCCTTGAAGCCACGTCGATGATTTTGGCGCAGCCCAGCGGCCGCCGCTGCATCGTGCCCTTGGTGGCGGCGGTGTGCAGCCGCGGTCTAGATGCCGGCGAAATCGCGCGTTTTGTCGATGAAGCCCTGCCGCGCAATGCCGACTTCGCCAGCGCGATGTCGATGGCCAGCGCCAAAGCTGGCTCCGCCTGCGAACGAGCGGTCTACGCCGCGCTGTACAAACCCGATGCCAAATGACCCGCTAGACAAAGCCCACGATCCGGCGATCATCGGCCAGCTAACCCTGCAAAATTACAACGGGCGCGCGGAAATGTTTTGGCAAGGCACGCGCGACCACGACGTCAGCCAGAACATAAAAGCGCTTTTGGACCAACTTGACTCTTCCGCACCGCTGACGATTTTGGATTTCGGCTGCGGCCCAGGTCGCGACCTAAAAGCGTTCAGTCAACTGGGGCACCGCGCCATCGGCTTGGACGGTGCCGCGCAATTTGTCGAGATGGCGCGGGCCTTTAGCGGATGCGAGGTGTGGCAGCAGACGTTTGACGCGCTTGATTTGCCGCCCCAGCATTTCGATGGCATTTTTGCCAACGCGTCGCTATTTCACGTACCCACTTCGATATTGCCCAAAGTTCTCATGCAATTTCACAACACGCTCAGGCCCAACGGCGTGCTCTTTGCCTCCAATCCGCACGGCCACGACAGCGAAGGCTGGAACGGCGACCGCTTTGCCGTTTACCACACTTTGGAAAGTTGGCGGCGCTACCTCACAGCGGCGGGATTTGTCGAATTGTCGCATTATTACCGCCCCGAAGGGCTGCCGCGGGAACAACAACCGTGGTTGGCCAGCATTTGGCGCAAGGTGGGGTGATGGGGTTTTCATTTGAACTGCGTTCGGCTTTTGCCTCCGGCAGGGCTTAGCCTCCCGGCGGGTTTTGCCCTAAGCGGTCCAGCTCTTGCCTCCGGCAGGGCTTAGCCTCCCGGCGGGTTTTGCCCTAAGCGGTCCAGCTCTTGCCTCCGGCAGGGCCAACGCCTAGCGGCGGGCTTCCATTAGCGAAGGATCGTTTTGCGCCTCCGGCGCGCGGCAACAAAACATCCTTTTCATTCAATCGGTTTCGCCTCCGGCGACCCAAGGGGCCCAAGCGCTGGCCCCTTGGGGAACCCAGCGCTTTTGTTCTATTTTCCCCAGATCTGGGCCGCCGCTCACCCGTGACGCAGCGCCCGGGGCGCGCCGCGCACGAGCGGCATCTACGCGCCGCGCAAATGGCCATCGGCCATTTGCAGCACGGTGATGCCAGCGAGTTCGATTAGGTAGCGCTGCGCGCGGCAGCGCTAGCGCGCTATTTGGATTAGTTTTGGTGGGTTTTGGATTTGGGACGGGCTCGAAAAGTCCGCGAGCTGGCGGGCGCCTGCGCCCGCTGCGGTTAAAAAAATCAAAAAGCGCGACGGCAGAGGTAGAACGCGCCGTGGGTTGCGCGTGCAGCGCGCGGCCCAAGGCAGAGAAAAGACAGACGGCGCGCCGGCCCAAAACTACCCTAACT
>CAMDBH010000081.1 GCA_945889325.1 Klebsiella pneumoniae
TGCCGACATCGCGGCCAACTGCCCCGGCGGACAAGGCTGTACTTGCAAGGAAAATGGCGATTGCAACAATGCGCAGTGCATCGAGATCAGCAGCGGCAAGGTCTGCGCCACCAAATGCGTCGACAAGTGCGACGAAGGCTACAAGTGCGCGCTGATCAACGGCAATGGCGGTGACTCACTCACCATTTGCGTGCCGAAATTTCTGCATTTGTGCGATCCGTGCGTCAAATCCAAAGATTGCCAGAGCTTGGGCTTGAGCGACGCGGCCTGTGTCGCCGAAGGCGGCCAAGGCAATTTTTGCGGCACGGCCTGCACAGCGGACGGCGATTGCGCGGCGGGTTATGGTTGCCAAAGTGTCAATTCCGTAGAGGGCGCGCCGGTTAAGCAGTGCGTGAAGACAACGACGGCGCCCGAATTGAAATACGGCGAATGCACGTGCTCGGAAATTGCAATCGCGCAAAAGGCCCAAACTAATTGTTTTGTCGAGCATAAGAACGACAAGGGCGAACTCACGGGCAAGTGCGCAGGCGTGCGCGCGTGCGGTGGCAGCGGCCTGACGACGTGCGCGGCGCCGGCGCTCGATGTGGAAGTGTGCGACGGCAAAGACAACGATTGCGATGGATTAACCGATGAAACGACTTGCGATGCCGGCGGCGCTTGCAATGTGGGTACTTGCGATCCGCAGGCTGGCTGCCAGTACAACAAATTGAACAATGTGCCTTGCGATGCGGATAAAAACGCTTGCACCGACAACGATCAATGCAAACTGGGCATTTGCGTGCCGGGGCCGGGCAAGGTCTGCGACGACGGCAATCCGTGCACAACCGACAGCTGCGATCCGGCCAGCGGTTGCACCAAAACCGTCGATGACGGCAAATCCTGCGACGCCGACGGCAACGGCTGCACGGCGGCTGACCACTGCGAAGGTGCGGTTTGCACGCCGGGCAAATTTGTGGTTTGCGACAACACAAACCCTTGCAGCAAAGCCAGTTGTGACCCGACCAACGGCAAGTGCGTGGGCAAAGCGGTGCAGGACGGCGCGCCGTGCGACGACAAGACCGTGTGCACCCAAGCTGACGTGTGCAAGGCTGGAGATTGTGTGGGCAAAATCGTCAGCTGCGACGACAACAACCCCTGCACCGGCAACAGTTGTGATCCGCTGACCGGCTGCAACACCACAAACTTAGACGGCATTGCCTGCGATGATGACAATTTGTGCACCATTGGCGATTTGTGCAAAGTCGGCGTTTGCGCCAAGGGCGCGCTGAAAGTCTGCGATTCTGGGATGGAATGCACGATCGGCAGTTGCAGTTTGGTCACCGGCAAATGCGATTACAAGAACAAGGTGGCCAGTTCGCCGTGCAACGATGGCGATGCGTGTTCAGAAAATGACGGCTGCGTTGATGGCAATTGTCAAGGCAAAGTCGTCAGTTGCGATGACAGCAACCCTTGCACCAATGACAGTTGCGACAAAGTCACGGGCTGCGCCCACAAAAGCAACGCATCGCCCTGCAGCGATGGCGATGCGTGCACGGCCAGTGACAAGTGCGCGGACGGTGCCTGCGTGCCGGGCGTGGCCAAAGTGTGTGCGGACGATAAGCTTTGCACAGCCGACAGTTGCAACAAGACCTCCGGCAATTGCGTGTACGACGCATTGGGCATGAATGGCACCCCTTGTGACGACGGCAACGTCTGTACGATTGGCGATTCATGCGGCAATGGCAGTTGCAGCGTGGGTATTGTCAAAGATTGCAATGACAACAACGTGTGTACGGACGATTTGTGTGACAAGACCAAGGGCTGCAACCCAAATTTCAACAGCAAGGCCTGCGACGACAACAACGCGTGTACCAAGACAGACATCTGCAAATTTGGCGATTGTGAAGGTAGTTCCATCAGTTGCAACGACAGCAATCCCTGCACCGACGACGCCTGCGATCCCAAGAAGGGCTGTGTGAACTCCGCCAACTCGGTCATTTGCAACGACAACAACGCCTGTACGGACAAAGATCAGTGCAAAAACAGCGCCTGCGGCGGCGCACCGGTCAACTGCGACGACAACAATGTGTGCAGCGACGACAGTTGCGACAAGGGCAGCGGCTGCTTGAACACGCCCAACATCGCGCTGTGTCCGGACAGCGACGCATGCACGACGGCGGAACAGTGCAAAGCTATGAATTGTGTCAAGAAAGCCGTGGTCTGCACCGACGGCAATGCGTGCACTTCGGACACTTGCGACGCCGTCAAGGGCTGCCAGTACGCCAACGTCGCTGACAAGACCGATTGCGGTGGCGGCATGATTTGTTTGGCCGGCAAGTGCAGCGCCGGTTGCATTCCCGGCCAGCAGACTTTCAATTTCACAGGCGCTTTGCAAAGTTTTGTCATGCCCAGTTGCACCAATTTGACCATCGAAGCGGCTGGCGGCGCGGGTGGCAATGGCGGCGGTTTGGGTGCGAAAATGAAGGGCACTTTTGCCGTCGCTACCGGGGCAAAGTTGAACATTGTCGTGGGCGGCGTCGGTCTGGACTCGACGGGTCAGGTGCAAAATAGCGGTGGCGGTGCCGGTGGCTCGTTTGTTTACGACGTCAACAACGCGCTTTTGATGGCCGCGGGCGGCGGTGGCGGCAAATGCAAGTATGCAGGATCGCCTGCGCTTTCGGCCAATGCCGGTGGATCGGTGGCGTTGAACGGCAATCCATCTTCGGAAGGCAACGCGGGCGGCGTCGGCGGTTTGGGCGGCAGTGGATCGAGTTGGGGTTCCAGCGGCGCGGGCTGGTTGGGCGACGGCGCCAACGCCGGTCAGGGCGGCGGCGGCACGGGCGGCAAAAGCAAGTTTACTTTCGCGGGTGGCACCGGTTTGTGCAACGGCGGCGGTGGTGGCTGCGGCGGCGCCGGTAACTACGGCGGTGGCGGCGGCGGCGGCAACGCGTACGGCGGCGGCGGCGGTGGCGGCGGCTATTCCGGCGGCGGGGCTGGCGGCGATCCGCACCACGGCGGCGGCGGTGGTTCTTTCAATGGCGGCAGCAACCAAACCAACACGCCCAACACCCAGCCGGGCAATGGCTATGTAACGGTGACGTGGAATTGATAGACTGCAAGCGCCAGCGGCTAACGACGCCGCAAGACGCGTTGTGCTGCGAACGATGATCAGACAAAGAGGCGAAGTATGTTGAATTTGAAGTTAAAAAATGCTGGGTTGATTGCGGGCCTGTTGGGCGTTATTGCGCTGGCGGCGGGCTGTGGTTCCGTGGTTTCGGCCAACGGCGATGGCAGTGGCGGCGCGGTGGACGACACGGCGGCTCAGGATCTCGGTATTAGTGATGTCGCCAAAGACAGTGCGGTCGACATCAAAGTGGCCGAGACGGCGCCGACGGCTGATGTGCCTGTGGGCGGCGCAGACGCCGGCAGCCAATGCCCCGGCGGCCAAGGTTGTGAATGCAAGGAAAACGGCGATTGCAACAACGCGCAATGCATAGAGATTGGCGCCGCCAAGGTTTGCGCCACCAAATGCGTCGACAAATGCGAGGACGGCTACAAGTGCGCACTGATCAACGGCAACGGCGGTGACTCGCTGACCATTTGCGTGCCCAAGAACATCCATTTGTGCGATCCCTGCGTGAAATCAAAGGATTGCCAGAGCTTGGGCATGGGCGATTCGGCCTGCGTCGCTGAAGGCGGCCAAGGCAATTTCTGCGGCACTGCGTGCAGCGCGGACAGCGATTGTACCGGTGGTTATGCCTGCCAAAGTGTCAATTCTGTGGAAGGGGCGCCGATCAAACAGTGTGTCAAAGCGTCGAGCGCGCCGGAACTGAAATTCGGCGAATGCACGTGCAGCCCATTGGCGATTGCACAAAAGGCGCAAACCAGCTGTTTTGTCGAGCATAAGAATGACAAGGGCGAACTCACCGGCAAATGCGCGGGCGTGCGCGCGTGCGCGGGCAACGGCCTCACGACGTGCGCCGCACCAGCACTTGACGTCGAAGTATGCGATGGCAAAGACAATGACTGCGACGGGCTAACCGATGAGGCGACCTGCGATGGCGGCGGCAGCTGCAACGTCGGCACTTGCGATCCGCTGGCGGGCTGCCAGTACAACAAGTTGAACAACGTGCCTTGTGACGCGGACAAGAACGCCTGCACTGAAAATGACCAATGTAAGCAAGGTGTTTGCGTGCCTGGCGTCGGCAAAATGTGTGATGATGGCAACCCTTGCACCACCGACAGCTGTGACGCTGGCAACGGCTGCGTCACAGTCGCCAACGACGGCAAGGCCTGCGATGCCGATGGCAACGCGTGCACGGCGGCCGATCACTGCGTGGGCAGCGTGTGCACTGCCGGTAAACCTGTGGTCTGCGACAACACAAACGTTTGCAGCAAAGCCACTTGCGATGCGGTCAGCGGCAAGTGCGTGGCCAAAGCGGTGCAACAGGGCGCACCTTGCGACGACGGCACAGTCTGCACGCAAGCGGACCACTGCCAAGATGGCGATTGTACGGGTAAAATTGTGAGTTGCGACGACAACAACCCGTGCACCGGCGACGCGTGCGATGCCAAAACCGGCTGCAACGTGACCAATTTGGACGGCATTGCCTGCGATGACGACAATCCCTGTACAGTCGGTGACTTGTGTAAAGTCGGTGTGTGCAACAAGGGAGTCACCAAGGTTTGCGAAGCGGGCGCGGCCTGCGTGAGCGGTTCGTGCAACTTGGTCAGCGGCAAGTGCGATTACAAGAACAAAATCACGGGTGCCCCCTGCAACGATGGCGATGCCTGCTCGGAAAACGACGGCTGTGACAACGGCACCTGCCAGGGCAAAACGCTGAACTGCGACGACGCAAACCCTTGCACCAACGACAGTTGCGACAACAAGACCGGCTGCGGCCACGTCAACAACACAGCACCTTGCAGCGACGGCGACGCGTGCACGCAAAGCGACGGCTGCATCGCGGGGCTTTGCGTACCCGGACCGAAAAAAGTTTGCGAAGACAATACCTTATGCACGGCTGACAGCTGCAACAAGACAAGCGGCAATTGCGTCTACGATGCTATCGGCATGAACGGCACCCCTTGCGACGACTTCAACGTCTGCACTTTGGGCGATGCGTGCAAAGGCGGCGTTTGCGCAGTCGGCATCGTCAAGGATTGCAACGACAACAACCCTTGCACCGACGATTTGTGCGACAAGGTCAAAGGCTGCAACCCCAGCTTCAACAGCAAGGCTTGCGACGACGGCAATGCGTGCACCACCGCCGATATTTGCCAATTTGGCGATTGTGAAGGCAAATTTGCCAATTGCTTTGATGGCAATCCGTGTACCGATGATTCGTGCGATCCCAAAATCGGCTGCGTTTATGGCAACAACACCGCTTTTTGCAGCGACAACAACCCATGCACGACTGGCGATGCCTGCAAGAACAGCATTTGCGGCGGCGCGCCGCTCAACTGCGACGACGGCAACGTGTGCAGCGACGATAGCTGCGACAAACTCGCGGGTTGTGTAGCGACGCCCAACGTTGCGCTGTGTCCGGACAGCGACAAGTGCACCACCGGCGAAACGTGCAAAAGTCTGAATTGCGTTAAGAAAGCGGTCGTTTGCGACGACGGCAACGAGTGTACGTTGGACACGTGCAACGCGGTCACCGGCTGCGCGGCGGCCAAAGTGGTCGACAAAACTTTGTGTGCCGCCGGGGCCAAATGGTGCATCGCCGGTGTTTGCCAGGCCAAACAGACCTGTGGCAACGCCATTGTCGAAGCGCCGGAAGAATGCGACGACGGCAATTTGGTCGACAACGATGCTTGCTCCAATGCGTGCAAGGCCGCGCCGCTCAATGTGACTTTCAGCAACTGCGCGCAACTTGGCGCTACGGGGCCCAACCAAGCGCAGTGCGATCAGGCGTACGCAGGCCAGCCCGGATTGGTGGGCAAAGTGACGATTGCAGCCGGCATTCAGAAATTTACCATTCCGTCCGACGGCACGTACCGGATTGAAGCGTACGGCGCCGAGGGTGGCAAGCATACGTCCTATGGCCCGGGCGGCACGGGCGCGCGCGTGCGGGGCGATTTCGACCTCAAGGCTGGGGAAGTCCTAGCTATTATGGTGGGCCAGCGCGGTGCGGATGGCGTCGACGGCTACACCAACGCGGCCGGTGGCGGCACCTTTGTGGCCAAGGCCATCGGCAACACGCCGCTGGTGGTTGCGGGCGGCGGTGGCACGCCCGGCAACTGCGGTGCCGGAAATATTGCTAATCAAAACGGTAGCATCGCGATCGGCAACGGCGCGGGTGGCACCAGCGGCAACGACGGCGGCTGGTGCGGTTGCGGCGGCGAAGGCAGCGGCGGCGGCGGCTTTACAGGCAACGGCGGCGGTGGCGGCGGCATGTCGTTTACCAACGGCGGCATCGGCTGCACCAGCAAGCGGCCCGGACAGTGCATTGCGGTGGGCGCGGGCGGCTTTGGCGGCGGCGGCAACAGCGGCAACGGCGGCGGTGGCGGCGGCGGTTATCAGGGTGGCCAAGCGGGCGGCCCGACGCAGCCGTACGGTTATGGCGGCTTGTCGTTCAATAGTGGACTAAATCCGAGCAATTCCGCCGGTGTTCAGGTGGGTCAGGGCAAGGTTATTTTGCAACGTCTGTAGCGTTGTCGGCCGCAAACGGGCAGGATCTAGGGGTGCCGTTTGACGCGCCCGTTGTTCGAACAAGGAATTTTCCAGATGAAAAACCACGCAATTGCAGCGATCCTGACCCTCCTCACTGCCGCCTGCGGTGCCACGGTGGCCGTTGACGGCGGAGCCAATGACAGCAGTGGCGTCGATGCACCCGCGGTCGAGGTTGGGCTCACCGACACGCTCGGCACCAAGGCCGACACGGCGCAAGCGGACGGTGGCGTCGCAGTGCCCGATGCGATGGTCTTGGGCGATGGCGGAGCCAAATGCCCCGGTGCGCCTGGCTGCACCTGCAAGGAAAATGGCGATTGCGACAATGCGCAGTGCATTGAAATCGGGTCGGGCAAAGTCTGCGCTACGCCTTGCGTCGACAAATGTCAGGAAGGGTTCAAGTGCACGCTCATCAACAGCGGTGGCGATTCGGTCACGATTTGCGTGCCCAAGTACATCCATCTGTGCGATCCTTGTGTTAAATCAAAGGATTGCCAGACTTTGGGCAATGGCGATGCCGCTTGTGTCAATGAGGCAGGTCAGGGCAATTTTTGCGGCACAGGCTGCACGGTCGACGGCGATTGCGCGGCAAGTTACACCTGTCAATCCGTGACTTCGGTCGAGGGTGCGCCCGTGAAGCAGTGCGTAAAGACTTCCGTTGCACCGGAATTGAAATACGGCGAATGCACGTGCAGTGAATTGGCGGTGGCGCAAAAGGCCCAAACCAACTGTTTTGTCGAGCACAAAAACGACAAGGGCGAACTTGTGGGCAAGTGCGCGGGCGTGCGCGCGTGCGGCGCGAGCGGGCTGACGACGTGCGCGGCACCGGCGCTCGATGTCGAAGTATGCGACGGCAAGGACAACGATTGCGATGGCTTGACCGATGAAGCGACTTGCGACGCTGGCGGGGCCTGCAATGTCGGCACTTGCGATCCGCAAACCGGTTGCGCCTACAGCAAGCTCAACAACGTGCCTTGCGATGCGGACAAGAATGCTTGCACCGACAATGACCAATGCAAACTGGGCGTGTGCGTGCCGGGCCCGGGCAAAGTCTGCGACGACGGCAACCCATGCACAACGGACAGTTGCGACCCAGCGAGCGGCTGCACCAAAACCGTCGACGACGGCAAACCTTGCGATGCCGATGGCAACGCTTGCACAGCGGCGGACCATTGCGTGGGTGCGACGTGCACCATCGGCAAAGCCGTTGAATGTGTGAGTACAAATCCTTGCAGCAAAAGCAGCTGCGATGCGGTCAGCGGCAAATGCAAAGGCGTGGCCGTCCAGGAAGGCGCACCTTGCGACGATGGCACGGTCTGCACGCAAGCGGATTCCTGCAAGACCGGTGAATGTGTGGGCAAAATTGTCAGCTGTGACGACAACAACCCTTGCACCGGCAACAGTTGCGATCCCGTCACCGGTTGCAGCACGACCAATTTGGACGGCATCGCTTGCGACGACGACAATCCTTGTACAGTCGGCGACTCCTGTAAATTGGGGCTCTGCGCCAAAGGTCCTGCCAAACCTTGCGATTCAGGGGCCAGTTGCGTGGTCGGGACTTGCGCTTTGGCCAGTGGCAAATGCGAATATAAGAACAAGCTCGCCGGTTCACCGTGCAATGACGGTGATCCCTGCACGCAAACCGATGCGTGTGCCGATGGCATTTGCCAAGGCGTGGCGACCAATTGCGACGACACCAACCCTTGCACCAACGACAGTTGCAACGGGGCCGCGGGCTGCGTGCACGTCAACAATGTCTCACCGTGCACCGATGGCGACGTTTGCACCCAAAGCGACACTTGCGCCGCCGGCATCTGCGTGTCTGGCCCCAAGAAATTCTGCATCGACGATATCGCTTGCACTGCGGACACTTGTGACAAAGTGACGGGCGTTTGCAAGTACGACGCGCTGGCGATGAACGGCTTTCCCTGCGATGACGGCAACGTGTGCACGTTAGGCGACAACTGCAAGAACAGCGTGTGCGTAGTCGGAATCCCAAAAGACTGCAATGACAACAACCCGTGCACTGACGATTTGTGCGACATCGGCAAGGGCTGCATCCCCAATTTCAACAGCAAAGCTTGCGACGACAGC
This sequence comes from Klebsiella pneumoniae, assembly GCA_945889325.1. GTDB lineage: Bacteria > Myxococcota_A > UBA9042 > UBA9042 > UBA9042 > CAMDBH01. Next base: position 8,747 of record CAMDBH010000081.1, read on the forward strand.
AATGCCTGCACCAGCGGCGACATCTGCTTGTTTGGCGATTGTGAAGGCAAAAGTGTGAAGTGCGACGACAACAATTTGTGCACCAATGATTCTTGCGATCCCAAGAAGGGCTGCGTCAACCTCAACAACAGCGCGCTTTGCCAGGATGCCAATGAGTGCACGGACAAAGATCAGTGCAAAAATGGCGCTTGCAGCGGCTTGCCGCTCAATTGCGATGACGACAACGTGTGCACCGACGACAGCTGCGACAGTTTTGCGGGCTGCTTGCACAAGGCCAACAATGCGCTGTGCCCCGACCTCAACGCCTGCACCACGTCGGAGCAGTGCAGCGCCATGAAATGCGTCACAAAACCCACCGTTTGCGACGACGCCAATGCATGCACGACCGACAGCTGCGACGCGGTCAAAGGCTGCCAAGCGGCCAATATTGCGGACAAAACGGATTGCGGCGGCGCCAATTGGTGCATCGCGGGCAAATGCGTGCTCAAGGCCTACTGCGGCGACGGCATCGTCAACCAGTTGAGTGAAGAATGCGACGACGGCAACTTGGTAGACAACGACGCCTGCAGCAACGCCTGCAAGAAAGGCAAAGTCTATGGACCTATTCACTCTTTTGCTGGTCAGACTGCGGAATATTACATCGGCTTTGGTCAGGGCGGTTGTTCGACGGGCAGCTTGGACGGCGATGCCAAATATTTCTGCCTGCACTTTTACGGCGCGACCTGCACGCCCAACCCGGGCTACAAGAACGTGCAATTCAAAGGCGCCGTGTGGAAAATGCACAAGAACGGCGGCTGCACCGGCAACGGTTTGGACATTCCGAATAAGACTTGCGACAACGGGCCGTGCAAAATCGGCAACTGGTTGGAAAATTTGAGCGGTTTGAATAACTTGATCTGCACCTGTCAGTAGTGCTGGCCCCGATTTTGGAGTTTGCCATGAAAATTCTCGTCAGTTCTTTGTTTTCCCTTGTGTTTTTTACGGCGTGTGGCGCAACTGTTCAGGCCGACGGTGGCGCTGCCGCCGCTGAGGACGGCACCGTTGTCGACTCCGCGCCGAGCGATTCCGCCAAAGAGGTGGCGGTGGTCGACACAAAGGTCAGCGACACGGTTGCCCCTGTAGAGGACGCCGTATTCTCAGGAGACGCGGCCAGCAAATGCCCCGGCGCACCTGGCTGTACTTGCAAGGAAAATGGCGATTGTGACAACGCGCAATGTATTGAAATCGGCAGCGGTAAAGTCTGCGCCACGCCCTGTGTCGACAAATGCCAAGATGGCTACAAATGCACGTTGATCAATTCACCCAGCGGCGATTCCGTAACGATTTGCGTGCCCAAATTTGTACATTTGTGCGATCCTTGTGTTAAATCAAAGGATTGCCAGACGCTTGGCAACGGCGATGCGGCTTGCGTCAATGAAGCCAACCAAGGCAACTTTTGCGGCACGGCGTGCTCGGCCGATGGCGATTGCGCCGCCGGCTTTGGCTGTCAGAGCGTCAATTCCGTTGAAGGTGCGCCAATTAAGCAGTGCGTGAAGACTTCGACGGCACCGGAACTGAAGTACGGCGAGTGCACTTGCAGCGAGTTGGCCGTGGCGCAAAAGGCCCAAACTAGTTGTTATGTCGAGCACAAGAACGACAAAGGTGAGCTTGTGGGCAAGTGCGCGGGCGTGCGCGCCTGTGGCGCAAGTGGGCTGACGACGTGCGCGGCGCCGGCGTTGGATGTGGAAGTTTGCGACGGCAAAGACAACGATTGCGACGGCTTAACTGACGAGTCGACTTGCGACGCGGGCGGCGCCTGCAATGTGGGCACCTGCGATCCGCAGCAGGGTTGCCAATACAGCAAACTGAACAATGTGCCCTGCGATGCCGATAAGAACGCTTGCACCGACAATGACCAATGCAAACAGGGCGTTTGTGTGCCCGGTCCCGGCAAGGTCTGCGACGACGGCAATCCGTGCACGACCGACAGTTGCGACCCAGCCAGCGGTTGTACAAAAACCGTAGACGATGGCAAGGCTTGTGATGCCGACGGCAACGCGTGTACGGCGGCGGATCATTGTGTGGGCGCGACCTGCACGATTGGCAAAGCTGTGGTTTGTGACAACACAAACGTTTGCACCAAGAACACTTGCGATCCGGTCAACGGCAAGTGCGTCGGCAAAGCCGTGCAGGAAGGCGCACCTTGCGATGACAGTACGGTTTGCACCCAGGCTGACGTATGTAAGACTGGTGAATGTGTAGGCAAAATCGTCAGTTGTGACGACAACAATCCGTGCACAGGCAACAGTTGCGATCCTATTACCGGCTGCAGCACCACCAATTTGGAAGGGATCGCCTGCGACGACGACAATCCTTGTACGGTCGGCGACTTGTGCAAAGTCGGTGTGTGCCAAAAAGGCGCAGCGAAGACCTGTGAATCCGGCGCGAGTTGCATCGCCGGTGCCTGCAATTTGGCCAGCGGCAAATGCGATTACAAGAACAAAGTCGTGGGTGCCCCGTGCAATGACGGCGATGCGTGCTCGGAGGGAGACGGTTGCAGCGACGGCATCTGTCAGGGCAAAGCGGTCAGTTGCGACGACAGCAACCCTTGCACAACGGACAGTTGCGACAAAGACAAAGGCTGCGTCCATGCGGTCAATGTTTCGCCCTGCAGCGATGGCGACGCCTGCACGCAAAGCGATGTCTGCGTTGAGGGCAACTGCGTGCCGGGACAGGCCAAGGTCTGTATCGACAATATCCTTTGCACGGCGGACACTTGCAACAAGACCACCGGCAATTGCGTATACGATGCGCAAACGATGAACGGCACCCCTTGCGATGACGGCAACGTCTGCACGTTGGGCGACAATTGCAAGAATGGCAGCTGCGTCGTCGGAATTTCCAAAGATTGCAATGACAACAACCCTTGCACCGACGATTTGTGCGACCAGCTCAAGGGCTGTAACCCCAATTTCAACAGCCAAAAATGCGACGACAGCAATGCGTGCACCAGCAGTGATATCTGCAAGTTCGGCGATTGCGAGGGCAGCGTGGTCAAATGCGACGACGGCAATTTGTGCACCGATGACGCTTGCGATCCCAAGAAAGGCTGCGTGAATACGGCCAACAGCGTGGTTTGCAACGACAACAGCGCTTGTACGGAAAAAGACCAGTGCAAAAACACGGTCTGTGGCGGCGCGCCGGTCAATTGCGACGACGGCAACGTGTGCAGCGACGACGCCTGCGACAAGGCATTGGGCTGTTTTTACACGCCAAATGTGGCGTTGTGCCCCGATGTCGACGCGTGTACGACGGGTGAAGTGTGCAAAGCGTTGAATTGTGTGAAAAAAGCCGTAGTTTGTGACGATCTGAACGCGTGCACCACGGACAGTTGCGATGCGGTCAAAGGCTGCCAAGTGGCCAATGTGGCAGACAAAACCGACTGCGGCGGCGCCAACTGGTGCATCGCGGGCAAATGTACGCTGAAGGCCTATTGCGGGGACGGCGTGGTCAACCAAGCCAATGAAGAATG
>CAMDBH010000082.1 GCA_945889325.1 Klebsiella pneumoniae
GGCTGGCGGGGGCGCAGCCGTCGCGGGTGCGGTCGCGGGCGCAACGGGCGTGGCCGCCGCTGCGGCTGCGGCTGGCGCTGTCGCGGCGGCCGGGACTGCAACCACCGGCGCTGGTTCCATTTTCCGCGTCGCTAGCCAAACTGCAGCAACGGCGAGAAGCGCGCCCACGGCTGCTGGGATCAACCAGCGCGGCCGGGTCGGCTGCGCAACCACGGCGGGTTCTGGCACGCTTGGCGTCGTTACCACCGCTTGCGCTAGAGGCGATGGTACCGCCAAATCGGTATAAGTGTCTGAAAATCCCCGACCTTGCGGTGCAGGCGTCGCCACCGGTAGCGGACCCGATGGGCGCCCCTTGGGGCGAGCGATGGTGTCCGCCGCCGCGATCGTTTTCGCGCCGGAATCGTCGCTTCCCGTCAGGTCACGCTCAGCTTGGGCCAAAACGACGCGCGTGTTGGGACCCAGCTCCGCCACGGCGTCTGCCAACGCCGCACGAAATTCATCTGCACTTGCATAGCGATCCGCCGCCGCCCACGCCGAGGCACGCCGCACAACCACCCCCATGGGGCCAAAGCGGTCCAATTCGCGGCAATCGAGCAACGGATCGCGATCGGGATCCAACTTGGCAAAAACCAAGGTCATTGGATCCGTTTCACTGTACGGCCGCCGCCCCATGAGCAGTTCAAAAAGCATGACGCCCACGGCATACAGGTCGACGCGTTCGTCCATCGGCCCAAAATGCACGCGAGAAAGCTGTTCCGGCGCCATATATTGCGGCGTTCCGACGATCGCGCCGGCATCGGTGAGGGAGGGCATTTCCGCTTTGCCGGCTGCACCAGGGTCAAAAGTTTTGGCCAAGCCAAAATCGAGCACCTTGACAAACCAATCGTAACCTTTGGCTTTCTTGCACATCACATTGTCGGGTTTGACGTCGCGGTGGACAATGCCGCGTTCGTGCGCTGCATCCAAACCGGCGAGCAATTGGCTGAAAACCTCGGCCACACCTTTCCAAGTCGGCGGACTTTCACGCCAACCTGCCAGCACTTGGCGCATCGACGTGGCCCCACTGACCAGTTCCATGACCATGTAAGGGGCTTCTTCATCCAAATGCGCCACACCAAAATCAACCAATTTCACGACATTGGGGTGATCCAGTGCGGCCACCGCCCGCGCTTCGCGTTCAAAACGCCCGCGCATCGTGTCGTCCACGGCCACGCCGCTAATGACTTTGAGCGCCACTTCGCGCATCAACGGTTGCTGCAGCGCGACCATGACCACGCCCATGCCACCGCGACCAAGTAGCCGAATCAGCAGGTATTTATTCGCCAGCAGCAGGCCCACGCGCGCATCCAGCTTGTCGCTGACGCAATCCGCTGGCACGCCGTGATAACCGCGGCGCTTGCAGCCGATTTCCGCGCAAGCATCGCCGATTTTGGCCAGCGTTTGGCGGCAGTTGGGACAAAGGGCGGACATGATGCAGCCTATCCGGGTCGCAAGGCGGGCGACCGCGGCGTAGGATAGCCGTTAGCTGTTGCTGCGGCAACGGGCCGTTTCAGCAACCTCAAAAACGCCAACCCCGCTCAACGTCCGCGGCGCGGTCCTCCCCACTTACCCCAGATTTAGACAAATCCTCGCCTCCCGTCCGCGCAGCGGTCCTCCCAACTTACCCGCCATCCCGCCCCATCGTCCGCGGAGCGGTCCTCCCAATTTACCACATGATCCTCGTTCCTTGCATTGGTGACACGCCCTAACCCCATTTCGCCGCCGATCGCCGACCGTCAGAAACCGGTGCCGGGCGAAGCACGGCAGCGCAGCGGTTAGGGAGCCGGGCGGCGCACAGATCCGTGCCTTTTCATTGCAGATATTGCCAATCCCTCTCCCGCTTTGCGCGACTGTCAGAATCCGACCGCTTCAGCGGTCGCAGCGGTTAAGGAGCGCACGCGGGCACCCCAACTCCATGATTTGAAACAAAAGCGCGCGGGGTGTCGGGGTGGCCGCGCTGGGCCACCCTGACCCGCCGACAGGCGGAACCTGTCCTTGGGAAAAAGTGGTTTGCCACCGCGCGCCGGAGGCGCACCTAATTCTTTGCCTAAGCACGCCGCGCGCAGCGCAAAACCCGCCGGAGGCAAACGCCATGCGCAGCTAAAAGCCACCTGCCTGCAAGGCACCCCACCCCTACCTGACCCAGATATGAAACTGCCCTGTCCCATTGAGTGTAGCAGTCTTCTCAGTAACACCCGGATCCTGACAGTGCCCGCCAAAATTATCAACTTGCCCCCAAGACTCATGCAACCAATAACCCAAATCCCCGCTCTCCGACCCCAAGCCCCAATCGGCCTTGCTCACCACATTGTCATAGCCAGTCAATCGAATTTTGCCATTGGATTGCGTCAGTTTAGCGTTGCCGTACGTCGTAATCTTGCCGTCGTCGTAAATATCCGCCAAGACCGCGGCGTTGGTGCCGTCGGCAACTTTGAAGATCCAGTCAATGCCGTAATTGCTCGCCGCATTGGAGCTGTAGCAAGAAAAGCGGACCGCGCCCAAACTCGCAAACGCGATGCCGTTGTAGAAGGCCGACGCCTTGCCGACCGGATGATCAGTCATCAAGTCCGCATAAGGCGGCGAAGTCGTCCACACGGTATCGACGCCGCCGTTGCCGCTCCAGGGCAGCATGGTGCTGCCTACAAGCGTCCAGCCGCCGCCGTCGGTGGCCATGTCGCACTGGGCTTGAAACGGCGTTGTGGCACCGGCGCCATCGATATCAATCCAATATACGCCGGAAGTCGCTGCTGGGCTGGCCGCAAGCAGGGCTTTGCAACTGGGCACAGCGGTTGCAGCCGAACTGCCATCGCCGATGGCCAGCCGCGCACATCGGAACCCGACATCGCTCGGCTGATTGCCGGGCTCCGTGCTCAACCGCATCGACGCGCGGATGTCGGTGTAGCCGAAACTACCGCTGCGCAAGACCACTTTTGTGCCGACAGCTGCGCCGGGCGGATTGACCGCCGGCGAACCTGCATAGTACGCCGCATCATACCAATCGAGGACCCATTCCCAGGCATTGCCCGACATGTCATATAAACCATAGCCGTTTTTAGTGCTCTGCGTGCCAACAGGGAAAGTGCTGTCCGTGCCGCAACCTAGGCCGCCAGTCGGCCACGCAGCGGAATTTTGCAAACCGGGTGTGCACGAAGGTGCCTGATCTCCCCACGGAAATTGCTTGCCGTCCAAGCCGCCGCGCGCGGCTTTTTCCCACTCAGCTTCTGTAGGTAAACGCTGCGTCGTGTCAACCCACTTGCAATACGCCGCTGCTTGGACTGAACTCAGGCCGGTCACCGGATGTTGCTCTTTGCCAACGGCACCATAGGTATCGTATTTGAAAGCGGTCTGCGGTGTCGTGCACTTGCCCGCATCCACACACAGTTTGTACTTGGCGACGGTGACCTCATAGATATCCATATAAAAAGCATCGACGTTGACGGCATGCAGCGGCTTTTCATCGGCCTTGCAGGCGGCGTCGCCCACCACACAGCCCATGTTGAACAAACCGGCCGGCACCAGCGCCATGCCGGCGGGCGGCGTGCGGCAAGTGTTGCTGCATGCGTCGGTTTCGATTTGGTTGCCGTCGTCGCAGGCTTCCGCGCCCTGTTTGACGCCATCGCCGCAATAGCTTTCCAAAGTAAACGTGACATAGCCGCCGCTGCTGCTCTTTTTGGCTTCCATGATGGTATTGGCGCCTGAAACGAATGACGCGCCACCGCCACCGGCGGAATGCGTTGGCGGACCGTTGAGCATCGCCGACATGCCGCCGCTGTAACCGCCGCCGCCGCCGCCGCGCACCAAATTGTCGGAGCCCATCGCGCCGCCGCCGCCAAAGCCGCCATGGCCGGTGGTGACAAAGGTTTTCCACTGGCCGCCGCCCAAACCGCCCACGCCGCCGTTGACGAATGCCGCGCCGCCGTAGACGGTGCCGCCATTGACGGTGTTGTTGGCGCCATTGGTCAGCAAACCGCCGCCCGCCGCCGAATAATTGGCGCCGCCGGTCGCCAAAGCGCCGCCATTGCCTCCGGTTGCACCGGGTTGCGCTGGGTTCGTCGTCGCGCCTGTGTTGCTCGTCGTGCCATCCATGAACGCGTTGACCGATCCAACCCATGGGGCGCCGCCGCCGCCTCCGCCAGCAACCATAATCGGCGCGTTGACGTCGGTTGTGACAAAAGTGCCGCCGCCGCCGCCGCCACCGCAATTGAGGCCGCCGGACTCGCAGTCTTGGTACAAGCCGCCCTGACCGACAAGGATCTTCAACTTATCGCCTTTAGTCAGCGCGACTTCGCCATACGCCCGCGCGCCCCAACCTGGGTAATAGGCAGGCAATCCGTTCAATGCACCGCCCGGCGCGCCGAACGCGTTGATGCGGTAGACGCCCGTTTTGGGCACCGTCCAAAATTGAATGCCAGCGGTAACTGTGACCTTGCCAGCGAGCAACGGCGTGGCGGCATAGGAAGCATCGCACTGGAACTGCAACGGACCCAGCCGACCACCAGCACCGCAGTTGATAAATGTAAATGATGTCAGTAATTTGCAAGCATTGCTGCAAGCGTCGTTGTTGACATTGTTGCCGTCGTCGCAGGCTTCGGCGCCGGCGCGGACATACCCGTCGCCGCATTTGGCCAAGGCGCATTTCACACAAGCATCCGTATTAACTATATTTCCATCGTCGCAAGCTTCAGCGCCCAAAACCAAACCGTCACCGCAAATCGCGGTGCAAACGCTGGGCGCACCGGCACAAGTCCAGCCGATTTCGGTGGCGCACGTGGCCGAACACCCGTCGTTGGCCACGACATTTTTGTCATCGCAGGTCTCCCCACCGACCAAGACGCCATCGCCACAGATCGGTTTGCAGGTCAGGCCGTCGCCGCTGTAAAGGGCGTTGCATGCGCAGGTGTTGCTGCCGGGTGTGTTGGTGCAGGTCGCGTTGAGCGCGCAACCGCCGTTGTTCACAAGACATTCGTTGACATCGCTGCAAGTTTTGCCATCGCCCGCGTAGCCTGCGTTGCATGCGCAGGTGTTGCTGCCCGGTGTGTTGGTGCAGGTCGCGTTGAGCGCGCAACCGCCGTTGTTCACAAGACATTCATTGACATCCGTGCAGGTTTTTCCGTCGCCCGTGTAGCCCGGCTTGCAAGCACACGTATTGCTGCCAGGCGTATTGGTGCAGCTGCCATTTGCGCTGCAACCGCCGTTATTTGTTAAGCATTCATTGACATCGGTGCAAGTCTTGCCGTCGCCGCTGTAGCCGGCTTTGCATGCGCAGGTGAAATTGCCCGCAACGTTGGTGCAAATCCCGTCCAAACTGCAACTTTGCCCCGTGCCAGCTTTGCAGACGCCCAACGCGCACACGTCGCCGACCGTGCAGCCGTTGCCGTCGCTGCACGGCTGCGTGTTGTTCGTTACGCCACAAATACCCGTTATCGCATCGCATTTGTCATCGGTGCATGGGTTGTTGTCGTTGCACACCACCGGCACGCCCGCCACACATGCGCCAGCCGTGCATTTATCTCCAGTCGTGCATGGATTTTTGTCGTCACAGGCCAGCGGCTTGCCGGCGGTGCAAACGCCCGCGGCACACACATCGCCCATCGTACAAGCATCGTTGTCGCTGCAAACGGCTGTATTGTTTGTGTAAACGCATTTTCCTGTCAGCACGTCGCATTTGTCATCGGTGCAGCCCTTGCTGTCATTGCACACGAGCAGCGCCCCCGGCTTGCAGGCGCCCGCCGCGCAAACGTCGCCCACCGTGCAACCGTTGCCGTCGGTGCAAGCGATCGCATTGGCCGTGTTGCTGCATTTGCCCAATGTGCAAGCGTCCGTTGTGCAAGCGTTCTTGTCGTCGCAATCGGTCACCAATGCACAATTGCCGCCGCAGCCGATGATCGGTGCCGTGGTGCAGCCGCCCGTGACCTTGTCGCAACTATCCGTGGTGCAAGCGTTTTTGTCGTCGCACACTTTTGCTGCGCCCGCCTTGCACACAGCCGCTGCGCACACATCGCCCAGCGTGCACGCGTCGCCATCGCTACACGCCGCGGTGTTGTTGGTCACGACACAATTGCCTGAAACTACATCGCATTTGTCATCCGTGCAGCCGTTGCCATCGTTGCAGACCGTCGGCGTGCCCGCTTGGCACAAGCCGACCGCGCACAAATCGCCAACTGTGCATGCATTGTTGTCATTGCAGACCAAATCGTTGTTCGTCGTGCCGCAAAGCCCCGTTTTTACGTTGCAATTGTCCGTGGTGCACGGGTTTGCGTCGTCGCAGACGGTGGGCGTGCCGGGCTTGCATTCGCTGCCCGCACAGATGTCGCCGATCGTGCAGGCGTTGGTGTCGTCACAGCCCGCGTTGTTGGCCAGGTGCTGGCAGCCCGCACCCTGCTTGCAACTATCCGAAGTACAAAGATTTTTGTCGTCACAGGTCAGCAGAGCGCCTTTGCAAAATCCCCCCGAACAAAGGTCGTTTTCCGTGCAATCGTTTTGATCGTCGCAAACCAACGCATTGGCAGCGACCTGACACTTGCCGTCGACACAACTATCCGTAGTGCAAAGGTTTGTGTCGTCGCAATCGACATCGAGTTTGCAATTGCCGCCACAGCCCACCACCGGACCGTTGACGCAATTGCCCGAAGCAATATCGCAGCTGTCCAACGTGCAATTGTCCTTGTCATCGCAGGCTTTGACGCCCGATGTCGCGCACTTGCCTTGCGCGCACGCGTCGCCGGTGGTGCACGGGTTGTTGTCGCTGCACGGTCCGTTCAAATCGGTTGCCGTACAGCCGGTTGCGTTGTCGCACGCGTCGTTTGTACACGGATTGGCGTCGTCGCAGACGATGACCTTGCCCAAGCACGTTCCGCCGGCGCACGCATCGCCGCTGGTGCAAACTGTGCCGTCGTCACAAGGCAAGCCTTCCTGCTTGTTGGCAAAATTGCATTTGCCGCTTGCCTGATCGCACTTGGCCGATTGGCACGCATCGGTGCTGGTGCACACTTTTGAGACACCCGGCAAACAACCGGCAGCCTGACAAAAATCCCCGATTGTGCATGGGTTTTCATCGTCGCAAGGCGCACCGTTGTCGTCCGCCTTGGTGCAACCGAGCAAAGCATCACAACTTTCCGCTGTGCACGGATTGCCGTCGTCGCAGGATTTGACCGGTCCCGGCACACACACGCCTGCTTTGCACGTATCGCCCACGGTGCAGGCGCTTTTGTCCGCATCGCACGGCACATCGATGGTCTTGTGTTGGCAAGCGATTTTGCCATCGCCGCCCGCCGCGCAGCTGTCTTGCGTGCATTGGTTGTTATCGTCGCAACCGGCTTCATCGGTTTGGCCGTTACAGTCGTTGTCCAAACCGTCGCAAATCTCAGGGGCTGCAGCGGGTGCGTTGCAGGTCTGCAAGCCGCTCGCCGTGCATTTGCGTTCGCCCGGACAGCCGCCGATCACTTTTCCGCTGCCGTCTTTGACGGGTGAAGTGCAAGTGGTTGAAAGTGCGCTCGCAACGGCGGCAGGTGAACAGGCGCAGGCGCCGATCACGCCATTGTCGTCTTTGGGCACGCATTGTTTGGCGCTGGCGCCTTCCACGGTTTTCAAGTCTTCGCAGGCAAAATCACCCGGACAATCAGCGTCCTTGCTGCACTGCGCGCCGCAAAACGCCCCCGCATCGCCGTGCACCACGCAAGCCGGCGTCGTCATGCCGATCGCAGCACAAGCGGCGGATGTTAAACAGGGATTGCACAATCGGCCCCAACTCGGCACGCACACGGACATGACGTCGCCGCTGGCGCTGGTGATGCTGGCGCACGTGAAGTCCTTGGCGCAGTCGGACGTGCATTTTTCAGCGCATTGCTTGCCATTGGGTGTGTCGATGCACAAGCCAATGTCGCAATCGCTGTTGGCTGTACAAGTGCAACCGCCTGATCCTGGGCAGTTATTCGTCTCCGCAATCGGCGCGTCTGTCGGCAGAATTTCCGCGGTCGGCGCGTCTGAGTTTAGGCCCTTGTCGGCCAGCGTTGCGTCCGATTCTGACGCCGTGTCGTCCGTGTTGGCCGGCGCGGTGCCCGCGCCGCTGCCGCTACAAGCGCTTGCAGCGGCAACAACAAAGGTGACAATTGCGACGTGAACGTTGCGATGCGAAATCGACATGGGCTGCCTTGGTGCGCCCGGACCGGCGCGCAAAGATGGACGGGCCGACCCACCCGCGAGGCACGTCGATCCGTCGCAGCGTAGCGGTCGCGCGCGGCGGGCGCAAGAGCCGATCGGTCGTTGCAGCGACGCGACCGCCGCCGCCTTCTAGCTATACCGTGCATTTACGGCGCGTTGTAAACCAGAGTCACCTTGCCCGCCGTACCCGCCGTCGCTTTGCCTGTGCCGACAAGCACGCCACCCGTTCCGCCAGCGACGCCGGTCGCTTGGGTGCTCGTGAGGCCGACCTTGACAAAGCAACTGCCGGCGTTGCCCGCATTGCCGCCCTGATCGTTGCCGCCTGGGTCTGCGCCGCCGCTGCCGCTGGCATAGCCGGCAGCGCATGTGCCATTGCACACACCGCTCGCGCAGGTCGCGCTGATGTGGCTGGTCGAGCAGACCGAGGCACAGCCGCCGCAATTGTTGACATCGGTGGCGTTTGTCTGAATTTCGCCGCCGTTGGCGTTCTTGCCATCGCAATCCTTGAAACCCGCATTGCAAGCGATGCTGCAAACGCCGAGCGCGCAGGTCGCCACACCGCTCGCGGTGCCGCAAGCATTGGCTCAGACGTTGCAATTGCTGGCATTTACATTCAGGCTGGTTTCGCAGCCATCGGCCGCGTCGCCGTTGCAATCGCCAAAGCCAGCGTTGCACACGCAATTGTAGCTGCCTATTGTGTTCTCGCAGCCCTCATTGGCCGGACAGCTAAACAGGCCTGCGGTGCACTCATTGACGTCGCAGCCGACGGCGCCTTTGCAACTGCCTGAACTGCAGGTGTCGCTGCTGGTGCAGCCGTTCAAATCGTCGCACGCCACGGCGTCGTTGGTGAACGTGCAGCCATTGACCACATTGCAAGTGTCATTGGTGCAAACATTGCCGTCATCACACACGACTTTGGCAGCACCAGCGCATACGCCATTGACGCACGCATCATTTTTGGAACACGCGTTGCCATCGTCGCAAGCCTGCGAGTTGTTGGCATGCTTGCACCCGACAATGACATCGCAATTGTCGGTCGTGCACACGCTTTGGTCGTCGCAATCGGTGTTGGCGCCCGGCAGGCAACGCCACCGTTGCAAGCATCGCCGACGGTGCAAGCGTTGCTGTCCGTGCAAGCGACCGTATTGTTGGTGAAAATGCACTGTTTCTTGGGATCGCACGCATCGTCGGTGCACGGATTGCCATCGTTGCAAACCAGCGCCAAACCCGGTACGCACTTTGCCTCCACGCAATTGTCGCCCTGCGTGCAGGCGCTGCCGTCATAGCAAGTGGCGCCATCGGGCTGTGCTGCCAAACCGCAAACGCCGCCGTTGCAGGTTGCCACTTTGCAGGAACTGGCTGGGGTTGCTGGGCAATCCGCTGGGCCGGCGCACGGCGGTGCGACGTCCGCCGGCGGCACATCGTTCACCTGCGTTTGGTCAGGCGCAGCGTCAGTGATCGTCTCGACGGGCACCCTATCTGCTGCGGAATCATTGAACACATCGGTGCCGTTGCTGGCCCCCTCGGCGACATCGGAGCCACACCCCGCCAACACGGCGGCTGAAAAAAGCGTCAAAAAGCCCGCAACGACGCCCAGAACAGATCGGCACCAGTGGATTGATTTTTTTATGGTCTCACACAATTGAGTAGGTCAATGGACTCGGGCGCTTTGTGGCGCGCGAACGGGCGCCGAACGCAAACAGCGCTCAATTCTTGCAGCAAAGCACGCCGGTCACCAACGGCATCGGGTTTGCGGCGCCTCGGGTGCAGCCGTTTGGCTCGATGAGCGAACCGTCAATGTCGTAGGAATTGGAAGTGCAGCCAGCGTTGCCGGCCTTGACGTGCGGGCAACCGCCGCCAATCGCTGCGATTTCGTTGGTACTGCCCGCGGTGCACGCTTTGCATTTGTGGTTGGCGGCGTTGATGACCCAACATCCCGCTGCCAAAACCGTTGCGTCCGAAAGCGCTTGCAGTGCAGCCGCATCCGCCACACCGCAAAGGTGGTAGCCAGATCCACACAGGGCTGCGCCAGTGCCGGCACCGGTGGCGCCAATCCAGCCAGTCCAGTTGCCGCTACACTGCGCGATGGCCGGCGAGCTGACAAATGTCAACGTACCTTCGCGCGTCCCATCCGCACAACCGGGTACATCCAATAGACAAGTCGTGCCGCAACCGTCGCCTGCGATGACATTGCCATCGTCGCACTGTTCGCCCAGAAGCGGCATCAGCACGCCATCGCCGCATTTGCCCAACGTGCAAACACCGGTAAAGCAAATGCTTGTCGCTGCACAACTGGTTTTGTCTGGCACATTGGCGTGCGCACAGCCGGTCAGCACGGCGCAAGTATCCGTCGTGCAAGCGTTGTTGTCGTTGCAGTTCACGGCAGGTGGGGCGCACGCGCCGCCTGCACAGATGTCGGGTCCCGTGCACGCATTGTTGTCGTTGCAGACGGCCGCGTTCGCGACGTGCACGCAGCCGGTGACCGCGTTGCAACTGTCGTTGGTGCAGCCGTTCAAATCGTCACAATTGAGCGCCGGACCTGCCTTGCAATTGCTGCCATTGCAAGCGTCGCCGACCGTGCACACGCTGCCATCGGCGTCGCAGGCCAAGCCATTGGCGCCCGCGGCATTGTATTGGCACGACCCGTTGGCCACATTGCAACTATCAATGGTGCAAGGATTGTTGTCGTTGCATACCGTCAGCGCACCGCTGGTGCACGCGCCGGCTTTGCAGACATCGCCGACGGTGCAGCCGTTGCCGTCGCTGCAAGCCGCAGCATTGTTGGCGTGCGTGCAGCCAAAAACCGCATCGCAAGCATCGTTGGTGCAACTGTTGCCGTCGTCGCAGTTCAAGGGCGCGCCTGCCACGCAGTTCACGCTGCTGCACACGTCCGGGTTCGTGCACACGTTGTTGTCCGCGTTGCACGCGCCGCCGGAATTGATGCCGGCGTAAGCACACACACCGGTCGCTGGTGTGCAAGTATTTGCTTTGCAAAGCGTATTGCCAGCAGCGTTACAAGTCACAACCGTAGCAGGGTTCACGTTGCACTTATACGGCAGCGCGCTTTTGTCGCAGAAAAGTGTGCCGTTGCAGAAATTGCCGTCCTCCAGGCCCGCGCAATCCGCATTGGTCGTGCACGCGCAAGTATTGGCGCCACCTACGCAAACGCCGCCCGCACACGCGTCGCCCGTGGTGCAGCCGTTGCCGTCGTCACACGCCAACACGTTGTTGGCGTGCTGGCAGCCGGTGACTGTGTTGCAAGAATCCGTGGTGCAAGCGTTGTTGTCATTGCAAAAAGTCGCCACAACGACGGCAGATCCTTTGCAAGCGCCGACCGTGCACGTGTCGCCCGTCGTACAAGCATTCAAGTCGTCGCAGGGCAGGGTGTTGTTGCTGTAGACGCAGCCCGAAATAACGTTACACGTATCGCTCGTGCAGAAAACGCCGTCATTACACGATACTGCTCCGCCTGCGCAAACTTTGGCCGCGCACACGTCGCCGCTTGTGCAGGCATTGCCGTCGTCGCAACTGGCTGTATTGGCGACGTTGACGCAACCCGTTAACAAATTACAGGAATCGCTGGTGCACGGGTTCCCATCGTTGCAATTCAAAGCAGCCGGTCCTGCGCAAACGCTGGCCGCGCAGCTGTCGCCGGTGGTGCAGGCGTTGTTGTCGTTACATGGCAAAGTATTGGCCTTTTGCGTGCACCCGAGTTTAACATCGCACGCATCATCGGTACAAACGTTGCCATCGTTGCACGAAATCGCAACGCCCGCGCAGCTTCCCGCGCCGCATTTATCGCCATTGGTACACGCGTTGCCGTCGTCGCAGGCGTTGGCGTTATTGGCGTTGGCGCAGGCGCCGGTCGCTACCGTGCAACTATCCGTTGTGCAAGGGTTGCCGTCGTTGCAGTTCTTCACCGCACTCGGCACGCAGCCACTGGCGTTGCAGATATCACCGACGGTGCAGGCGT
>CAMDBH010000083.1 GCA_945889325.1 Klebsiella pneumoniae
CACACGCCAACGGGCTGATAAACGCAGCTATTGAACTGGCAACTGTCCACCGAGCAAGCGTTGCCGTCGTTGCAATCGCTGTTATTGACGCAGGATTCTGTGACTTTGACCTGGACCACGGCCCGCGCTTCGGCGTTGAGCAGTTCCGCACCTGTGGCGTCGGCCAGCACGCAGGCCAACGTATGCAAGCCCTTGGGAATGCCGATAAATTTGAACGGCGACGCCGTCGTATCGCCGACGAACTTGCCGTCCAAATAACAATGGCCGCTGCCCATCACGTAATCGGTCAACGAGTAGCTGACTGAAACATCGACCTTGGCCCCGGGGGCGCCTTCGGCAAATGAAGCATAATTGATTGGCGAGGAGATTTTGATCGTCGGCGCGCCGAGCGCAAACGTTTGGACGCCAAATTCCGCGTCGACGCCAGCGGCAAAATCGCGAGCCTGTGCCGCGTTTTGCGTGGGCGGAGCAGTTTCTGTGCAAGCGGCGGCTGCAAGAATCAGCGCGGCGCCGAAGGCGCGTGAAAGCCAACCGCGCGCTGAGAGCACCCCGCCCCCTGAGAGCACCCCGCCCCCTGAGAGCACCCCGCCCCCAGCGAGCAAACCGCGGCGTTGACCAGCCATTTGAATTTGTTCCCGAACAAAATCCGGCGAAATGCCTGTGTTTTCGTTCGAAACGCCATGATTTGCAATAGTTTGTTTCTGCATCACAATCCTCTTCACGATAGGCTTCACCGCTGGGCAGTCACGTCTGAACAGAAAAATCACGCTCCACGGTAGCAGTTGCGTTTGGCGATCGCGTTTGATCTTGTTCACCTTTTTCACTGGCGTCGCCTGGTCCCAACCAAGCGCCGTTTTGTGCAAACTGGCAAACGATCGCTCGCTGATCGTTTTTGTCGCTCCTGAGACACCGTTGAGCGGGAACTATGGGCGCAGATGCTGTTAAGTTCCAGTTTTTTCAACTGATTTTCATTGGCCGTTGCATTTTTGGTTGGCTGTGCGACCGATTTCTTGGTTTTTCAACCAATATCTAATCCCATCGCGCCAAGAATGTTCGTCCAATTTCGAGCACTTACACTTCTGCTCTCAACACAACCACCCTACGGGCATCCTCTATCGCATCGGCACTGTTGCAGGGGATCGCAACCGATACTGTTTGGCCCGAAATCTGCCTAGGCTGGTGGGGGGCGATGAATTTCACAACATCCCAAAATGTTGTGGATTTTCGGCGCTTCCGCACAAATTTTTGGCAAACCCAGACCGCACGTTTAGCTGACACCGTAAATTGATGACACCGTGCAATTAAATGCAACACTCCTTCAGATGCTTCGGTTTTTTGCGACAACTCACTGTCCGCGCTAACGCGGGGGTCGGGCCGGGGGCCAGGGCCGAGGCGGACGAACGACGAGCGCAAAAAACTCGAAAAATAAACCTTGCGGGAGCGGGAGGACGCCTTGAGCGGATCAGACTCAATTTGTCTAGTAACCTTGCAGAGTTTGGCCTGTCTGGCCTTGGCAACCTTTGGGCCCGCTACGGCTTATTGCTGCCAATTTTTCCCCGTTTGGTCGGTCAAAACCCAGCGCACGCGACGCCTAGCTGACCCTCCACAGTAGAAGTTACCAAATCAAGTGCGCGGTAGCAAGCGAATCTTGCGCAGCCTTCACAGAAACTTACAATTGCGCGTCAGATCTGCACACTTGGTTGCAGCACCTGTGCAAATGCCCGCGCAACGGCCGTCGGCGTGCAAAGCGGGTCTAGGGTCAGATCGGCCAGCGATGCGAAACGAGTCGAACTTGTTCCACATAAATCTAGTGACGCTGCTGTGTTTGATTCGATGGCGGCATTGAACGACAAGCCGTGCTGCACAATTCCGGCCCTTTCGCGCAAGCCCAAGGAGGCCAATTTTCCGCTTGCGTGCCAAAGGCCTACCGCATTTTCGCTGTCGATCTTGGTGGCCACGCCCCATTGCGCGGCGGCCGCGGATGCGGCGCGCAGGAGCGCACAGACGAGCGGGCGCAACTGTATGCGCGTACAAGGTAAAGCCAGAAAAATGACCAGCTGACCGGGCAAATGCAGGGTGCCGAGGCCACCGCGCTCGACGTTGCGCACTTCAATCCCACGCAGGCGGCAGAGTTCTATGGTTGAAACCAGTTGCAGCCGACCTTGCGGTGTTTGCGCGCGGAGGCCCAGGGTATATACGGCGGCGATGGGCTCAAAAGCCAATAATTGAGCGCCTTTACCGCTGGCGACGGCGGCGACCGCGGCTCGGTTGGCGGCCAACGCGGCATCAAACGACAATTTGCCGAGCCAGCAAAAACGCGAGCCGGCAAAAAGTGCGCGATCGTCGGCGCTGAGTTCTTTGGCTGAACTCACAGAAATAACAGCAAATACGCGTACAAGACCGGACCAGCGAACAGCACGCCATCCACACGATCGAGCAATCCGCCATGACCGGGCAACAAACCGCCGCTGTCTTTTGTATTTGTCGCGCGTTTGAACAGCGACTCGACCAGATCGCCGATCTGACCGACAGCACCGCCGACCGCGCCGAGCGCAAGTGCATGGGCCAACGCGATATCCGGCAAAAGCGCCGCGGCGACGATCCAACCGCCGGCGATCGACGCCAAAAGGCCACCGACGGCGCCTTGCATGGTTTTTTTCGGGCTGATCATTTCATACAGTTTATGGCGACCAAACAGCCGTCCAGCAAAGTAAGCGCCTGTATCGCCGAGAAAAACCACGATAAACAGCGACAGCAATGCCCCACGACCGCGGTCAAACGGCGCAAATGTCAGGCCCCAAAAGTGCAACGTCGTGATTTTGCTAGTTTGTGGCAACGCGAACAGCGCGATAAGCACCGCGCAGGTTGCGCCGATGTAGCCAAGGGAAAGCACGCCCAACGCCGCGCGGCGACTGGCGGTTTGCACGTCCCCCGGCCGCACTAGGCTGAGCGCCAACAGCGCGATCGGCGCGAGGCCCGCCGCCATAAAAGCGACACTTGGGCCCAGCAACGGCGAAGCGGCGAGCGCTGCCGCCAAAGTGGCTGCGATAATCCGGTCTTGCGGCCGCATCTCCGGATACATGCGCAGGAGTTCTTCCGTGCAACGCGCAGCTGCCAGCGCCAACACCGTCAACATCGCGGCCTTCGGCGCAAAAAGCGTCAGCCAAATGACCAGCGGTGCCAAAATAAGACCAGTGATAAGGCGAGGGAGCACGCGCCGTCCTATGGGATTTTTAAGGGAAATCCGCGGTTTCCGCCGATCCGTCGGCAGCCGCACGCTTGGTTTATACGGCAGATTTTGCGGCGATGCCACCGAAGCGCCGCTGGCGTTCGCTAAATTCGAGCAAGGCGTCGGCAAAAGCGGGCTGGCGAAAATCCGGCCATTCCGTTGCCACAAACACCAGTTCGGCGTACGCGGCTTGCCACAGCAGGAAATTGGACAAGCGCTGCTCGCCCGACGTGCGCACGATCAAATCCGGCGCAGATTGCAGCGGCGCAGTCCACAGTTGCTGTTCGATCGCTTTTTCATCGATTTGGTCCGGCTTGAGTTGTCCTGCCGCGACTTTTTGCGCCAACTGCTGAACTGCATGAACCATTTCTTCACGCGAACCGTAGGACAGACACAGCGCCAAGTTCATCGACCGATGGCCAGCCGTCGCGGCGATCGCCGTTTGCAGGGCCAAACGCACCGTCAGCGGCAAGCGGGCGATGTTGCCGATGGCGTGCAAGCGGATGCCCGTCCGGCGCATCTCGTTAAGTTCACTTGATAAATATTCCACCAGCAGCTGCAGCAGCGCCTGCACTTCCGCTTGCGGTCGGCCCCAGTTTTGCTCCGAAAAGGCATAAAGCGTAAGCGTCTCAATGCCCAGTTGCCGCGCCAGTCGCGTCACGGCCCGCACCGACTCGGCACCGGCGCGGTGCCCGTCTTTGCGCTCGCCGCCGCGCGCTTGGGCCCAACGGCCGTTGCCGTCCATGATCACCGCGACATGTTTGGGCAATCGGCCTTCGCGCTGCAACTTGCGCAGCGCTTTGTCGCGCTCCGCGTCCAGACCCAGCAGTGGGCCATGTGCGGAGGGAAGTTCGGCAATATCATGAATGTGCAAACTGTCGGCCGCATCATTCATGGCGTTTGGCCTGCGGGCAAGGGCGGCAGCGCCATGGTGGGAAACGGACGGCCGCGCCACAGCACCCAAAGCGACCACCCGAGCAGAGGCAGGCTGATGATCTGCGAGGTCGACAAAGTGCCGCCGAGCCACGCCCCGCGATCGTCGGCGCGAATAAATTCGATGGCAAAGCGAAACAGCGCGTATTGCAACATGAATAGAAAAAACACCTCGCCTTCGAAGCGCGGCCCTTTGCGGTAACGCCATAGGCATGTCGAGAAAATGAAGGCGCAAGCGATGGCCTCAAACAGTTGCGTCGGCAGCACTGCTAGGGAATTGTTGGCCATTTGGGTGATCTTGTGCTGGGCTAGGTGCTTGTCCCACGCCGGCGAAAAACGCGGAAACGCGACACCGAAGCGACTTGTCGTATCGTCACCAAAACAGCAGCCGGCCAAAAAGCAGCCGGTGCGGCCAAATACCAAGCCCAGCGCGATCGCCCAGCCGGCCATATCCGCGACGGCCCACGGCCGCGTGCGACGGCGGCGCAAAAACCAGATGCCGACGGGAACGGCGAGCAAAAATCCGCCGTAATACGCATAGCCGCCGTACCAAATTTTGAAAACGCGCAGGCAATCCTGCGATTGCCGGCACAAGCCGCTGGACGCCTCACACAAATCGCCCAAGCCGGCGGTCAGGCATTGGTTGTCGCTGGCGCAGCGCAAGCCGTTGCCCAAACTGAGCGCGGGGACTTGGCTGGGATCGGTGCAGAGGTGGACGTAGTCCCAGAATTGGCCGTCGGCGACGATATGCAGCGCGCGGGAACCGATCAGGCCGCAAGCCAGCATGAGCAAACCGGTGTCCAAGATGGTGTTGCCATCCAGACCGCGGCGCATGCCTTCTTTGTGGGCCAGCAGAATCGCCAGCGTAAAGCCGACCATCAAAAGGGTAAAATAAGCCGGCAGTTGGGTAAAGCCAATGTCAAACGACGGGTGCACCGGTTAGGCCTCTTTTGCTTGCACGGGGCCGTCTTTCAGCTTGGTTTGCGCCGACGGTTGCTGTTTTTGAAGCAACATTTCCAGGGCGATGGCAATCACACCGCAGGTGATCCCGATGTCGGCGACGTTGTAGACCGGCCAGCCGTGGACCTTGCCGTCGATGGTGATAAAATTGTAGACAAAATCCACAACGGCGTGAAAACGGACGCGATCGATGAGATTGCCGACGGCACCGCCCATGATGGAAGCCAGTGCAATGGCCGACCAACGGGTTTGCATCCGGCCGGTGAACAGCACAAAGGCCATGCCCAAACTGGCGAGGAGCGAAATGCCGACAAAAATAATCTGCCGGACCAAGGGCGGCGCATCGGACAGGAAACTCCAAGCGGCACCAAAATTTTCGGCGTAGACAAAAGAAAAACCTTCAAAGAGCGCGATGTTTCGCTCGCGCAGGGCGACGATTTCGCCAGCAGCAACGGGTTGCTTGACGTCCAGCACGCGCCCGTTGGCATGCCAAGTCGACTTGTCCAGCGTATTTTGGACGTTCTCCGCATCGATGCGCCATGCGCGGCCGATTGCCTCGCCCAGCGGCCGACCCAAATCGCCGGGACTTAGGCGCATCCGGCGCGGTGGCACAAGGCCAGTGTCGGCAGTTGCTAGAAAATCCATTTGTAAATCTTGGGCTTCGACGGCTTTGTCTGCACGCAGGCCGGTCGCGCGGACGTAATGCCCGAGCGAACCTTGCGCCTGTGCGGCCGCGATCTCAGCCGCGCTCAGCCCTGCTGAAAGCAGCGATTTTTCTACGGATTCGCTCTGGGCGATCACCATGGGATGCACGGCATTGGCCAGTTTGTCGACTGCCCATTGCTTGGACCAGATGTCGAGAACGATCACCAGCAAGGCTAGCGAAAACAAGGCCCAACGGGGAGGCAAGGGCATAATGGGGCTCCTTTTTGCTAGCGCAGGCTGAGTGCGGTCAGGCGGGTACCGCTGCGCGGTCGGCTAACTGCGGAGTACCGCTGCGAGGTCGGGCTGAAAAGTACCGCTGCGCGGTCGGGCTGAAAAGTACCGCTGCGCGGTCGGGCTGAAACGCGCTGCGCGCGGGGCTTATTCCGCAAGGTGTGAGAGCTTAGACGTGGCGGCGTTGCTGCGCAAGGCGGCTGCGCTGCGCGCGGCATGCTTAGGCAAAAGTTCAGGTGCGCCTTCGGCGCGCGACGGTAAAACACTTTATTTCCAAGGACAGCTTTCCGCCTGACGGCGGCCAAAGGGGCCCGAGGCGCGGCCCCTTTGGAATCCCACGCCTTTTGTTTTTATTCAGGGATTTTGGGTTCCGCGTGCGCTCCTTAACCGCTGCGACCGCTGAAGCGGCCGGGTTCTGACAGTCGCGCAAGGCGGCAGACGGGATTGCGTTTATCTGCAATGAAAAGGCGGGGATTTGGGCGCCCGCGTGCGGCTCCTTAACCGTGGCGGCGGCTGAAGCCGCCGGGTCCTGACAGTCGGCGCAAAGCGGGCGAGATGGGGCTTAAGGCGGATCAACGATGGAAGGGGCGAGGATTATGGGGTAAGTTGGGAGGACCGCTGCGCGGACGGGAGGCAAAGATTTGCCCAAATCTGGGGTAGTCGCGGGTATGTGTCCGCGTTGCTTAGACCATGATCTGCAACGTATTCGCTAGGACCGCTGCGCGGACAGGAGGCAGAGATTTACCCAAATCTGGGGTAGTCGCGGGTCTCCGTGCCCGCGTTGCTTAGGCGACGATCTGCAACGTATTTGGCAGGACCGCTGAGCGGTCGACAGGCGGGGAGGCTAGGTTGGAAGGACCGCTTCGCGGACGGTGCGGCGCGGGAGGGTGCTGTTAGATTTTGCGGTCTTCCAAGAAGTAGACGGTCATCAAGCCCTTGCCTTTGACTTCGATTTGACCGCGCGGTTGGAGGTTGAATAGGTCGCCGAGGAGGGCCGCGGTTTGGTCGGAAACTTGGATGCGGCCGGCCTCGCTGTGCGATTCCATTCTGCTGGCGGTGTTGACGGTGTCACCCCATAAATCGTAGGCAAACCGAGATGTTCCAATGACGCCGGCGATGGCTGGACCGGAATGAATGCCGATGCGCAGGGCAAATGGCGTGCCGTCGGGTCGGCTGATTGCGCTGGCGGCTTGGCGCAGGGCGAGGGCAAAATCGGCAAGAATGATCGCGTGATCTGCGCAGTTGTCTGGGACGCCGGCGGCGACCATGTAGGCATCGCCGATGGTTTTGATTTTCTCCACGCCGTGCTGGGCTGCGAGGGCGTCAAAACATTGGAAGAGGGCGTTCAAATCGTGGACCAATTGGGCCGCGCTTACTTGGGCTGAATAGGTTGTAAAGCCAACGATATCGGCAAAAAGGACGCTCACTGCGGCATGGGAATCGGCAATGGTGGCGATGCCGGATTTGAGCTGACCAGCGATCCGCGCTGGCAACATGTTGTCGATCAAGCCGTCGGAGCGCGCGCGCTCGACTTTGATTTGGTGCATGAACCAAGCGGCGGTCGCAAAGACCACTGTTAGCGATGTGCCTATATTCATGGCGTAAAATAGGCCGCGCGTCTGATCGCTGACGTGCAGCGGCTGACCGAGAAGTGCCGGCTGGACAAAGATGGAGATACCCAAAATCAGCAAGAACTGCCCCAGCCAGAGGATCGCTTGGCGCGAGGGTAGAAAGATCAGCGCGCCAATCGCACCCAGAAAACTCCATGAGATGACCAAACCTGACTCATGGATGCTGCCGATGCTCCAGCCGATAAGCGCAGAAATCCACGTAATACCAATAAGTTGAGCGTAAACAAGAATGTGGTAATTGCGACGCTGGTGGGCCACGAGGATGCAGGTGCCGACGCCAACCACAAAAACGAGCGGCAAAGCCATCGCAACGCCGACCCCAAACACGCAGGCGTACAGGGCGCTCCAGGCCAGACCGAAACCGCAGCAACTCAAAGCGATGATGAGGATAAGGAGCTTTTCGAAACGAATTTCGTCGCTGTCGGTCGGCTGGGCCGCGAAATGGGCTAGGAATTTAGAGCGCATCGACGGCCTCGGCGCGGGATTCTGCCATGGATCGCGCTTTTAGGGCGCGTCGGCGTCCAAGCGCATGTCCGCCTTCAGGTTGACTTGGTAGGTCTTGACCTGACCCGGCGCGGCCACTTTGACCACATGCAAGCCGAGCGGCAGCACCCGCATGACCTTTTGGCCGAACGTCGCAGTCCCGGCGTCCACGTCGTCGATCTCGATGAGCACCTTCGGCTGTCGCCCGAGGTAGGCCACGGTGAGCGTCGCGGTCGTCGCGGCTGCCGGACCGGAGGGTTGTCAGAACAAACAGCGATCCGCACCGTAGGTGCACTTTTGGGCCGCCTCATGCCCGCCGTGGCGGGCCGTCAACACGACTGTCAAGCCATCGGGGCCGCGCAACATCAGCGGACGATTAGGCGACACGCGACCGAGCACTTGGCCGTCGCGCAGGATTTCGACATCGGTGAGGTTGCCATTGTAGGTGACCGCAAGCACCGACGTGCGCGCCGGCAGCAGCGCCATCTGAGCGTATTGTTGTTGGCCAGTGTACTCAAAACTTTTGGACGTGACGCCGTGGGCAGTGGAACCGGCGAAAGCCCAAGTCGGCTTGTCGGCCTTGACGCCGACGACGCCACCGCGCTCAAGTGTGATCAGACCGGCGTGGACGGCGGCTGCGCAGACCGGAGACCAGGCAGTTGCATACGGACCAATGCCATAGACCGGCTTTGCGCCAAAAGCCGTGGCGGCCGGGCATTGGACCTCTTGCACGGCGGCCGTAACCGCCAAATCCTTGCCTGTGGTGTCCCACGTGATCCGCTTGGGCGGTGTGGGCGGCGCGGGCAGCGCGGGCGGTTCGCCGAACGCGGGCAGAGAAATCAGGCACAGCGCCAGCGCGACCAAACAATGCTTCACCATTTTGACCCCTTGGAGCTGGCTTGTGCGCGCGAGGGAACCGGCAAGGCTGCCACCGCCCACGTCACACACGCGCTGCTAAACCGGCATTGTCGGCACTATCGACGACGTGCGCGGCCGCGAACGACACCATGCCTTCGGTCGGCTGGCGTGTCAAGTTGGACACAGGCAATACCTGACACCTTTCTAAATCCCCGATCTCACTCACAAATCCCGATCACAAATCCCGCTTGTTCCCCGGCGCCACATGGCGCACCCGCGGCTGCTGCCCGACATCCGTACCGCGCTGCACGGCATCGCTGCCAAAACGGTCGCGCAGCGCATCCAGCGCCTGATCCAGCTTCTGATTCTTCTTGCGCTTTTCGGCACCAAACAGCTCGCCCTGCTCTGGCGCATCCAGCGGCCGCAGATCGAACGCCGCCACGCCCACCAAGCGCATCGGCTGGGACAAGTCGAACTGTTCCAGCAACTTTTGGCCGATTTCATACAGCAGCGGCGCCGAATTCAGCGGCGGCCTTGCTGCGATTTGCCGCGTATGCAGCTGAAACTGCGCAGTCTTTAGCTTGACGCGCCAGCCACCCGCGCGCACGCCGGCGCGCCGCAAGCGCAACGCGACGCGGTCGGTCACCGCCAGCAAATACGGCTCTATCTGCCGCCGCCCCGAGGCGTCGGTGGCCAAGGTCTCCTCGGCACCGATGCTGGTCGCTTCGCGATCAGGCACAACTGGCCGTGAATCCTCGGCATTGGCCAAGGCAAAGATGTGCGGGCCCATCGACCCCAAACGCTGCTGCAGCCATAACACGTCAGCGTCCGCCACCTGTCCAATGGTATGCAACCCCAGATCTTTGAGAATTTGCTGGCCTTTTGCGCCAACGCCCCACAAACGCGACACCGGCAACGGCGCCAGAAAAGCCAACTGCTGGGCCTCCGGCACGACCAAAAGCCCATCGGGCTTGTCGAGGTCACTGGCCACTTTGGCCACATATTTACACGCCGCCGCACCGACCGAAACCCGCAGCCCAGTTGCCTGCAACACGGCGAATTTAAGCCGTCTTGCCATTTCCTCCGGCGTGCCAAAAATCCCTTCGGCGCCAGTCATGTCCAAAAAAGCTTCATCCAGCGACAGCGGTTCCACCCGCGGTGAAAAGTCGGCAAAAACCGCCATGATTTGGTCGGAAACTTCCGCATAGCGGCGCATTCTAGGTGGAATAATCAGCGCCTGCGGGCACTTGCGCTTGGCGATCGCCATCGGCATCGCGCTGCCAACGCCAAAAGGCCGTGCTTCATAACTGGCGGTACTGACAACACTGCGCGGCGCATCAAAGCCAATCAACAACGGCTTACCGCGCAATTCCGGCCGGTCTTGCTGCTCGACCGCCGCGTAAAACGCATCCATGTCAGCGTGAAGAATAATCCGAGGATGGTGCACGGCTTTTCTGAACTACAGCGGAGGTTGCAAAAGCCGCATGTGGTCCAAAGCATACATCGGCAGCAGCTTCACTTGCAATTTTTCGTCTTTAAAACAGCCTCATCCATCTCGCGCCAAGTCTCCGATCCATCGCGAAAACACACTGCCTGATAAAACTGCCCGCCATTTGAATACTCAACGTGCAAGCCATGTTTCTTGCCATGCACAAAGTGCGTCTCGACTTTTTTCTTGCCATTTTCGCCATACCAAGCGTGCACACCTTCGGTATACCCTAGCGCATACTCGATTTCCTCTTTCTTATTGCCATTTTCAAACCAATACGTCGTTTTGCCGTCGCGCTCACCTTTTTTCCAATGGCTTTCCTCATCCTTTTGGCCCTTGTCGGTCCATTTGGCGTAGTTGCCATCTTTTTTGCCCTTCTTATGCTCAACTTCCTCAATCTTTATCCCAGCCTTGTTCCAACTCACCGAATGCCCTTCTTGCTCATCTTCCTTGTAATTGCTCTCTTCTTTCTTCTGGCCATTTTCATGCCAAGCCAAGCGTTTGCCTTCTTTCTTACCCGCCTTGTACATCGTCTCAGCCTTCAACTGCCCATTGTCATACCAAAAAGTCCACTTGCCTTCCTTGGCATAATTGGACAAATAGCAATACCGCTCATTTTTGGTCTTATGCAGTTGCGTCCCTGCCGGACAATCATCCGAAACTTGTTCCGACGGCGCCGGCGGCTTAGGCGGCTCAGTCGGCGGCACATAAGGCTTTTTCGCCAGCGCCACCGCCGAAAAACTCAATCCAACAACCAAAACAACACACTTCAAAATCGTCATTGCACCCTCAAAAAAAACGCGCTCCAGCGCGTGCCCGCCTCGCAGCCGCGAAGCGGGAATTCGTTGCGCTTTAGCGCAACACCGCCGGAGGCCTTGCAGCCGCGAAGCGGGAATTCGTTGCGCTTCAGCGCAACACCGCCGGAGGCCTTGCAGCCGCGAAGCGGGATCAAAACGCGATGTTGCGCCTTTAGGCGCAACGAGCTCGTACCGGTTGCCAAAGGAGTGGGGAGTCCAGAGGGGCGAACCATAGCGGCTAAGCACGGAATCAAAGAGCTTTGGTTCGCCCCTTTGGATCCTCACGCGCACCGCGCGTGGCCTCGCGCAGCGAAAAAGCCCGCCGCAGGCGCGCCGCCCGCAGGGCAAAACCGGCCGCCCGCAGGGCAAAACCGGCCGCCCGCAGGGCAAAACCAGCCGCCCGCAGGGCAAAACCGGCCGCCCGCAGGGCAAAACCAGC
>CAMDBH010000084.1 GCA_945889325.1 Klebsiella pneumoniae
TATAGGCAAAAGCCTTAGATCCCGGAGCACAAGGCGAGGAACACTTGCCCGCTTGACACTTATTGCCGCCGCCGCAATCTGTGTTGTCCACGACGTTGTTGTACTGACAGCCTTTGACCGCATCGCAAGTGTCCAACGTGCAAGGGTTAATGTCGTCGCAAACCACGGCCGTCTTGACACAATTCATGCCCGCGCATTGTTCGGCCGTTGTACACACATCTGCATCTGGGCACAGGACTGCATTGGGCGCATGCAAACAACCAGCTGATTTTTCACAGCTATCGTCACTGCAGAGGTTGCCATCGTCGCAGTTGACCGCCGCGCCGCTGCAAGCGCCATTTTTGCACGCGTCGCCGCTGGTGCACTTGCTGTTGTCATCGCAAATCACGCTGTTGTTGGCAATGGTGCAGCCTTTCTTGGGATCGCAGGCGTCATCCGTACACAAGTTGCCGTCATTGCACACGATGCTGCTGCCCTCGCAGTCGCCAAATTTGCACACGTCGTCTTTGGTGCAAGCGTTGGTGTCGTCGCAAGCCTTGCTGTTGAAGTTGGGGTTGCAGCCTTTGCCCTTGTCGCACAGGTCATCGGTACAGGGGTTGTTGTCGTTGCAATCTTTGGCAATTCCTGCCGTGCACACGCCGCCGCCGCAGACATCGCCCAAGGTGCAAACGTTGTTGTCGTCGCAAGGAGTGCCGTTCATGCCGACGCCATCGTAGACGCAATTGCCGCTTTGCTTGTTGCAACTGTCGGCTGTGCATAACAAATTGTCGACACAGACTTTAGCAACGCCGGGTATGCAGGCGCTGTCGACGCAACTGTCGCTCAAAGTACACGCGTCGCCATCACTGCACGGTGAACTGTTGGCCTTGTGTGCGCAGCCGTTTAGCGCGTCGCAGCTGTCATTGGTGCACGGGTTGCTGTCGTCACAACTGACGATTTTGCCTTGGCAAGTGCCGTCGCTGCAGCCGTCACTTTCCGTGCACGCATCGCCGTCGTTGCACGGCGAACCCACAACCTTGTTCTTGTAATCGCACTTGCCTGTGACCAAACTGCACGAACCCGTTGTGCAAGCAGCGCCCGATTCGCAGACCTTGGCCGCGCCCTTGACACAAGCGCCGACTTTGCACAAGTCGCCAACCGTACAAGGATTATCGTCATCGCAGGCGATGCCATCCAAATTGGTGGTGCTGCAGCCATTGACCGCATCGCAGCTGTTGCCGGTGCAGGGATTGTTGTCGTCACAACTAACCACTTTGCCTACACAATCGCCGCCTTTGCATGCATCCGCTTGGGTACAGACCGTGTTGTCATCGCAGGGCAAACTATCCTGCAAAGGCTTGGCCACGCATTTGCCGGTGGCGCCATCACAACTGACAGCGCTACAAGGATTTTTGCTCTCGCACACCACAGCTTTGCCCGCGGTGCAAGCGCTGCCGACGCAGTGATCTTGCGTGGTACACGCATCGCCGTCGGCATCGCACAATTTGCCGTCGTCCGCGGTTTTTGTGCAACCAGACGCAGGGTCACAAGAATCTGTCGTGCACGGGTTGCCATCGTCGCAGACTTTGCCGGGGCCCGGCACGCAACTGCCCTGTTTACATTGGTCATTGTCCGTGCAAGCATTCTTGTCGGCGTCGCAAGGGACATTGTTCAATTTGTTGTATTGGCAGCCTTGCAGCGGATCGCAACTGCCGATGTTGCACGCGCCGCCCGCATCGCAAGTCGCTTCATCGGTCAGACCGTCGCAATCGTTGTCTTTGCCGTCGCAAACTTCGACATCGAGCGCAGGCGCCGCGCACGTCGTCAGCCCGCTTGCACCACACGCGCGCACGCCGGCGCATTTGCCTACGAGTTCGCCCTTGTCGTTTTTATGCTCAATAAAACAGCTGGTTTGCGCCTTTTGTGCCGTCGCCAATTCGCTACAAGTGCATTCGCCATATTTCAGTTCCGGTGCCGTCGACGTTTTGACGCATTGCTTGACCGGCGCACCTTCGACTGAATTTACGCTTTGACAACCGTAACCTGCCGCACAATCGCCATCGCCGGTGCACGCCGTGCCGCAGAAATTGCCTTGGCCATTTTCATTGACGCACGCTGCATCGCCGATGCCAAGTGATTGGCAATCCTTTGATTTAACACAAGGATCGCACAAGTGCATGTATTTTGGCACGCAGATCGTGACCGAATCGGTACCGCTGTTGATGAGCGTGCACTTAAAGCCTTCCTGACACTTGTCGACGCAGGGCGTGGCGCAGACTTTGCCAGTTCCTGAAGCGACGGCGCCGGTCTCAATGCACTGGGCGTTGTCGCAATCGCCATTTTCCTTGCAACTACAGCCGGGTATGCCGGGACACTTGTTTTCAAGTTCCTTGCCACCGCCGTCGATTTGGCTGTCCGCAGGCGCCGGTAGTTCTTGGTCCTGCGCATCGACGGCTGCCACGTCGGCCGTTCCTTTGCCATTGTCGGCGGCGGCGAGATCGCCCAAAGCACTGTCATCAAGCGCTGTTGCGCCGTCACCGCCACCTGCCGCGCCCGGAGATGCACCGCAGGCACACACCGCAGCGACACAACTCAGGAACAATGCGGCTTTTTGCCAAACAGCGAGGGACATCGTTTCTCCGTTTTACGGCGGCGGCGGTGAAAAGTTGCCGCGCAGTCTATCGTTTTACGTGCGCCCCAGCGTCAGGTCAAGGCGAGCCGGCTCTCGGGGTTGTCACCCTGGCGTCATCACTTGCACACGCCCTTGCTGCAAAATTTGCCGGCGCCGCAGGCCGAACCGTCGTCTAGTTTCAACGTTTTGCAGCCCTTATCGCAATACGCCGCGCTGCAAGTGTCGCTGCTGGCACAATCACCTTGCGCACCCAAGCAACCCATTGCAGCGGTACAATCAAAGAACCCCCAGCGATCTTGCCGACCTGCGACAATTGCTGCGACATTGCCGCCCGCGTTGTGAAAACCGCAAAACGCATAACCGCCATCCGGTAGCGCGACGACACCCGTGCCAAAACTTTCATTGGCCTGCGGCCACGGCAGCGCGTGAACCAAATTGCCCTGCAAATCCACACGTGCCGACCATACCGCTGCGCTGGAAGTCGGGTTGGTGCGGCCAAAACCGAGCAACTGAAAATGGTCGGCCATCACGACCACGCCCGCCGCGGAACTCGACGCTGCGACCGCATAGTTGTGTGACCACAGGGTATTGCCCGCCAAGTCGACGCGCCACAGCCACATATCGCCAGTCGCTGCACCTTTGGCGTACTGCCCTGCCATGGCAAAACCATCCTTGACCGCTACCATTTGGCTGACCCTGCCGTTATCAGGGTGAATTTTTTGCCACAGAACGGCTCCGGCCGCGTCGACATAGCCAATCCACGGCTGCGTCGGTTCTCCGGTGGCCGCTGCGGCCACGCCGCCTATCACCGTCCCGCCGTCTGGATGTGCAACAATCGCACGGGCTTCCACGTCCTCTTTTGCCGTGGCGATGACCTTTGTTACCTGAGTCTGTGCCTTGTCGCCCGCGAAATCGACAACCAGAACAACGCGTTGGAAAGGCCCGTTGTCGATGTGCCCGGCTGCGCGAACGCCGGTACCCAACGCGACAACACCGCGAAATTCAGCAGTTTCCTTAAAGGTCAGGCTGGTTCGCGTCAATTCATTGGCCAAATCGTCGTAATAAGCGATGGTTGGCGCGGAAAAATTTGGATTTGGCAAATGCAGGCCAACCGCCACCAAGCCGGTCGTCGTCGCGGTGATGGCGTAAAACGCGTCGTCACCCAATTCGCCATAAGCGTGGTCCGATACGATATTGCCCAGTAAATCCAGCACAGAAATGGCGTACTGCTGGGCCAAATTGTCCTTCATCACTTTGACCGTGCCGGCAATGTAGATTTTGTCCCCCTTGATCGCCAATGCTTGGGCGACGTTGAGGTCGGCTGCGCTGCCGGTCTTGCTCCAAACCACGGGTGCGCCAACGCATTTACTGCCGCCGCAGGTGTCACCGATTGTGCACGCGCTGGCATCGTCGCATTTTTGCTTGTCGAGCGCTTTGTGCACGCAGCCGTCGGTCGGATCACACAAATCGCTTGTACAAACAAGACCATCATCGCATTTCGCCCCAGCTTGGGTGTCGTGCACGCAGCCCGAAGTGACATCACAAGCGTCGGCCGTGCAGGTCAGGCCGTCCTCGCACAACGAATCTGGTGAAACGTTGTGAATACAGCCGGTTTTTGCATCGCAGCTGTCCGTTGTGCAGCCGATTCCGTCGGAGCAGTTCTTGGCCAGAAAAGCGCCTTGTTTACAGGTGCCTGACGCGCAAACCTGTCCGACATCGCATGGGTCGTCGGTGCAGGCTGTGCCGTCGCTGGCGGGCGCGGCGATGCAAAATCCGTCGCCGCAAGTGGCTGATAAACAAGCGGAAAGTGGAATCAATGCTTTGCACTCAGCGGCAGATTTGCACGCGACGCTGCCGATCTCGCGGCAAACGCCGTCGATGCATAAGCCGCCTTCGCAATCATTGGCGGATTTGCAGGCGCGCGTGCACTTTTGGTTCAGGCAAAGGCCACCTTCACATTCCGTGCTGACCGAACAGGTGGCGAAAAAGCGGTTGGGCGCAGGGTCGCGACAGCTGTAGACGCACAAAATTACAGCGAATATGCTGGCCGCGAATCTAGTTTTGGCGAATTCTGTGCGCAGTTGCAAACTCGCTTTGAAACAATTTTTTTCGCATGCGCGATCGGGCATTGCGCGCCGTCTGCGCGCGTTTGGCAGCAGGATGCCCTTTTTACGGCTGGCAGACAAATCCTTTGGTCACATCAAACTCCGCGCGAATCGCGCGGACAGAGCCCAACAGAGGCTCGGGTTTGAAAAATGTCTCGCCAACGATGACCAAGCCGTTGCCAATCACGCGCGCCGCGAGAGGCGAACTTTCCACATAGAACGTCCCCGGTTTGCCCATCAACACAGCGGGCGCCGATTTGCCGGCCACATCGATATGGCTAACATACCACTGTCCGATGGCATAGTTGCCGTCGATTGGTTGGATACCGTACGCGTACAGTTCGCCATTGATGGCGGCAAAGCCCTTGGCATCGGTGACAAAAGGGTCCTTGGACGTCCAACCCGCCACGCCCTTGCTGTCAAATACCCGCGCGATCTTGAGTTCATTGCTGTCTTTCGCGAGCACGATCACGCCGTCGTAGCCGACGTAGGGCGGGCAAAACGCAGCGGCATCCACGGCGACTGCAATGGCCTTGGTCCAAGAATCCGTGCTGCCGGTTCTGCGGCTAAAGTAGGCGGTCGTGCCATTGTTACTGTAGTTACAGGCTAAAACGTCGCCGTCGTTGCTGCCGGGCCAAAAGTTGAAGCCATTACCTGTGGGAAATTCATCGACCCACGAAGCAGCCAAATTGTTGCTGAAAAATCCCCAATTCCGCTTGTATTCAATCAGGCCTGAAGTGGGAGGCGCATAATGAAAATCTAGGATTTGCCCATTCTTTGTCCACGCAAAACCAAAATCTGCCACGTTTACCGCGTTGTACGCAATGAGAATTGTCGACTCGGGATTCATTGGCGTGCCATCACCGAGAAAGCCAAAATGTTTCCATTGCTTATCCTTCGCAACGGCGGTCACGGCAACCGCCCCATCGCTGCGCACAGTCAGCGCTGTTACGACGTCGGCGGCGTTGGCAAAATCCGGCAGCGATTTTGACCCCTTCACTTTGCCGTCTTTGCCGATGTTGACAACCGCACTCGAGTTGCCGTTTGCGGCAGAGTAGGCGTTTGTCCGGCTGCTACCGTCCGCGGCGACCACTGAGCGAAATAGCGCTTGAGCGAGGCCAGCGTCGGTTCTGAATCCTTGGACACAGCCCGTGCACTGACCGATTTTGCAACTGTTGGCTGTGGTGTAAGGGTTGCCGTCGTCGCAAGGTGCGGTGTCAGCCAAGTTGCTGTGCACGCAACCTTTGAATGGATCGCAGCTGTCCAACGTGCAAGGATTGTTGTCATTACAGCTTTTCGTCCCCCCGCCACCAATGCATGCGCATTCGGTGTTGCCGGCAGCGTCCGGCCGCAGCATCCAGCCGCCCACCTTGCCGGCAGGGCCCGACTTTGCCCCAAAAAGCGCGAAGCCGTCTGCGGTGCCGGCACCGGTTTTGAAGTCATCGTCTCCCGGCGTCCCATAACCCGTGTCGCTCAGTTGCTCCAGCGTCGGTGGATTGAGCAACATCAAGCGACCGTCGCCTTTGCCCTTGGCATTGAGCAACGGCGGTAACGATTGCGCCAACAGCGGACCGACGAGGCCCAGTTGCCCAGACGGCGTCGTGAGCAGTTGCGAATACGGTTGCACGCCAACATGGGTCTTGCTCGTCTGGTACTGCAGATCCTTGCTCAAGCGCACAATTTCGTAGCCACCCGTGATCTGGCCAACCGTGGCGACAAGTTCGCCCCCTGGCAGGACAGCGATGGATTCGAAAGGATTGGGGTCGCCTTCCTTGCTCCATTGGCCCTGAATTTCCAACGTGCTTGCAGAAAGCAGCCCGACCCAACTTCGCTGCCCGTTGACTTTGGGGTTGTAGGCGATGCCGCCGACAGCAATTTGACCGTCGGGTGTGACCGCCACATCGTAAAGGTGGCCGAAGGCTGGATTAGCGCCCGGTTCCAAAGCCTTAGTCAGCAGCAGTTTGCCGTCGCCGTCGATAAGCCAGAGCGCACGTTGTTGGGAGCCGTTGGCAGCAGGTTTGCCCTCGGCATCAAAATAACCTGTGCCAACTGCGACCATCTTGCCGCTCGGCAGCAGGGCGGCATGCTCCACGGCCGTGTAAACGCCCGCATACACTACGTCGCCGTAAGTCTTGCTCCAGAGTTCCTTGCCGTCGGCGCCGAGGTGAATCGCGCGAGTGAGCGGGGGGCTGCTGTTGGCGAAAGCGACAAGTCCGCCCTTGCCATCTGAAACGACTGCGGAATAGTGATAGCCACCAACCGGTGCGACCTGCGTTGACCACAAAAGCTTGCCCATTGTGTCGACCTTGAACAACCACGACTGGTAATTGAGTTTATTGATGACTTGCGCGCTAATTCGCCCGACGCCGACAAAGCCGCCGTCTTCACTGGCAGCGACGCGGTCGACCCGCTCGGTGGGCGACGTACCAAACGTCACATCTACCGCCAAAGGCACGCCCTTACAGGTGCCCGCGGCGCACAAGTCGCCCGCGCAGCCTTTGCCGTCGTCGCAGCCATAGCCATCGACTTGGTTGGGATGGCTGCAATTCGCTTTGGGATCACAGACATCCTGGCTGCACACGTTGCCATCGTCGCAGGATTTGCCCGCGACAAACCCAGTTCCGTCCGCTTTGCAGCCAAAGAAACTGCCCTTGAAACAAGAGTCGCTTAGACAAACTTTGGGCTGACAAGTGGCGTCGGCATCGCAATAATGCGTGCTGAGACAGTCATTTGCATCGTTGCAGGCCACACAGATTTTGGACAAAGTGGCGCAAACTTGGTTGTTGGGGCACTCCAGCGTGCTCTTGCACGCGATCTTGGGTACGCATTTGCGCTTGCTGCACATGGCGCCCGGACACTCGTTTTCACTCAAGCAATCAACGCAGTGGCCGGCTACTTTGTCGCACACTTGTTTGTTGTTTTGGCAGTCTTTGTCGGTGCCGCAGACAATACCCGCGACGCACACGCCCGCGACGCAAACCGGCGTATTGCCGCTGCAATTCTTGTCGCCGATGCAGCCCACGCAAGCGTTTGCACTCGGATCGCACACGCCGCCTGGGCAATCGAGGTTCGCGCTGCACGCCGGTTTGGTGCAGGCGATCGCTAAATAGCTGCATTTGCCTGTGATTTTATCGCAACTATCGGCGGTGCAGGCTTCGTTGTCATTGCACGCTGGCTTGCCCGCCGCGCATTTACCGTCGGCGCAACCGTCGCCCAATGTGCACGGATCCCCGTCGTCACACTTCAAAGCGTTGTTGGTGTGTTCACAGCCGTTGGCAGCGCAAGTGTCATCTGTGCAAATCTTTTTGTCATCGCAACCGGCTGGGCACGGGTTGCCCGCGTCCAGATCCGCGCCGACATCCGCAACAACTTCCGCAACAACTTCCGCACTGTCCAACGCCACCACATCATTGGCGACCGCGTCGGGGCCCACTTCTGCCGCGGCATCAGGCGCATCTTCACCAACAATGTCAATCGGCGCTGGCGTATCCGTTGCCGTATCGCTCTCTGCGTCCTCCGACGGCCAAAGGTCGATGGGTGTATCTTCGCTCGGACTGTCGGCGCTTTGCACGTCGACAGCCGTTTCCTCGTCAGCGACATCCGGCGCTGCAGTTTCTATCGCCGCATCTGGGAGCGCAGCGTCTGGCGCAACGGCATCGGTTGGTAGGCTTGTTTCGTCGGCAGCGCTGTCCGCAACCTCCGCGCCCGCAAGGGCCGGATCGGCCAACAAATCTGCGCGGCAACCGCCTAGCGCGGCGATCGCCACCAGGGCATGGATAAACTTGGGTTGGAACCGTTTCACCTGCACGTCGCCCCCTGCCTAAGTTGTCCGCGGTTACGGGCGCAACGCCGGACACAATACCCTTACAACGGACAAGTCTTGGCGCTGTAGCTCAAGATCACCAGACCGCCGCTGCCGCCCACGTAGATCCCGCCGCCGTTGCCCGCGGCATTCGGTAACTTGACCAGATCTTTCCAATTGCCAGCTCCGGT
Organism: Klebsiella pneumoniae; assembly: GCA_945889325.1. Classification (GTDB taxonomy): domain Bacteria; phylum Myxococcota_A; class UBA9042; order UBA9042; family UBA9042; genus CAMDBH01. Next base: position 8,710 of record CAMDBH010000084.1, read on the forward strand.
GCCGCCGCTGCCCTGGCTCCCGTTGCCGCCGTCAGCGCCGTTGGAGCCGCCGTTGTGGCTGATCTGGAATTGATCTCCGCCATTGCCACCACCCCCACCGCCGCCGCCAAGGCCACCGCCCCCACCGCCGCCCGCGTACGAACCGCCGCCACCGCCCCCGCCGATCCCACCGGCACCGCCATAAATTCCCGGGCTGACCGCATCGCCCCCCGAGAGAGCGCTGCCATTTTTGCCGTAGGCCCCCTGTAACTGAAAGTCCTTGGCACCGTCGCCGCCGCTGCTGCTGCCGCCGCCGCCGCCCGGACCGACGGGGCTAGCGCCGCCTGCGGCGCCGTCGGCGACCAGCGCGGCGGCGTTGGCCACGACTATCGCACTGCTGCCGCCGCCACCGCCGCTGCAAGTCGTGCCACCGCCGCCGCCAAAATAGCCGCTGCCGCCACCTCCGCCGCCGCTGCAGCCGCTGCCACCGCCGCCGCCGCCGCCAACGTAGACCGCAATGCCGTTGCCGACGCCGATCTTGAACACGCCACCGCCGCCGATTGCGCTGCTGCCAGGTGCCTGCGAGCCGCCGCCGCCACCGCCGCCAATTATCGCATAAGTAATAGTTTTGCCGGTGATATCTGACAGCGCGATGGCGTCGACGCTAAGGCTCGATGTCACGACCCGCACGCATTTGAGGTCACACTCGCCGGCCCCATCGCAGGTCTTGGCCTCGCCGCAGACGACCCCCGCGAGCGCGTTGCTGGATTGGCAGCCTTTGAGGCTGTCGCAAGTATCGATGGTGCAGGGATTTCCGTCGTCGCAGTTCTTTGGCCCGCCGCCCTTGCACAGCCCGGCTGCACATTGGTCAGGCGTCGTGCATACGTCGCCGTCTTCGCACGCTGGGTTGCTGCCGACGACGGCTGGATAAACGCAGCCCTTGACCGGATCGCAGCTGTCTTGCGTGCAAGGGCTGGCATCTACGCACGATTTTCCATCCAAATACGCTGTACCCTTGGCATTGCATGCCAAAAATCCGCCGCCCAGACAAGCCCCATTGGCACAGACGTTGGCGTGGCAGGCGTGGTCGGCACCGCAAGTGTATTTGGCATCGCAGTCGCTGTCGATGTTGCATTTCACACAAAAACCAAGGTCTTTGGCGCACACGCCGCTGCAATCGACGCCCGGTGCACACGGGCACTCATTGTCCGAACCGCAGGCCTTCTTGTCGATGCACACTTGCGCCAAACAAGTCTGATTGGGTTTGAGCGTGCAATCGCTCGGGGCCAAACAGTCGACGCAATGCCCGGCCGCCACGTCGCAGAGTTGGCCGCTGCCTTTGCATTCCGACGCCTTGGTGCACAGCGTGCCAGGCGTGCACTGACCGCTCAAGCAAATCGGCGTGGCCGGACTGCATTTCTGGTCGCTCAGGCACATCATACATGTGTGTGTAAATAAGTCGCAAACCTTGTTGCCGCATTCGGCGTTGCTGTTGCACGCAGGCTTTTGGCAAGGCAGCGGCGTGTGGAGGCAAAACCCGTTGCTGCAATAGTCCGCGGTGCACGCGTCGGCGTCGTTGCAATCTTTCTTTGCCACCATGCACACGCCGTCTGCGCAGCCTCCTTTGCTACAGGAGTCGCCCAGACACGCGCTGCCAATCGCACCGCTGCCGCATCCGCTGACCGGATCGCAGGTGTCAAGCGTGCAGGCATTGCCGTCGTCGCAATTCAACACCTTACAATCAAACAGTTTTGGCCCGGCGTCCTCCGCCACCTCTGCCGCCACTTCGGCGGCGATGTCCGGATTGATCGCACCGGAGTCGACTTCGGCAGCATCGACCACAGCATCATTGGGCGCATCTTTCACTGCGATATCCATAGCATCCATGGCATCTGCGGCGCCGTCAGATGGGGCATCCGCTGCATCAAGCGCAATTTCTTCTGCGCCCGCATCCGCATCGGCGGGTGCGGCATCGGCGTCGGGCTGTGCAGTGTCGTCGCTTGACTCGGCGTCAGGGACCGCGGCGTCTATGGCGGCTTCCGCCACATCTATAGAATCTGCTTCGACAATTTCGGGTTCAACACTGTCTGGTCCGACCGCAGTTTCCGCCGCAACTTCAGCGGTCGTGCCCAAATCGGCAGTGGCATCTGCGTCATTGCCGCCGACTTCCGCCGCTGCAAGTGCGGGATCTGTCAGCAATTCTGCGCGGCAACCCCCAAGACTGGCAGCCAAAAGCGCCATAGCCGCGCACAAGGCCAGCAGTCGGTTCGCGGTCCATGTCCTTTGCTGTGTCAAAATCGCCCCGCCAACACAAAGCCGTCGCCGGTCGGCGCAACCACGACCTTTTTCTCAAACGGGCCGATGAAAAACCCTGCTGCCGCGCCGACAACACCCAACGCGCACAGTCCGACACCCGCAAAATATTTGGTGTCCGCGCTGCTTCTGGCGGCCAAATAGGCGTCGTACTTGATCGCGCCACTGGTCAAATCGTCGTTGGCGGTTTTGGTTGCGCCCGAGCCGATGCCCATCAGCGCAACGCCGCCAACAAGCAACGCCGCACCGCCCCCCCAAGCCACCATTTGCACAGCGCTGATACCGCCGGAACTCGCTGTTTCAACGGGCTTTACTGCGATTTGATCAGATGGCGCGTCGCCTTTCACAGACGGCGCGGCAGCCGGCTCTTTGGCCGCAGTCTTTTTCTCCAACTCCGCGATTTGGTTGCGCAATCGCTGAATATCCTTGCCGAGTTGGTCTTTGTCTGCCACAACGGTCGTGGCCATGCGCGCCACTTCC
>CAMDBH010000085.1 GCA_945889325.1 Klebsiella pneumoniae
TTTTGGGCTGTGAAGGTGGGCTGAACTTTCTCAGCGAACACAGCTGAGGAAGCCCATGGAAGCATCCAAGAAAAATCGACTAATTGCAGCCGGTTGGCAGATCGGCAGCGCCGAGGATTTCCTCGGTCTGACGCCGGTCGAGACCGAACCGATCGGGCTCCGCATCTGCCTCGCGCGCGCTGTGCTCACGAGCCGGTTGGCGCAGGACGTCAGCCAGTCTGAATGGGCCAAGCGCCTGCATTCGAGCCAATCCCGCGTGGCTAAAATAGCATCGGGCGATCCGAATGTGTCGATCGACCTAGCGCTGCGGGCGCTGCTGAATTTAGGTGCGGATCGGAAGGCACTGGCGGCGTTGCTGCGGACGGCGTGAGAGCGTGTGAAAAAACCTTTTCACCGCTCTCAAATGCCCGAAAATCGCCCTCATCCCGCAGACCTGCCACCCGCCCGGAACGCCAGAACCTCCAACCAAAACGCAGCCTCCGCCACCAACATCCGCTCAATATACGCCTCATCGCGCGTCACGGTCACATGCACCGACTCCTGAGCGGGCAAATAACACCAAAAATCAATGCTCCCCAGCCCAGTAACCGCCAAAATGTGCTGCAATTGCCCCATATAATACGGCGGCGGCTGGCGAAACTTCGCGGTGTGCGCCTGCGCGCTGGGCCCACACTTGATTTCCACCACCAAGCTGCCGTCGCTGGCGATGCCGTCGAGGCTAGCGCGCAGCCAGTCGTAGGTTGTGCTTTGCAAACAAGCAGGTTCCACGTGGATGCCGCGCGTGTTGATGTAGCTTTTGCGGGCTTCGGGTTCGGTGGCCGTGCCAAAGGCCATCGCTGCGCTGTTGAAGGAACCGCCGATGAGGCCGCATTTTTCGGCCAGCAGCCTTTTGCGGTTCTTCCAAGGGAATTCACCAAGAATCGCCGCCGCTTCCGAGGCACCAATGCCCTGGTTTCGCCAGGCATGCCAGTCGGCGCTGCCTTGTTCGTGGGGGATGCGGATGTACGGCTTTGTCATTTTTTTCACCAAAATCCGGCTGATTTCCGGGTAGTTCCACCCTTCAAGCTCACTTCTTCCTGCAAGGCCGCCACCAAAGCATCTGCGGTCGCAACCCCACCCATCATCGCCACCTGCCGGGCTACAGCCGCGAAATCACCAGCAGTTACACTGTCCAAGCGATCGAGCTGCGCGCGCAGCGTTTCCGCCGCGTCGGGCAGCATAGCACCCAATTGCCGCAGCGTCTGGTCCAACATCTGCCACCGCTGCGTCGGATTCAGCGGATCAAAGCGGATCTTCAGCGAAAAACGCCGCAAGGACGCGCGATCCAGCGTGTCCACCAAATTCGTCGCGCAGATGAACAGCCCTTGAAATCCCTCCATTTGCTGCAGAAGTTCATTGACAATCGAGACTTCCCATTGTTGCTTCGCCCTCGATCGATCCTGCAGGATGGTATCTGCTTCATCCAGAAAGAGAATTTTGCGCTCATCACAGGTTTGGCGAAACATCGAGGCGATGGCTTTTTCATTCTCGCCGACGTACTTCCCCAGCAAATCCGACGCGCGTTTTTGCAGCAGCGGAATTCCCGTCAGCGTCGATAACTGCTGGACAAACGCGGTCTTGCCGGTGCCGGGCGGTCCGTACAAACACAGCGTTCCGCGCGGACGCAGGGTCAACGCGGCAGTCAGGGCGCTGACGTCATGGCTCGCGTTGACCAGCGTCAAATCGTAAGCCCCACACGCCATGTTCCCGGCGTCTTGCCGGACACCGACCCGATCGAGTTGCGGCGCAAGCAGGCGATCCAATGCGGCTTGCGTCGCCGCCTCGCCGTTTGGTGCCGCCATGCGCACCGCGCGTGCTGCCCTTTCGATGTGGGCCGGCAGCAGCCGGTCGTCGCTCGCCATCCGGTCTAACCACCCAGAACTGATAGCCAACTGACCCAAGTGGCGCGCCAGCATGCCGCGGCGAATCGAAGCCGGCGGTGGCCGCACTTCAACCACCACATCAAAACGCCGCAAGTACGCGCGGTCGATTTGCGCGGTGGAGTTGCTGATCCAAATCGTCGGAACTGCGTGTGTTTCCAATGCCTTGTTCATCCAGCCTTTGCAGATGGCGGTTTCAGGTTCAAGGCCGAACATTTCGGCCAAACCGCTGCGCGGAAAAACGTCCTCCCCTTCATCAAACAGCACCAATGACGCGGACTTGTGGCCCAGCATCCGCTGCGACAACGTCCACTCTTCGACGCGGCGGCTGCCCTTGAGGGAATCGCCGTCGTCGTCCGACACGTTGACTTCATACAAGCGCGCGCCGACTTCCTGTGCAATGACACGGGCTAATTCGGTTTTGCCGGTGCCCGGCGGACCCCAGACCAGCGCATCAAAACCGACTGTGCGATCGCGGCAAGCCACGGTGAGCATCGGCAGGAGCAACGCCAGATCCTTGGAAAGATGGGAAAAATCGCTCAACGCCAGCGTCGGCGGCTGCGCAGGACTGAACAGGTGCTCGATTGACAGCTCATTTTCCTCAAGGCCATCGAGCACCGCCTTGGCCCGTTGGAAATGCGGATTCAAGTAACTGCGCGTGACTTCTGGCAACAGGGGCCGCAGATGGGCTTCGGCCATGCGAAACGCCAGCGCGGCGTGAACATCCATGCCCGACAGCTCAAACCCAGCCGCGCCCGCCATCCACGACCAGCCGTAGGGCTTGTGCTTGTCGCCACAGCACAGCGGAAACACAGACGAAAGCTTCATCAGATCGCGCTCGATCGACCGCCGCGAGACGGCAAAGCGCGCATCGCTCAGCACTTCAGCAAGCTTTGCTGTATCGATCTTGCGCGGTTGCCGCGGCAATTGGCGCAGCATCATCCATTGGCGGAGCAGGGTGTCTGGCATTGGGGACCTTGTAGAGAACTCTCCATGCCTACTTGCAAAGTTGCTGCTGGCCTTCCGTCTGATCGACCCCGCAGATCCCGGTGAAGCACTTGCAACTCAGAACGACGAGCACCGCCTAGCCGCACGAGGTCTGTTCCCAGTAGCCGCCAGAGGCCGACGTGCAGCCATTGCTGAACAAAATCGCGCTTTGGCAATAGAGATAGATCACGCCGCTCAACGATTGGCTGATCACGCCGTCACAGTTGTAGTCAAAAGACCCATCGCCGCGGTGCACCGCCATATAACCGCCTGCGTCATTTGGATGCGCCTGGGCATTGCCGTCGCAGCAGTCCGTCTTGTCGGTGACGTAGCCCTCGTCGCACTTGCCGTAGGCCGCGACCATCTTCAATGGATTGCCGTACTTGTCGTTATCCTTGGCTTCATGGCAGTTGAGCGCCGCCGGGCCATCAAACTTGCAACCATCTATTTTATCGCACGCATCCACTGAACACGGATTGCCGTCATCGCATTTCTTGGCAACATAAGCGCAGCCGCTGGCAGGATCGCAGCTGTCAACGGTGCAAGCATCGTTGTCGTCACAGGATTTGGCTGGCGCCACGCAAGCGTTGACAGCATCGCTGGCGTCGATCGTGCAAGCGTTGCCGTCGTCGCAAACTTTGAGCTTACCGGCGACACATTGGCTATTAGCGCACAAGTCGCCCCCCGACCGTTTGACTTCCGCCGCAAATTTGCTATGTAGCGCGCCCGATTTGATGGAAATCAGCCAGCGCTATGCACGAAATACCAGAAAACGACTCGGTGGCAACGCCCGACGAACCAGTCCAAGCCGCTGCCGAGACCGCGGCGGCACCCGCTGAACCGTCAGAAAATATTACAGAATACGCTGAAGTTGCGCTAGAATCCTCGGCCGCCGCTGTCGATGCGCTGCCTGAAGTTGCGGCCGATGAAGTCGGCACGAGCGAAGCGGAAACGAGCGAATCCGGCGAACCTGCGGACGAATTGCTGCCGCCCGCACCGGCGCCGTCGACTTGGCAACAACTGCGCGCAGTCCTGCCGATTCTGGCCGATCCAGCCGATATTCCGCTGTTTTTTCCCGGCAAGAACGATCGCCTGATCCGCTGGCTGGCGATCGGCGCGGCCTTTGTGCTGTACCTGATGAACGCTGGCAGTTTTGGCTTGTGGGATCCTTGGGAAACGCACTACGGTGAAGTTTCCCGCAACATGGTTGAGACTTACGACTGGGTCAACCCGTGGTGGGGCTACCACAACCAAATCGGCAGTGAGCCGGTTTCCGGCGAATGGTTCTACTCCAAACCGATTTACATTTTCTGGGCTGAAGTCAGCTTCATCAAGCTAATCGGCTACAGTGATTGGGCTTTGCGCTTGCCACAGGCCCTGCTCGGCGCGTCGATGTGCAGCATGGTCTATTTGACCATCGAACGCGTGCTGTCGCGCAACAAGGCGCTTTTCGCTTTAGCGGTCGCGGCTTTATCGCCATTTGTCTACATGGTCAGCCGTCAGGCGCAAACCGATATGCCGTTTGTCGCGACAATGACCATCGGCCTGCTGTTTTTTGCGATGGCCTTCCTGTCGCGGCGGCAAGCGCTGACGCAACGCGGTTTTGTCTATGCGACGGGCGGCTTTGTCCTGTTTATGCTGGCCAATTTGGTGCCGCAGTTTTTGATCATCTCGACCGATTTGTTCCAAGCCGATCCCGATGGCCACATGCCGCTGGGCGACCTGATCGAGCAAAACGGCGTCTACCATTTGATCGTCTATATCCCCGTGACTATTGCAATTTTGTCGTCCGTCCTGCTGCCGATCTGGCGCGAACGCAAAGCCAACGGCGTGTGGAGCGACGCGTTTATCGACCGCCAACTGCGCCGCTTCTTGCTGCTGTGCGGCTACATGATGCTCGCGCAAGCTACTTATGCCAAAGGCCTTTTGGGCTTTATGCTGCCGGGCGCCGTGCTGCTGGTTTACTTTGCCGCCACGCGTCAGTGGAAATTGTTTGGCAAATTGGATCTTTTGCGCGGCATACCGCTCTTTTTCGTAACCGTTTCGCCATGGTACGTCGCAATGTTTTGCCGCCATGGCCTGCCGTACTACCAGCGTTTCTTCATCCACGATCACTTCAACCGCGTGGGCGCAGGTGTGCACCAAATCGACACGGGCACTTTTGAATATTTCGTCAAATGGCTCGGTTACGGCTTGTTTCCGTGGTCGGCTTTCGTGCCGCTCGCGCTCGTGGCGGCCGCGGGTTACACGCGCGCGGACGTGGCGCGCACAGACGCCGCGCCGGCGCAACCGCGCGCAAGCGCGGATTTTGAAAGCGATTTAACCGGTCATGTCCGCGCCTTGATGTTCGCGTGGTTCATCATCAGTTTCATCGTATTTACGCTCAGTTCCACGCGCTTTCACCACTACATCCTGCCCGGTGTGCCGGCGTTGGCGGTGCTGGTCGGTCTGTACTTGTCCGATCTGCGTTTGGACAAAAGCATTGCCGGACGCGTCGCGGTGGTGCTGAGCATCGCGCTGTTTGGCATGTTGCTGCTTAACTTGATGGGCGATTACCAAAATTTGCGCAATCTTTTCACATACAAATACGATCGACCGCTGCCGGAAAATCTGCCGACCGATTGGAATGCGCTGGTGCACTGGAACAGCGATCCCAATCCGCTGCTGACTTGGGGCCAGTCGCCTTTTGGCAAGCACGTCGGGCCGATGGTGGCCAATATCTTGTCAATTCAGTGGTTTCGCTTTGACTCGTTTTGGCCGGTTGCGGGTAGTATAGGCGGTTTGGCCCTGATTTTGATGCTGGTGCAGCGTTTGCGCACGTTTGGCTTGTGGTTACTGACCAGTTCAGCACTTTTGATCGCGTTTTGGACGCTGAATTACTACATGCCGACCTTGGCCCCGCACTGGTCGCAAAAATACCTGTTTGAAGCGTACTACGGCGATTGCCAATTGCACCCAAATCCGCCTTCGGTTCAGGAGGCTTACACGCCACTGGTGAGCAAAATCGGCCTGAGCAGCGTGGCGGAATTTTTCGATGCGCGCAACAAACGCGTGTGCAATGAGGACATCGTGAGCTGGCTCATCACGTGGCGCGGCGAAACGTACTATTCCAACAATGAAATCAGGCCGTTAAACAAGGCCACCCAGCTGGAACCGTATTTGAAAGACATGAACCACGGCAAAAAATTCTACAGTCTGCTGGAACGCGGCCGCACCAGCGGTTTTGCCAGCAAGCTGAAAAGCGAAACCAAAAAGTTGCGCGACGACGGCAACGCGCATTACGCCACGATCAAAGATTGGAATGTCGAACTAATTTCCAATGATTCCGCGTATTTTGCATTGGCACGCTGTACACCGATTGTCGATGATGGTACAGAACCACCGGCGGCCAAGACGCCCAAAGCGGCGGCCAAACCGCGCGGCTTGCCAAAGGCTGCATCTGAACCTGCTGAAAAAGAAGAGGGATCTTCGCCCAATCCCAGTTTCTAGGCTACAGTCAATCAGACCTTGGTTGTCAGTTCTTGCGCCGTTGGCCATAATCGCTGGCGGAGGTAACACCCATCGTGGCTAAACAGTGTCCGCAATGCCAATCAACTCAGCCAGATACTCTGGAATTTTGCCCGCTTGACGGCATGGCGCTGCGGCCAGCGCCCAACGCCGACGCAGTGCCTGTGGCCACGCAGCGTTCAAACCGCGAAACCGGGCGGCGCTTTCCCTCGACCGTTGTGGGCATGCCGACTTTGGGCCCCGATGCGGAACCGCATGAAAAGATTGACGCAACTAAAGCCTACGATTTGAGTTCGATGCCGGCGTTGGCTGCGGCGTTACCGCCGCCCAAACCGGTAGGCCCAGCGCCATTTGACTCCGGCATCTTGGCACCAGGGGCTGCCCTTTCGGGGTCGAATCCAGCAAAATCAATTGTTGTTACAGGCAGTTATACGTTGCGCGAATGGCTGGCGCGCGGTCCGCATCCGGCCAATGAAGCCGTGAAGAAAATGGCCGAAGTCGCGGAAACGCTGCGCAAAGACGGCGATGCTGCTGGGCCTCTGACGCCCGTGCACATTCAGTTCAACAATAAGGAACTAACTGGACTTGCACGTTTTGTCGCCAGCGATGTCGATTCACTCTACGTCGCGGCGTACAGCGGCCCCGATGCGATCCAGGGCAAGTTTTCGCAGTCAACCGACGTGTATGCCATTGGTTGCATGTTGTTTGAAGCAGTCACGGGTAAGCAGCCCTTTCGCGGCACGACAGCGCAAGAAATGGCCAAAAAGCACGCCACAGCCGCGGCACCGGCGGTGCGCCAGGTCAAAACCGACATCGATTTGCCACCAGCGCTGGAAGTTGAAATCAACCGTTCGCTCAAAAAGCGCCCCGGTGACCGCCATCCGACGTTGTCGGCGTTTGCGCTAGCGGTGCGCGCGTCGGTGCGCGAAGACGATCGCGCGACGATGGCGCTTGATTCGGGCGAGGCTGCGCTTTTGCAGCAGCTCATAGAGGGCGGTGGCGCTGCGTCGTCGTCGTCTGGCAGCCGTCCTGCCGTGCAGCGTGGCTCACAGCCCCGCGATTCTATGGCGATTGAGCAAGGATCGCTGATTCCATCGCCGCCCAAATTGCGCGCACCGCCCAAGTCGATTCTGGCTGACGTGCCTTCCAGCGCCGCAACGGCACGCGGTGGACAAGCCGCAGTGGAAAGACCGGGTTCGCCTGAAATCGCCAAACCCGCTGAGCGACCTGCGCGGCCGGCGGTTGTGTTCCGTGGCGTGCAGCCTGTCGAAGCGGAAGCGCCGGCCGCAAAAAGCAAAGCGCCGCTGATACTTGGGGGCGGTGCCGTGCTTCTGATTGCGTTGGCGGTCGGCGGTTACTTGGTTTTTGGCAACAAGGCCCCCGAACCGGCCAAAGTTGCGCCGGTGGTCAAAGCGCCAGAACCACCCAAACCCATTGATAAACCGGATATTTACGTTGCACCCGATGTGCCGCCGCCGCCAGATATCCAACCCGAGTTGCCACCGCCCGAAGACATTGCACCGGATCTTCCGCCAGAACCAACTGAAATGAAAGGGGAACCGCCCAACAAGATCAAGACCCACGTCAAGGTCAAAGTCGAAGAAAAGGTCGAGAAAAAGGTCGAAAAGAAAGTCGATCCGCCCAAAGGCGACCGGCCGCCGGTGTTTTGACAGGCGAAAAACGCGCAAACGGCAGCGTTCAATGGCTGCAAGGCGTGTGGTACGGCCGAAGATTCAACCCACATCCATCCTGAAAGCCACGGATATTTGAGTTTTTATGTCCACTGATGCTTTTTTTTCCCTGCCAAGAACGACGCGACCCGTTGATTGGTTTGAGACCATTTTGCCCAAGCTCGGCCTGCGTTTGCCTCAACAAACGCTTGAAATAGCCATGGCTTATCACGTCATCGGTGCGGGTGGCGGCACGTGGACAGTGCTATTGCAAAACGGTCGGCCGGTGACGCAAAAAGGCGTCGCTGGCAACGTTGTTGCGCATCTATCGATGAGTGCAGGGCATTTTCGTGAAGCAATCGCGGGCGCCCTGCGCGAGCGGTTGGGCTCGGCCCTGCAAAGGTTGGGCAAAGCCAAGGAACTGCCGGATATGTCTCGGCAAATAATCGACGCCAAGCGTCTTGCAGCCGTGGCCGCGATCGCGGGCAGTGTGGCCATCGTTTTGCACGACAAACATTTTGGCGATACTTACCGCTATGTGCTGACAATGGGTGGAAATTCACCGGACTACGACAAGGCGCAGGCGACCATCGAGGTCGATTTGGACGATCTGCTGGCGCTGGCTGTGGCGCGCACGCCGCCGCTGCAGATGTTGGTCAGCGGCAAGCTCAAACTGCACGGCGATACCGGTTTGCCGCAGCGCTGGTTGCTGGCGTTGTTGGGTAAGTGACAGTCGGGAGCAAAAATGTCAGATGATCCAGAAGATTGGGAAGAAGAGGCCGACGACGACGAGGCCGATGACGCCGATTTTGACCGCGATGCCGTCGACGATTTCGATGCCGACGCGACCTATGAACCGCACACCGGCGCGGCATTTGACCCGTTTGAGGATCAGCCGGAATTGCGCCGCATCGCGCTTGTGCCGTTGCTCGGTGGCGCCGAAGGGCGCATTGCCGCGTCGTCGCTGCGGTTTTTGCGCAGCAGTGGCGATGAAAAACTCGATCTGATTCTGTCCTTGCCCGATCCGGGGCGGCTGGTGCAAGCGATCTCAGCGGAAGAATTTGTGCTTTTGGCCAAGGAGGTCGACATCACAGACGTCGGCGAACTGCTGACGCTGGCCTCGCCGCGCCAACTGCAGGCGGTCATCGATTTGGATGGCTGGAAAAACGCCGAATTGGACGCCGATACCTTTTGCGATTGGCTGGCGGCAGCGCGCCACGCCGGACCCGAAGTGCTGGGCCGTTTTGTCGCCGCGCAAGAAGACGGCGTGCTCAGCCTGTTTTTGGCCACCGGCATGAAGGTGCTGATCGGCGAAGAAGCTGAAGAACAGAATATTCCAGATGATTTTGACGTCTTTTCGTCGCCTGACATGACCATGCAATTGGTTGTCGATCCCGACGTGGCCCACGTCGGGCAAATGCGCGAATTGATTGCGGCGATTTATCGCCTGTCGCTCAAGCGCGGTCGCACGGTGCTGCAAGCGCTGCGGTGGGAACTGCCGGCGCAACTGCAAGAAGATCTGCATCATTTTCGCAGCGCGCGCATTGAGGACTACGGTTTCTTGGCCCAAGACGACGCCCGGCAAATGTACGCCTACCGCGATCCCCACGCGCAAAAGCTGGAACTGCATCAGCAATACCGCGGGCATACCCCTGCTGACATCCAAGAATTGCGGCCTTATTTGCCAGCCGATGACGCGCTGCGCATGGGCTTGGCGCTGAAGACCTCAGAACAAGGCGGTTTTTTGGGCCAAGCGATGGCGCACGTGCCGCTGGAACACCACGAACGCCTGCGCCAAGCGATCGTGCGTTTGGCCTACCGCAACCAAGCAGCACGCGCGGAACGTCCCGCGGCGGTTCATGAATTGGCACATTGGTCGCGGCATTCGCTGCTGACGGCGGCCATGGGCTTGGAATTTTTGAGCGCGGGCGATTTGGCGTATGCGGGTCTGCTGTTGGTCGCCCTGCCGTTGGCTGAGCTGTTTCAAACGGGGCATAGTCTTGTTCTCATGGAGCATTATCGGGCAAAGCGCATTCGCCAATCGGTGGGTGGCAGTGCGGGTTTGGACGCGCTGGCGTTTGCGCAGGCTGCGCTTGTGCGCGCGATGGGCCAGAATTTTCCCGGCCTGCCTTTGGCCGATGACGTACAAGTGGATGATACGGGGGCAGAATCTCGGCACGCGGTGGCCAATCAGCCGATCGAATCGCTCGACCAGTTGAGCGCGGTGCGGCAACAGCTGCAAGACATCGCGGCGGTGGTGCGTCTGGTGACGCAGATGGCCGGTGGCGAACTTGGGGCAATGCTCAACAATCTGAGGGAAAATTCTGATCCAGACGAACCCATCAAATTGGCGGCGCTGGTCAACACGGCGATCGCCTGGCAGGTCGTCGACGGCAAGCCTAGATTGCAACACCTCGATGTGACAGCACTTCGTCGGTTTCTGCGCGATGGTTTTGCCGGGACTCCCGGCCAGCGCCGGGTGCACGATGCGCTGCGCGACGCATTGATTGCGGGCTTGTTGGTGCGCACCGATTACACCGATGAAGAAGTGCGGGCTATGGAAGGGTTTTTGACCAGTAGTCTGGACGCTTTGGCAGAGCAATTTGGTGGGCTTGATGCGCAAGGTGAGTTGGATGTGAGGTTTTTGGGCGATCGGCTGCTGCTCCGCGGGGTTTTGCCCTGAGCGGTCCAGCTTTCATTTGAACTGCGTTCGGCTTTTGCCTCCGGCGGTCTTTGCGCTGCGCGCGGCTTCCATTTGCAAAGGGTTGTTTTGCCCCTACCGGCGCTCGATCATAAGGCACTTTTATCAACGTCAGCTTTCCGCCTGTCGGCGGGTCAGGGTGGCCCAGCCTAAGTTGATCGCCCAGGACGTCAACTGATTGAAATTGTTTGATATAAAAAATTTGTAGATACAGAAATTGGCAGTTGACATGGCCATTATAGCATGATATTGTCCTTATATACGCGATTTTTGC
>CAMDBH010000086.1 GCA_945889325.1 Klebsiella pneumoniae
TGCTCAGAAATACTTTGAAACTTCAGCACATCCGTCGGTCTCTGTCATGGTCGAGCTCCGCACGTCATGCGCCCGCGGCCCTTGAGTTGATCTGAATGGAAATTAACTGTCAGCTTGTCATGGCGTTGGCGTTCTTGCGATCGCCCTGATCGGCGGTCGCTGAGCTATTTGCCGCATCGTTTGCGGCTGGTACACTGGCCGCCCAACGCACGCCGCCGTGCCGTAGCCAAATAAAGTCGAACAAAAATGCTGAAACTGGCCTTGCCCAAGGGGCGAATCTTCGAGCGGGTGCAAGCCTTGCTCAATGACTGCGGCTTGGCGCTGCGCCTACCTGAACGCGGCTACCGGCCCGAATGCGCGGACGAACGCATCAAAATCAAGATACTTAAAGCGCAAAACGTCGCAGCGCTTGTCGGCATCGGCGCGCATGACATCGGCTTCACGGGCCACGATTGGGTGCGCGAAAGTGGTGCAAACATCGTTGAATTACTTGATCTTGGCTTTGATCCGGTGCGCATTATCGCGGCCGCACCGGCTTCGACCGATGTGGCCGCGCTTTTCAAACGCGGCCGCGTGATTGTTGCAAGTGAATACGAGCAGTTGACGCGGCAATGGCTGGAGGCCCGCCATGTGGACTACCATTTTTTGCGCAGCTACGGCGCGACGGAAGTGTTTCCGCCAGAAGATGCTGATTTAATTGTAGATAATACCTCGTCGGGCAAGACGCTGACCGAAAACAATCTGGCGATTGTCGACACGCTTCTGCATTCAACCACGCGGATTGTTGCCAATGAGCAAGCGATGCAGGATACGCAAAAGCGTATCGTAATTGAGGAGTTACTTCTGCTGATCCGCGCGGTGGTCGACGGCAGAGAGCGCGTACTGCTTGAAATGAACATCGACGCCGATCGTCTGCCGGCCCTGGTGGCTACCTTGCCATCGATGAAGTCGCCAACGATTGCACAGCTTTATGGCCAGACCGGTTACGCAGTCAAGGTCGCAGTGAAAAAAGCGCTGGTCGCCCGTTTGATTCCGGAGCTGCGGCGTCTTGGGGCTACTGATATTTTGGAAACAGAAATCCGCAAAGTGATCCAGTAGTTGCCAGGCGAGCGCCATCAGCCCGCTGCGGAGTGTGAACTTGCCCGACCAACCGCCGATGCTGCCCAGTCGCTTGCGGCTCGATCGCGTGCAACCGTATCAAATTCCTCAATTTGAGCGCACAGGATTTTTGCGCTTGGACATCAATGAAAATCCCTGCGGCGCAGCAGATTTTGTGGTGCAAGCGGTGCAACAAGCACTAGGCGCACAGGAACTGGCCACCTATCCCGTCTATGCGGACTGGCACCGTGCGGCCGCGGCCTATTTTGGTGTTGCGCAAACGGATCTGACTTGCACGGCGGGCGGCGACGAAGCGATCAAAGCCATCTGCGAAGCCTATTTGCTGCCGAACACGGCGCTGCTGACCGTGGAACCTGGCTACGATATGTTCAAAATTTGGGCGCAGTTGTACGACAATCCGCTGCGCGGCGTAGCGCTGGATGCGCAATTCGAACTCGATGAAGTCAAATGGCTCGCGGCCGTACAAGCCGATGACGTCGGCCTGGTTGCGCTCGTAGTGCCGAACAACCCGACTGGCACTTTGGTCAGCCGCGAGTTGATTGAAAAAACGCTGCAGTTGGCGCGCTGCCCTGTGGTCATTGATGAAACTTATGGCGAATTTGTCGATCGCAGCGTCGCCGATTTGATTGCACATTTTCCCACACTTTTTATCGTGCGCAGTTTCAGCAAGGTCCATTCCCTCGCCGGTTTGCGCGCAGGGGCGGTGCTGAGCCAGCCGCAGAATATTGCTGGATTGCGCTGTGTGCTCAATCCGTTCAATGTCAACCGCGCCGCGATCGCCGGCTCGCTCGCCGTGTTGGCCAATCCCGACCACTGTCGGGCGCATGTCAGGGAAATCGGCGAAAACCGCAGCAAATTTGTGCAAGATTTGGCGCAAATGGACATCGAATGCGGCCCGAGTCATGCCAATTTCGTGCTTGTTCATTTGGGTGCGCGCGCAGGTCTTTGCACGCAACAGTTGGAAACCGAAGGCATTCTGATTCGCGATCGCTCGAACACGCACGCGCTTTTGTGCGGCTGGTGTCGCATCGCGATCGGCAGCGCGGGGCAAATGGCCCGTACGATCGCGGCTTTGCGCAAGGTAATTCTGCCACCTCCGCAACTGGATGCGCTGATTTTCGATCTCGACGGGCCTCTGGTCGATGTGTCGGGGAGCTATCGCCAAGCGATCATTGAAACCGCTAAGCATTTTCTTGGCGCTGCTGGCGCTTCAGCGGAGCGTGTCGCGGCAATCGATTCTGCGCGGGTTGAAGAAATCAAACGCCAAAGCGGTTTGAACAACGATTGGATTTGCACGCAGGCGTTGCTGGACAAGTGCGGACTGACAACACCGATCGATGAAATTATCACGTATTTTCAGAGCATTTATTGGGGCACCGCCGCTGACGGCTTGATCGCGCGCGAGCCCTTTCGCGCCGGCGCGGACACGCGCACCCGCGTAGGCGGCTATGCGACCGCGATCGTGACCGGGCGGCCGCGGGCCGAAGCGCTCTGGACGCTGCAGCACAACGGCGCAAATACCTTGTGGCATCAGGTCATTGCGATGGAGGATGCGCCGCCCAAGCCGTCGCCCATCGGCATTTGGCAGGCACTCGACAACGTCAGCGGCGCGCGCACGCCAGAAATTTGCACCCGAGCAGCCTATCTAGGCGATAGCGTAGATGATATGCGTGCGGCGACGGCTGCGGGGGTCGTTGCAATTGGCATTTTGCCGGCCAGCGCGACTTGGGGCGATGGTTTGGCGGAAGCGCTGGCGCTTGCCGGGGCATCAGTGATTTTTCGCAGTGTCGACGCTGCATTGGACTGGCTGGAGCGCGAAAAATGACCGAACACACCCCGCCGCAAACGCAGCCCAATAGCGCCAGCCCCCGGCATGCAGAAGTCGATCGCGTGACGCGCGAGACGCAAATTTCTGCCAAAATCAATCTGGACGGCGTCGGGCACGGCGACGTGCAATGTGAAATCGGCTTTTTTGCCCATATGCTCGATGCTTTCGCGCGCCACGCCCACGTCGATCTGCAACTGCGCATTCGCGGCGATTTGCACATCGATCAACACCACACGGTTGAAGATACGGGGCTGGTTCTCGGCAGCGCACTCAAGTTAGCGCTGCGAGAACGCAGGGGAATTTGGCGCAGCGGTCATTTCCGTTTTGCCATGGATGAAACGCTTGCGGAATGCGCCATCGATCTTTCAGGTCGGCCGCATCTGGTCTTCAAAGCGGCATTTACCCGTGATAAAGTCGGCGACTTCTCAACGGATCTGGTCGTTGAGTTTTTTGCGGCATTGACCAATGCACTTGGTTGTAACTTGCATCTTGAATTGATTCGCGGTGACAACGATCATCATAAGATTGAGGCGCTGTTCAAGGCATTTGCGCGGGCATTTGAACTTGCAGCGGCGTTGCACCCACGGGCTTTTGCGGAAGTGCCCAGTACCAAAGGCTCGTTGGACGGATAGCGTCAACCGGGAGGCAAAATGATAGCCATTGTCGACTACGGCGCCGGCAACGTCGCCAGCGTGCAAAAGGCGCTGACTTTCTTGGGCAATACCTCGCTTATCACCAGCGATCCGGGGCGGATCCGCGCCGCGACCCAAGTCATCGTGCCGGGCCAAGGCCATTTTGGCCAAGCGATGCAACAATTGCGCGCAAGCGGATTGGATCATGTGTTGCGCGAGGTTGTGGCGCGCGGCACGCCGTTTTTGGGCATCTGCCTCGGTCTGCAATTGCTTTTTGAAGGCAGCGAGGAGGCACCGGGCGTCGCCGGTCTGGGCCTGCTGGCTGGGCACTGTCGGCGCTTCGGGTCGACCAACAAGGTCCCGCATATGGGCTGGAATCGCGTGAGCACCACCCGCGCGGGCTCGCCATTTGACAACGTGCTCGGCAACGAGTACTACTATTTTGCCCATAGTTTTTATGCGGTTCCAACCAACGCCATCGATGCGGTCGCGCACACGGATTACGGCGGCGAATGTGTGGCTGCCGTTTCACGCGGCAATATTTTGGCGACCCAATTTCACCCAGAAAAATCCGGCGAGGCCGGCTTGCGCCTGCTGCGTCACGCAATAACCCGCGGCGACGGCGCTTTTGAGGCGACCATGCGTGTGCGCATCGTGCGCCCCAGCGGAGGGTACTGATGTTGACGCGGCGGGTGATTCCCTGTCTGGACATTGAAAATGGCCGTGTTGTCAAAGGGGTGCGTTTTGTGCGCTTGCGCGACGCGGGCGACCCAGTGGAACTTGCCGTGGCCTATAACGCGGCCGGGGCAGACGAACTGACCTTTCTCGATATCCGCGCCAGCGACCAAAATCGCAACATTCTCGTAGACTTGGTCGAACGAGTTTCCCGCAGTTTGTTTATTCCCTTCACGGTCGGCGGCGGGTTGCGCACGATCGCGGACATTCGCCAAGTGCTTGCAGCAGGTGCCGACAAGGTGTCGCTGGGCACGGCGGCGCTGCGCGATCCGGATTTTGTGGCGCAAGCGGCCAATCAATTCGGCAGCCAGTGCATTGTGGTGTCGCTGGATGTGCGCCGCCGTAACGGCAACTACGTGCTGAGCAGCCACGGTGGGCGGGCCGACAGCGGCGTCGATGCCATAGAATTTGCAAAACGTATTACTGGTTTAGGTGCGGGCGAATTGCTGGTTAACGACATGGACGCAGACGGCACCAAGGCTGGGTTCGGCCACGATCTCAACCGCGCGATAACCGACGCCGTGACTGTACCGGTGATCGCCAGCGGAGGTGCCGGCAATGCCGAGGATTTCGCCGATGCGGTTGAAAAAGGCGGCGTCGACGCCGTGCTTGCCGCAAGCGTTTTCCATTTTGGCACGGTGTCGATTGCCGAGGTCAAAGCGGCGATGATTGCCCGCGGCATTTCCGTGCGGCGAATCTAGCCTGTCGTTCAGGTCATGACGTGTATACGCCCAGTCGTCCGCGGCGGTTGCCAGCCGTAATAACGGGTTGCGTACGTCGATACCATGCGCTGCGCTGAAAAATCGGGGGCCGACGCAACCGCCGCGCGCTGCATGTCGCGCCACGCCTGCTTGTCGCCGTAATATACTGGAAATACACGGGTCTCTAGTGCGTCATACAGCGCCTTCGCGTCGCGATCATCGTCGCGCACGTCCCAGTCTTGGCCGATCGACCAGCCGTTGACGCCGTCTTGGCAGCCTTCGGCCCACCAACCATCTAAAATCGAGAGGTTGGGCACGCCGTTGAGAACCGCCTTCATGCCACTGGTGCCGCACGCTTCGAGCGGACGCACCGGATTGTTCAGCCAAACATCGACGCCGGCCGCCATCTTATGTCCCAGCCACATGTTGTAATTGGTCAAAAAGCCCACGCGCAAATCGCCGCGGAGTTGTTGCGAAAGTTCTACCAATTCATGAACAAGTTTACGGCCTTCGGTGTCATTTTGGTGCGCTTTACCGGCAAAAAGAATTTGCAACTTGCCGCGACCGATCGTCAGCAACCGTTCCAGATCGCGAAAAATCAACGTGGCGCGCTTGTAAGGTGCGACGCGTCGCGCAAAACCGAGCGTCAAGATGTCTGCGTCAAAGCCCAGTTGCGTCATGCCGTTGGCGTACTCAAGCAGTTCACGCTTGGCGCGCCGGCGCGCCTGATCCCACGGCTCATCGTCGATTTCACTAACGGCTTGCAGCAGTTCCGGCTTGTTGCGCCAGCCGTGGATGTGGTGATCGTACAGCGCTGCCATTTCAGGCGATACCCAAGTATCGAAATGTACGCCGTTTGTCAGCGCATCGATCTTGACGTTCTTGTTGAACAGGCTTGCCGCCACGCGGGCGTTGATGACGCTGACGCCGTTGACAGTTTCGGCCAGAGCCGCCGCCAACCACGCCATATTAAGCGACTCTTTGCCGCCCAACTCCGCGGCCGCCTGCGGCAAATACTCGCCGACAATGCGCTGTACATCGCGGTGGCCAAAGCGATCGAAGCCGGCGGCGACTGGCGTGTGCGTGGTAAAATGAACGCGCTTGCGCGTGGCGTCCACGGACTCCAGATCGCGCAGCATGGCAGCCGCAAAAAACGCCGTATGCCCTTCATTTAAATGCGCTTGCAAGTCGTTGTAACCCAGCGCACGCAGAATTTCGTAGCCGCCGATACCCAAGATCGCCTCTTGGCGCAGGCGGTTGAGCACATCGCCGCCGTACAGCAGGTTGGCAACCGGACGCCAAAGCGGGCTGTTGCCTGCCAAATCCGAATCCAGAAACAGCACCGGAATTCTGTGGCCGTGGCGCCCAGTAACCCAGCGCCGCCACGCTTGAATCTGGACTTCTTCGCCTTCCAGATTTAGGGTCACGCGCGCGCCGGTGTTTTCCAGCACATCGCCCGGCTCACACCGCGGAAAATCAAGCACTTGCTCGCCCGCGCTGTCGATTGTCTGCATGCCATAACCGAGCTTGTAAAACAGCGTCACGCACACCAACGGCAAACCGAGATCAGCAGCCGCTTTGACATGATCGCCAGCTAAAACGCCAAGACCGCCGCTGTAAGTCGGAACGGCCGTTGTCAGGCCAATTTCGGCGGTTACGTATGCAATATGCCTCATGAAAATCCTTGGCGCTGGACGTTGCGCCGCTTATGCTAGTGTTTATCGCAAATTAGGCGGAATGGGTGAAGTTGGATATCCGTCTGGCGGCAGATCGCGCGGCGGCGGTTGGGGTTGCGGTGGCGGAGCGTCTTCGGGTTGCTCGGGCAGCGGTCGCTCAAGCGCAGGGGGCGCGGGTGCCGGTTCAGCGCCGAAGCCAAAGAGTCGCTTGAAATTTCCAAATGTTGGCCACGTGACGCCCAGGCCCAAAAGCGCTGTGAACGGCGGCACGTGGAGCGACGAATCGACGCGTCCTGGCTGGCGAACGTCGGTGGCAAAGCGCGAATCGGTCAACAAATTCACGGTCGCTGCTTGCGACCGGCCATTGCTGTCGATCTGACCGCTGTCGTTGACCGAGAGCGTCAGCGATTCATTGGAAGAATTGGATTCGGTCATGCGGAAAGAAGTTTGTAAAAAAACGTGAAGCCATTCAAAGATTTCTGCCTCGACGCCGACGGTGGCGTTCCAAGCGCTTGAGGTGTGCAGGTTGGTGTAAGTGACGGTATCGCCGGTTCTGACCGTCATTTTGTCGAGCGCGATCGGTTGCGCCAAGGTCAGGGCTTGCGATCGCGTAACGCCCGCATTGAGAAACAGAAAGGAAAAACCTGCTAAAAGCCGCCACTTGTAGCGCGAATCGGTTGGCAGTAGATGTTTGTAAAGTAAATCGAGCTGGATGAATTCTAGATCGTCGCGCCCCACCAGCGCCGGTGCGATCACCATGCGCGCCCACGGCAGATCAAAACCGAGGGATAGTTGGGTTACACTTGAAAACGTTGCGGTATCGTGATCGGCGTTGAGGGACACATCCAGCGGCGACGACTTGCCCGCGCGATCTGGCGGCGGATGCACCGTCATGTCGACGCCGGAGAACTGCCAACTGCCTGAAATAGGTGGCATAATGGCGGCCTGCTGCAAGCCCATCGTGCAACTTGTCACCGACACGCAAGTGCAAGCAATCGCTGCGACCGCCAGTTTGGACGGCACACGCGGCGAGGCCTGGCGGAGAAACATAAGGATCATAGGGAATTACGCCTCATCCAGACTGCCGATCAGTTTGGGCCGCGGCGGCATTTCGATCGTACTCGGCGCGGGAGTCTCAGGCAGTGCATTGGTCTGCAACCAGCCGGAACAACGCGCATAATCCCAAATAATATCGTCGATCAGGCTGACGATCTCTGCCGGCTCAATTTGCTGCGCGGGCATGCGGCGGCTGAGCACGACTGCCAGTTCATCATCGTTGATCGGCATCAACCCGACGGCGCAGGTCATCAGCTGCGGATTGAGGGCAAACATCTGTGCAACATTATCTTTTTGCTGAAGATCCTGCCAGTCGCCGATGACTACGGCGATAAGCACGGTGGGCAGCGGGTTCAGATCGTGTTCCGCCTCGACAACCAGCAACACGGTCGCTTCATGCGCCGGATGCACGAAAGTCAGCGCCGAAATGCGCTCGGTCAGATCTTCGCCGACATCGGTTCCCGGCAGCGATTGGGCAACGATATCACGGAGTTTTTGTGCAAAATTGCTGCAATCAAAGGGTGGCTGCACCACAGACCTCGTGCGACGACAGCCGCAAAAACGCAGCGTAGAAGGCAAAGGCTTCCGCTGCAAGTCCAACCCGCTGCACTTTTGGTGCGCGCTATTGACCGTTTGCCCCGCTGCCTCAAAGATCGGAGGGCTATCCGTCCCGCCCTCCTGCGGCCGGAGCGCGAGTCTCGATGTGCGGGAGGCAAGCAAATGCCGCCGGGAGCCCAACTGAAGATGCTAAAAATCCTGTTGACTATCGCGGTGTTGATGTCCATTGGTTGTGGCACAAGTTCCGTGCAGATGATGGTGGTGCGTCCGGCGCTGGTCAACGCTCGGCCGTATGGCGGCAGTGTCAGCATTGCCGGGTTTCAGCCAATGCGTCCAGAATTCTATGAGGTTGCAAGCCAAATTCACCAAGAACTGGCCCAAGCCGTACTCAATTCGGTCGGTGGCGTGGTGCAACTGCGCGACAGCGGCGGCCTGATCGCGTCAGGCCAGATCCGCAATTATTCGATTCAATTGACCGAACGGCGCCGCGACCAGCAGTGCACCGATCGGCAACAAGTGACGCAAAACGGCGCCACGACCATGCAAAACGTTCAGCACCCATGCACCTACTTCTGGCTAGATTGGCACGCGCAAGTGGCTGTGTACTTTAAGGTATCGTCGCCACAGGGGCTGACCTTGTATTGGCGCAACCACTTTGCCGAACGCCGCGGCATGACGTCAGAAGTGCGCGACAATACACCCAATGCGCCGTTTGCGCCGCCGATTCTGCGCGAATTGCGCGCGCAAGTGGTCGAACAATTGGCGGCCGTGATAGTGCCGCACCGCGTTCACGTGACGGCAACTTTTTACGACTGCAAACCGCCGGTCCAAGATATTTGCGCCCAAGGGGTCAGATTCATGGCCGCTTCCAACTACGACGCCGCACTTGCGGCCTATTCGGATGCCATAGCGCGCCTGACTGCGGCTAGAGTGCCGAACGACGAACTCGCGAAAGTGTATTATGATCGAGGTGTTGTGTTTGAATACTCGCGGCGTTTTGATGAAGCGATCGCCGACTACAAATATGCCATCACGTTGGACGACAGCAGCGCTTACCGCAACGCGTTGGGCAGCGTGGAGCGCGAAAGGTCCAATCACAATCAGCTAATTGATCAAGGGCTTGGCCAGTAATTGAGCACTCGCCGACCGCAGCATCGAGGCCCATGAACGAGGCGATCATTTCCTACCGCGGGCCAGGTCACCTTTGGCTGGCCAGTTTGGGTGTGCGCGGCATGCAACTCGGTTTGGCGCGCATGCACGCGTTGTTGCAACGGCTCGGGCGACCCCAAACGACCTTTTTGAGCGTGGTTGTCGCAGGCACCGACGGCAAAGGCTCGACGTCGGCCATGCTGGCCCAAATGCTTGAAGCAGCAGGCCTTTCTGTGGGCCTTTACACGTCGCCGCACTTGATGGAGACCCGCGAACGAGTGCGCATTGGTCCTGTTTGCGTGAGCCAAGAAGCCCTAGACGACGCATTGAGGCAAGTGCAATCGGCCAGTGACGCAGCAGAAGCCCTCGATCTAACGCCCTTTGAGGCCCTAACTGCCGCTGCATTTTGCCTTTTTCGCGACGCGGGCGTTGCAATCGCCGTGCTGGAGATCGGCCTCGGCGGTCGCTTGGACGCCGTCAACGCGGTCGAGCCAATTGTCAGTATTATTACGAATTTATCTCACGATCACACCGCCATTCTCGGCAATACGCTGGCCCAGATCGCCTATGAGAAAGCCGGCGTTGCGCGTGCAGCTCGGCCGTTGATCGTCGCCAATGGTGGCTTGATCAAATCGGCGTTGCGCAAACACAACGTCGAGCCGAAGCTGCTGACCCTCGGGCAAGATCTGGTTGTGGATTCGTATGTTGTGCGCGGCAGCAACTGGCACGCTGCGGGATTGCTGTCCGGTCCAGCGCTGCCGCTAGGTCTGTCTTTGGAGTTGGAACTGCCGGGACGGCACCAACTGGACAACGCCGCGCTCGCGGTGCTGGGGTACCAACAAGTTGCCGAGTATTTACGGACACTTGCCCGTCTCCTGCCGAGCGTAGATGAGGTAGCGTCCTCGCTGGGCAGCGTCGACTGGCCATGCCGAGCGGAAATTGTCGAGCAAGATCCGATCGTTGTGCTTGACGCAGCCCACAATCCGGCGGCGATAGGCGCATTGAGCGAACTTTTGGCGGAACGCGGTCGCGGCTGGCAAGTTATCCTCGCAGTGCGCAAAGATCGCGATGCCGCAGATGTTGTGCGCGCGATCAAACCGATCGCCGATTCGTTCTGGTTGCCGCGGATGCATGGTGAAACCCTCATGAATGCGGAGGAATTGTCGACAATCGTCGATGCGGTGGCGCCGAGCGCGGGCGTCGCGGTCGCTGATTTCGCGCGTTGTTTTGCCCAAGCCAGACGCGAGGCGCTGCCCGGCGCCGGCGTGGTCCTGACCGGCAGTCAACACGCGCTGGGCGAGTGGCTGGCTCGCGGAATCGTGAGTAGTCCTCGGCTATTGCGACGCTTGGGCCGGATCTGACGATTGGCGCCGTGGGTGCGCCAGGGCTATCGCAAGAACGATCACGGGGCGTTAGGCTGAGGCCGCGGGCAATAATCGAAGAAAACCTCAATCGCGGCAACGCGTTGGACTGAAGTCCACCGCTACAGTTCGAGATGTCCCTCCGGGACAGGACGCGAGCGCGGCC
>CAMDBH010000087.1 GCA_945889325.1 Klebsiella pneumoniae
GGCCGCGCTCGCGTCCTGTCCCGGAGGGACATCTCGAACTGTAGCGGTGGACTTCAGTCCAACGCGTTGCCGCGATTGAGGTTTTCTTCGATTATTGCCCGCGGCCTCAGCCTAACGCCCCGTGATCGTTCTTGCGATAGCCCTGGGCATCGGATGACGTGAAGGAGGTTGCCGCAACAATCCAAATCACCCAGAATAGGTATAAGCATCGCGGCTACGTACGCCCGCGACTACCCCGGATTTAGAAAAATCCCCGCATTTTCATTGCAGATAACCCGCCGTTCCCCTCTCCCCGCTCTGCGCGACTGTCAGAACCCGACCGCTTCAGCGGTCGCAGCGGTTAAGGAACGCACGCGGGCGCCCAAATCCATGATTTGAAACAAAAGCGCGAGGGTTCCAAGGGACGCCGCGCCGAGCGGCCCTTGGTCGCCGTCAGGCGAAACCTGATGTAGATAAAGGTGTATTTGCAACCGCGCGCCGGAGGCGCAAAACAATTCATGGCAGGTGCCTGCCGCGCGCAGCGCAAAACCGCCGGAGGCAAAAGCAATGCGCAGCCAAAAGCCGCCCGCAGGGCTAGTTGCAAGGCAGGAACCGCAAACTGCGTTTGCGGCGCACGGCGGGCACGGAGACCCGCCGCTACACAAACCTATTTAATATCCTTGAATTATGCGCTAAAAGCCAACTGACTGCAGGGCAAGACGCCTAGCGCAGCGCCTTAGCAGAGCGTGGCATGGCATTAATCATCGCCGCTAACCCAAGCCGCGCCGCAATTACCGCACCACCGACACCGGCCACAATCGTCGCCGACACAACCAACATATTTTCCACCGCTGCCTCCGCAAGTTGTTTGAGCCGTCCGATTGGCTCAAATCCAGCGTAAAGCGCTTTGGCAAACGCGCAAAAAATCGATCCAGTTCATGCGGTTGCGTGGACAACCGTTGGCTACCGAATTGCGTTTCAATCCGAAAATGTCTTAAATTTGGCGGGCTTGTGCGCGCGACGTCTGTGACGGCCGCAGCGCCACACCCAGCGAGCGGTTGAACTCTGCAACGACATCCGCGCTAAGCCCACGGACTTCATGCTCAAATTTGGGCTTGAACTGCCCCGCGCGGTTTTTTTCCACGCGCAACGTCAATGCCAGCTGGCCTGCGTCTTTGGCAAAAGTTAGGATTATTCCTTGCTGATCGGGCGTCTTGGTCGCAGCATGGGCGCGCATGCCGGCCAAAGTTGTGCTGCGCAACGTCTGCGCAATCTGCGACACTTGGCGCAAAGCCTGTGCATAGGCTTGATAACTTTGCACAATATGGGCTTGCTCGATTTGTAACGCCAGACCACCGACCTGTGCGGTCAAATTATCAACCCAACCTTGCAGTTGGGCAGCCGCGCCAGCACTTTGCGGTGCCACACCCAGCAGTTGCAGTTGAAACCGCCCCGACGACAGCGTCAGCCATGCCCGCGCATCGGCCGCGCGGCCTGCGCGTTGCAGGATAAAATGCCAATTTCCATCCTCGGTTGGCAGCATCAGCTCAAAGGCGTTGTGCTTTTCATCGCTGCGCAAAAGCCGCACTTGTCCAGCGGCAATCTGCTGGTCCAGCCACGGTTTGAGCAACATCGCAAAATGATGGCCTTTAACGTCCGTTTGCCACAATTGCGCGCTGGAAACCGGTTGGAATTCATCGTCGCCGTAAAATTGGCGGTACTTGTCAAAAATGCCGGAACATTTGGTGTCAAAGGCACATCGCGCGCAGCTTTGAGGCTTGTGTTTGTCGCTGCGCTTGTCTTGATACTTATTGAAACCGCTCTGGGTCGTGCCTTGGCCGTCGGCGGCGACGGTCACAGTGAATTGGCCGTCGTGGTGGATGCGGTGCGCGACTTCGGGCATGGTGCAGTACGGCACATTGCCAAAATTTAGATCAAAATCGCTGCCAAGCTGCTGATCTACAGCATTTTCCAACGCCAAAAAGTACGGTGCCATCTGGGTGTACGGCGCCATCATGGCGCGCAATTCAAGGTCGGTGCGATCGCCAGAATCGCGCGGCCGCACCATGTCGAGGTGCAGGTTTTCAAAATCGTAGCGGGCAGCGACTTCGGCAAGATCCGGAATTGATTCGTAATTCGACGTCACAACGCACATATTGCCGGTCAGCCGCGCGCCTGTGCCGTGCAATTCATTGAGCGATGTAATGATCCGCTGCCATGAACCGGCGTTGAGCGTGGTCGCATCGTGGGCTTTTTCCGCGCCGCCTTGCAGGGAAAACCGCCAAATCACGCGCTTTTTGACGTCCGGTCCTAACGCTTCCAGCACTTGAAACACCCGCTGGCGGAAAGACTGCCGTGGCGTCATCGTGCCGTTGGTGAAAATCACGATTTCTTGAAAATTCAGGTCAACCGCAAATTGCAAATGGCCCCAAAATGACCCCTGAATCGTCGGCTCGCCGCCCAAAAACGTGATTTTTGTCGCACCGGCCAAGCGCGCATCGCGGATTTGGTCCTGAATCGGCTGGGCTGGCAATTGCGGTGCGCGCTTCTGCTCGGACAATTGGCCCGAAACACAAAACACGCAGCGGTTGTTGCACAAATGTCCAAGTTGGACTTCGACCTGACTGACGGGCTCGGCCATGAAAAGACCTTGGCGCCAAGCGGGCGCGCAGGTACAGCATACGCTTCTCGCGCAGTTGCACAACGACAATTTGCTGGACGGGCTACGATTTGACCTTGATTGCCAGCCAACGCTCCAAAGCCAAGCGGTTGGGCACCGACGGCCGCCGAGTCGTGACTTGTTCCCACGCGTCCTCTAAAGACATGTTCTGGTGCTGAATTAAATAGGCAATCGCCACGGTCGGTGAGCGATTCACGCCAGCCGTGCAATGCAAATACGTCGGTCTACCAGCGCGGCGCAAATCGTGGACAAGCGCGACAGCATGGTCGAGTTGCGCCGTTAGCGCGCGTTGGTTGAAGTCCTCGATCGGATGGCGGTGGCAGGAAAAACCTTGTCCCATCAGGAATTTCCACAGCAGCGGGTAATTCATGCCCATGGCGTGCAGATCCTCGTCGGTCTGCACGCTGACAACGCCCGTCAGGCCCTGCGATTTCATTTGGCGGATGCGTTCAGGTGAATTCGGACAGGGCCCGACGTAAAGGCCGTCAGCCACTTCATGAAATTCAAAGGCGAACTCGACTTTCATCAGAAGCGCAAGCCAAGCGTGGCCACTGCACCGCCCTGAACACCCGTGACTTTGATGCCAAAACCGCCTTCTTTGACGGGGGCAACGCCAGCGGCGTCCATGTTGTGTTTGAGCATAATGGTGCCGCCGACGAAGCCCGCAGCGCCGATGCCAAACATGGCCCATTTGGCCGTGTCTCCGCCGAACTCATCGTATTTCTTGAAGTTATCGATGAGAATCGCGCTCACGAACAGCAACCCGCCCACAGTCAGCGTCGTCCACGCTAGCGTGTTGTCAACTACTGGTTCAAATTTTTCCAGATTGGCTTCTACCTCGGTGGTTTTTCCCGCGACCACGTCGACGTTGCCTTTGCGCCCCGAATAGCCAGTGCGCGAAACAACCACACTGTGTGAGCCTAAAGCCGCATCGCCGGTGTATTTTCCCGCGCCGCCGATGACCGATTTGCCGTCGACTTCGACTTTGGCGTCTTCGCCGGCCGTGACCGTGATGGTGCCGCGCGAGTACACAAATGCCGTTGCGTCACCGCCCGCTGGGACCACTGCGTCCCCTTTGACCGTCAAACCGCCTTCAAACACGACGCTATACGCGACGGGTCCTGCGGGCAAAGCCAAACGGTTGGCGCCTTTTTTCAGCGACGCAGCTTGCCCCGCGACCTCGGCCGAAACGGCGTCGGCATCCAAAGTCAAAATCAGGGCACCGCTAGTCGCCTTTGCAGGTTCGGCGGGTGTTTCGGGCGATGGGACCGCGCGTTTGTCCGCGTTCGGCATTGGCTTTTCGGCTGCAGGCGTGGCGGGTTTTTCCAACGCCCGAGCGGCCTTGCCCGCTTCTGGCGTCTGCGCCGAAGCGCCCGCCGCACACAGAGTTGCCAGCAGGGCAAGGGCGATGGACGTGCGACGAAAAGGAACTTTGAACATCATGCTAGTCTCCAAAAACGAACAAAAGGGCGAAAACGGATGATCGAATCGGGCGCAACAACAAGACAACGCCGCTGCCAATTCAAGTTTTTTCGGCGGCATCACCGGCAGGTTGTGCCGGCTTTGCCATCTGGTTCAATTGCGGTAGATTGAGCGGCGCAATCGCCGGCGCTTTCGCAATTTCAGGGGCTTTTCTAGCAGCGACGATCGCAGGGCGTTTGGACAGGCGCTCAGCCAAATCGGCAAGCGCGGGCAAACCGTGCAGATCCAACCCGAAACGCTCGACGATTGTCAACGGCTGGGCCAGCGCCAAATCGGCGGGCGTGAGCGAGTCGCCGACCATCCACTGGCGATTTCCCAAAAAAGCCGCAAGAATTTGCAAGGTTTTGCGCACGCGCTGGGTTTCGATCCGGTAGACCTCAATGTTCCAATCGCCCGACTGGCGACCGACAATTTCGCGATCGAGCTTGATCATCGGCAACAACAGACCCTCTGTCGCGACTTCTTCGGCCATCAGCACGCGCGCGCGCGCCAGCGGGTCGGTCGGCAGCAGCGGTGTCCCAGATTCGGTGGCATCGACAAATTGCACGATCGTCGAACTGCCAAACACCGGTTTTCCGGCATCGGTGACCCAAATAGGCAGCCGGCCTAGGGGGTTAAGGCTCATCAGCTCAGGCGGGGGCGCGTCGCGGTCGCACAGCGCGCTGGTCCATTTCACGTCGCGTTCGCCCAAAAAAGCCCGCACGCGAAAGCAGTAAGGACAATCGAGATAGTGGTACAGCGTCGCCAAATTGCCTCCTACAGGCGCGCCATTATACGGCCGCCAAGCAAGGCCGACAAGCGTCTCGGGCGTGAGAAATGGTGTATTTGCACAAACAATGGCGTCCAACGGTTGAACGGGCAAGCGAGCGCGATTAGTCTATGCGGCGACTGTGGCGCGCGGCCGCAGCCGTGAAGACGTCAATTTGCAGTTTTGGGGATCATCGAATGCGCCAAATGCTTGGGATTTCTGCATTTCTCGCGTTGGCTTGTTGCAGTTGCGACGATGGCACGGTGCCCGCGGCGTCGGGTTCCGACACGGCCGAACAGAGCGATGCAACTGACGCGGATGGCAGCAACATCAGCGATGTGCAGGTCAGCGACACCGCCAAAGGCCCTCCCGGCATCGGCAAGTCGTGCTTGAGCGACGGCGCGTGCACGGTCTACGACCTGAAATGCATTGAAACCAATGCAGCAACCGGCGAAGGCATCTGCGGCAAACTTTGCGCGACCAACACCGACTGTCCCAGCGGATCTTTTTGTAACCCGCAGGGAGAGAAGCTGATTTGCACCCTGCCGCGGTTTTGCAATCCCTGCGTCACGGCCGCCGATTGCAGCGGCGAAGACGCCGTGTGTTTGTTGGGCGGCGATGGAAAAGGCTATTGTTCCCGCAGATGTACCATTGGCGACAACCACTGCCCGGTCGCGGTGTCATGCATCCAATTTGGTGAATCCATAGATGATTTTGCCTGCAAACCCGACTACGGTTCTTGCAAAGGCGGCGGCGAACCCTGCGCACCCTGCGCAACCCAAGCGGATTGTGGTGTCGGCACGCAGTGTTACGCAGCACCGGATACCGGCGAGCGTTTTTGCGCCCAAGTATGCGATCCGGCTTCGGCCGCCACCAAATGCCCGGCGGGCTTCGGCTGCGCCGACGTGAAAGGAAAAGGCTATTGTTTTCGGATAGTCCCGCAGACGGAGAAGGACAAACCGCCGACCAAACTGGTGGCCACCTGCTCCAAAGGCGACCGCGGATTTTGCGATTCTTGCACACAAAATTACGAATGCGCCTCGGGGCGCTGTGCCAGCAAGAACAACCAAAAATTCTGCGTCCAACTCAACGAATGCAGCCAAAAAAACCAAGACCAGGACTGCCCTTACGGCGGCGAGGCCACGACCTGTCAGCCATCGGATGTCGGCATGATCTGCACGCCACCGCCGTCGTGGAAATGCCAAGGTTTCAAAGCCTGCCTCGGCCACGCCTGTAGCGACAGTGAAACTTGCGTCAACGGCATTTGCAAAGCCAAATAAACCTAACAAATTTAGGAGTTTAGATGCTGGTTCAAGCAGCAGCCCACGCGCCGGTGCACAGCCCGCGCCAAGTCATGCAAGCGTTGCTCGAGCGCGCGGCGTCCAGACCGCAACGCAGTTGGGTCGCGTTGGATTTGGACGGCACTCTATTTGACAACCGCCCGCGAACGCTAGCTATTTTGCGGGCATTTGCGCTATCGCACCGCGAGTCGATCCCAGAACTGCTGCCGCTCATCGACCGCACGAGTTTGGATGATCTCCATTACAGTCCGGGCCAAGCCGTGGCCGCTTTGGGCTTGCCGCACACACAACTAGCTGATGATTTTGTGAAATTTTGGCGCGATCGCTTTTTTACCAATGCCTTTCAAGCGCTGGATCACGTGGAAAAAGGCGCGGTTGAATTTGCCCAACGCCTGGTCGATGCGGGCTTGGGCATCGTTTATCTCACCGGGCGCGATCGACCCGGCATGATGCAGGGCACGCTGCACAGCCTTGATAGCCATGGCTTTCCCTTGATGTCGCCGTTGACGCAGGTGGTGCTCAAACCCGATTTCGCCGCGCCCGACGTGGCTTTTAAGCGCACCGCGATCGCTGAATTGTTGCGCAATGGGCCGATGGTTGGGCTTTTTGACAATGAACCGGGGATTTGCAACATGGCCTTGGACGCCGCGCCGGGTATCCTATCTGTGCGGATGCTAAGGGCCTTTGCGCCGGATCCGCCGCCGCTGGATGCGCGGGTGGTGCAAATCGAAACCTTTCAGTTGTAGCCGTTGACAAAACTTGCCGCGATCTGTAACTTAGCGCCCCGCCGCGCTTTGGCCGTTGTGCCGATTCGATGAGGGCCTGACAGCAGATTACATTGAGTATCAGCCAGTTATGCGGATTTTGCCGCAGCAAACTTTGAGTGAGGATCCTGATGAGTGAAGCCGTATCCGCCCCCGCTGCCGACAGCGCCTTGATCGCCCGCGTGGCCAAACACGGCTTTATGCCTATCGTTTCGCAGTGCGTTGGTTGCAACCACGTGCGCTCGCTTGGCGATCAGGGCTACTGCAACAGTTACGCTGCACCTGCGGCCAAATGGGTCGGCGGGATGTGCAATTTTGCCACCCACGCCAAGATCGAAAAGAAGCTCGAAGTTCGCTCGATCAATCCGCTCAAGGCGTCCAAACGCGGCGGCAAATAGGCGAATCGCCGCTTTTGGCTCCAACTGCGAGGGATTCCGATGTCCGATGCTGTTGGTCCCGTGCAAAGTGGCGATCTGGTTGTGGTCGATCGCCAAGGCGCGATTGCGACGCTGACCATCAACCGGCCAAAGGCGCTCAATGCGCTCAATCGCCAGGTATTAATTCGACTTGGCCAGCATTTGGATGTCCTGCGCGTCGATGATTCGGTGCGCGCGGTCATTCTAACCGGTGCTGGCGATCGCGCTTT
Source organism: Klebsiella pneumoniae (assembly GCA_945889325.1). Classification (GTDB taxonomy): domain Bacteria; phylum Myxococcota_A; class UBA9042; order UBA9042; family UBA9042; genus CAMDBH01. Next base: position 7,601 of record CAMDBH010000087.1, read on the forward strand.
TGTCGCCGGTGCGGACATCGCCGAATTGCAGCCGATGACCTACGTCGATGCGCTGACGTTTGCCCACCTCGGCAACGCGGTGATGAGCAAAATTGAACAGTTGCGTCAGCCGGTCATCGCCGCCGTCAACGGATTTGCCTTGGGCGGCGGCTGCGAACTCACGTTGGTCTGCGATGTCATTTTGGCCAGCGACAAAGCCAAATTCGGCTTGCCAGAAGTGAGCTTGGGCGTCATCCCCGGTTTTGGCGGCACCCAGCGTTTGGCGCGGTTGATCGGACGCAACGCGGCAAAGCATTGGGTCATGACGGGCGATGTGTACTCGGCAGAAGAGGCCATGCGCATTGGCCTTGTGTATCAGGTACATCCGCATGAAAACCTGATGGCTGCGGCGCTCAAAGTGGCTGAAAAGATGGCCAGCCGCGGCCCAATCGCCGTGGCCGAAGCCAAGCGAATCATCAATAGCGGCGTACAGTTGCCCTTGGATTCGGCCATTGAACTGGAAGCGGCCGCCTTCGCCCGTTGCTTTTTGACCGACGACCAAAAAGAAGGCATGGCCGCGTTTTTGGCCAAACGGCCGCCGCAGTTTGAAGGGCGCTGAAAAAGTTCGGACTAGTTCCCCGCCGGCTGCCGCACAACCACATCGCGCACTGGCACGCGGCCATCGACTTTGATTTCGCGGCGGTATTTGTGCCCAGCGGTTTCAATGGACAGCAGGTGCCCGCCCGGCGCGACCTGATTCAGCTCCAGAATCGCGCCGCTGGCCACCGCCACAGGGGGCGCATCGTCCAGACCCATCTGTGCCGCTTTGCCGCCTTGCCAATGAACCCGCACCTTTACACTGTCCCTGGCCGGCCGCGGCAGGGCGACTTGCTGGGTGGGCGCCACTGATCCTTGCCAAATTGTACTGCGGCCCGTGGCATTTTCGCGGATTTCGACAGTCATTTTCCCTGCTCGTACAGGCACTTGTGCTTGCTCGCCCGTGCGAACTTCGGCCGCCTGCACCCCGCGCACCAGCACGCGCATACCGCGTTCGTCGGCGTGATCGTCCAAATGTAGTGTGCCATCGGGTGGTTGCACCGCCACCCGCGCATTGTCGCCGTCGGCTACGCGCACGCGAAATTCGCTGTTCAGCAGCGTAATCTTTGACTGAACCCGCACTTCATGCACACCGGCTGTGACTTTGAAGCGCTGTTCCCTGCCCGCCTGAACGGCTCTGCGCGGCACCTTGTCCAGCCAGACCAACACCGGTTCGCGAAAATTGTTTTTCAGCGCCAGCGCCGTGCCCGGTGCGCGAATATGCCAGGCCACATGCGCATTTGCGCTCAGGCGCATGCCGGCGTTCCACGACTTTTGCCGCTCTGTCGCATCGGCGCGCACGTGCAGGCGCCCCGCCTGTACCTGCACGTCTTGACTGGCAAATGCTGCGAGTTCAAACGGTTTGTGCGCCGGAATCACGACCTGTACCGTTTCACCGGTTTGGTTGTCCAAAGTCAGGCGCGCTTCGGGCCGCGTGAGCAGCCACTCGCGCTGCGGCGGGTCGGTTTTCGCTTGAAAATTCAAGTGATACTTCAATCCGGACCCGCTACCCAGCAAAGTCAGGCCAAACGTCGCGCGCGGGATGGACCAAACGACCTTCTTGCCGTTGTCGATCGTGGCGCCAAAACGGCCAAAAGCCACTGGAATTTTGAGGATTTCGCCCGTTTGGTTTTCCACAGTGAGCGCGATTTCGGGGCTGGGGGGCGGTCCTTCACCCGGTTTGGCCGTGACCAAGCGCTGCAGGTGCGCGCTGCCGGACACCTCGCCGCCCAAACGCAGCTGATGGACACCCGGCGGAAGGCCCAAAATATTCACGGTTTGCCGCGATTCCACACGGCCATAGCTGCGGCCGTCGACGTGGACGCGGGCACTTTCATCCAACGGATTGAACACGGGCGTGCTGGTCGCTGGAGGCCACAGATCGATCTGCGACGTCTCACCGATTTGCGCTGTAATTTCAAAGTTTACCGCGCGCTGACTCGGATGCGCTTTGGCCACGATTTTGTGCAATTCCGGCGTCATCGGGCCAATCGTCGCTTCCTTGTCCGGCTGTAACAGCGCGACTTCACGGCCGTCCAGCAGCAGTTTCTGGCGTTCGCGCGTGCGATTGACCACGCGCACGCTGCCACCGGGCGCGACCAAAAATTCTTGCCACAAGCGAATACCGTTCAAATTCAGTTCATTACCGTACTGCCAATGGCCTTGAGGCCCGTAAACGCGAAATTCCAACGCCGTGCCGACGGCGCAAATCTTGCGCGATTGCCCTTGCAGCAGCTTCTGTTGCCGGCCACCGTACACCGCCAGATCGACATTGGTTCTGGCATCGTTGCGGAAAACCACCGCATGGCCGCAAGTTGGATCGTCGGCTAGCTCAGTGGCAGTCGGCGCCTCGGGCGCGGCAACGGTGGGTGGAGGCGCGCGTGCTTCCGCGTCCGGTTGGCCGTGAACCGTGTAGTGAAACATTTTTGCGGGCTTTTTCTTCGCCTTTGCCGCTTTGGCCCACAGGGTCGCGCTCGTGAGCAGGCTCAACAGGACCATCGCGATCGGCAGGAGGTGAAGATTGCGGCGCATCATTGCAACATCTTTGGGCAAAATTGCTGGCGTGTCAAGAATTTCTCACCGCTGCAGCAGCCGGTACAACCCGAAGCAGCGCAAACTTCTTCCCGGCTAATCCGTTTCAAACATCGTTTCAACAAACAATTCGGCGTCAAAATCGCGCAAATCCTGCATTTTCTCGCCCACGCCGATCAACTTGACCGGCAGGCCCAGCGTTTCCGCGATCGCCAACACGACGCCGCCTTTTGCGGTGCCGTCGAGTTTGGTCAGGCAAATGCCGGTGATCGGCACCGCTTCACAAAATATTTCAGCCTGTTTAATGGCATTTTGGCCCATAGTCGCGTCCAAAACCAGCAGCACTTCATGCGGACTGCCCGGATGGGCCTTGGCGATGACTTTGCCGACTTTGCGCAGTTCTTCCATTAAGTTGGCGTTGGTGTGCAGGCGGCCCGCGGTGTCCACGATGATCAAATCAACGCCGTCGGCCTTGCCTTGCTCGATCGCGGCAAAACAGACACTTGCGGGATCGGCGTTGTCTTTGCCGCGAAAAATCGGCACGTTGGCGCGTTCGCACCAAACCTGCAACTGGTCCACAGCAGCTGCGCGATAGGTATCTCCAGCCGCTACAAGGATTTTTAGACCCTGACCGGCGTAGCGGTGGGCCAATTTGCCAATTGTCGTGGTCTTGCCCG
>CAMDBH010000088.1 GCA_945889325.1 Klebsiella pneumoniae
CCTCATCAACCAAGCGAATTACCTCGGCAAGTCGAGCATTTTCCGTCGGTTGCAATTCCGCATCGGCAGCAGCCACGCCGATCGCCAAACCGGCGTCGATGGCCGCGGGCGCGGCGCCCGCATCTTCAGCAGCCGCGGCGACCGCTGCAATATCAGCCGCGCCTACCGGTTCTACCGGTGCAGCTTCGGCCGCTACTTTGGCCTGAACAGCGCCCATTTCTGGCTTGGCCGTTGGTTCTGGCTGCTGCTGCGACAACATGTACGACGCAAAACCAACCATGGCGACGACAAAAATCCCCAAACCGATGAACACCGGCTTGCCGACTTTGTTGTGCTGCTCGGGCGCTGGTGGCGCTTGTTCGTGCAATTCTTTGGGTTTTTCGGCGGCCACATCATCAAAAAAGGCGTTGGTCACCAGCGCAACTTTCATCGATCGATCGGTCATGGGCCGGTTGGGCGAATTGTTCTGGCCTTTGATCACCACCGCCGGCTTTGGCTCTGATGCCTTGGTGTCCGCCACCTTGTTCGGGTGTTGGCCTTTGTAATCGACGGTTTTGGCCGGCGCGCCTTTGTTGGCATCGTTTTTGCTAGCATCGCTTTTGCTGGTGTCGTTTTTGCTGGTGTCGCCTTTGCTGGTGTCGCCTTTGCTCAGATCGACCTTGATCGACTCGGCCGGCCGAATGGCGTCGGGCAATTTGGCTTTTTCGGGCCCACGGCCCGCATCGGCCTTGCCCGGCGCTTCGGTCTTGATCGGCGCGTCGACTTTGACCGGCAGCGTGGCGGTCGGTCGGTTGTCGCGGCGGCTTTTCTTGCCGCGCTTGCCCTTGAAGCCCGCCGACCCAGCGCCTGGCGCACCGGGTTCGTCCTCTTCGTCTTCCTCGTCTTCAATTTCAGCTGGGATAGCGGTCCGCGCAAGCGCGGCCTTGACGTCATCGGTGGACAGCGTGACGGTAGATTGGGCATCGCGACTGGCCGCTTCTTGCGCCGCCGCCAACTCCGCTTGGGCCGCCAAGTCCGCAGCCTGCGCTTCGGCCTGCGCCTTGCTTTCATTTTCCTGCTGCGCTTTGCGTTCTTGCTCGGCGCGTTGCTTTTGCAGTTCTGCTGCTTCGTCTGCCGCAGCGCGCGCTGTTGCTGCTTCTTGTTCTGCCGCCGCAGCCCGCGCGGCCGCGCCATCGTCGGCGCTCGCGCGATCGCCAGCCGACGCTGCGGCCGCACCGCTGCCTAGTTTGGCGCGTGAGTCCGGCACGACCGGCCCATTGACTTCAACTTGCAACGTTGTTGCAGCCCCTTGCAGGGTCTGCAACCAAGCAGCAGCCGTCGGCCTTTTAGTCGGATCTTTGTCCAAAGCATCGGCGATCGCCGCTTGCAAATCTTTGACGCCTTTTAGTGCGGGCTTGACCAAGTCCAAACGCAACGGTTTTTCCACCGCTTGGCGTTTCAGCGTCATCAGCGGCTGGCTTGAAGTAAACGGCGGTTTTGACGCAGTAAGCGCCCAGATCGTCACGGCGGCAGAATAGACATCGGCAGCTGACGATGCGGCCAAGCCCTTGCACAATTCAGCGGCCAAGTATTCAGGATTGCCGTAAAAACCTTCCGCCGTCGCGCCGTTTTGATACGCCGGCAACAACCGCCACCAGCCTGCACCAAAAACGCGCGCCCGTCCGGCTGCCAGATTGTCCTGGCCAACTGCCAAATTGTCTCCGCCGACTAGCACGCGTTGTGGACTGATATCAAGGTGTTGTACACCGGCCGCGGCCATGTCCGCAGATGCGCGTGCCAGCGCTTGGGCCATACTGAGCAACTGTACGGCTTCTAACTTATCGCGGCGCTTGAGAATTTCCTCCAGCAACGTGCCGCCACCTTCGCAAGCCAACCACGGACCATCGTCGCCTGTTCCAGCAGCGTACGTCAGCAGCACATCGGCCGCAGTGACCAATTTGCGGTTGTCGGCCAAAATGGCTGCAAAAGTGTCGTCATTCGCACTTGCGCGCAGCACCAGCACGATGGCGGCGGTGTCAAACGCTTCATCGTGCACGGCAAAAAGAGTGCCAAGCTTGCTTTCCTCAAGGGTTGCACGGACTAGAAATCGTTGGGCGATGCGGGTCATCAAGTTCTATTCCTTCTGGCAATGCGATGGGGTTATCGCGAAAGAGCCATGACCAATTCAGCAGGACAAATTGAATTATCGCTATCTTCAGCGGAGCTCAGAGTCGGCGCAGCCGCGAACTTGCGACCCAGAAATACTGTAGATTCATGATTTTTCATATTCAATTTGCAACGCTGCGCTGGCTAAACTGATCGCGGTTCTGGCCGCGTCTGACAATGCGACGCCTGTTCTATCATAGGTCCGCCGCTACACAAACGGCAAGGTGGCAACTGTAGGCCGGGCACGGGAATCTGGCGCAGCGTTGGCGAAAACGTCACAAAATTTCACAACTCCGCTCAAACTGTCTACCACACTGGTGGCCGATTTCAAGAAAATTTTGGCAAACCTGTTAATTTTGCTGCCTATTGACAGCACGCCGCATGGGGTTTACGCGCTGCGCTGACCGTCTGCCGTAAACGGAAAATGCGACAAACCGATGCGGTTGCCTTCCGGATCGCGCAAGTAAATCGTCCACGCGCTTTCAAAAACAATTTCGACCTCGCAGTGGTGCAGGTGTTTTATCCAAACATCGCGATTTTGCCAAGGAATTTCCAACGCAAGCAAGTGCAGCCCTGGCTGTGGATTTTGCCAAGGCAGCCCATCGCTCTGCAGATCACAGCGCTCCAGCGCAATCACGCTGCTGCCGGCTTTTAGCCAAACACTGCGATCGGCCAGATGATCTTCTGGGTGTTCCGACGGCCAGCGGCGCTCGACTTTGCAGCGCAGCACCCGTTCATAAAACCGCGCCATGGCCGGAAGGTCAAAACACTGAATCGCCAAGTGGTGAATACCAAAGGGTGAAATGGGAGGAACGGCCATGCAGTGCAACTTTTTTTGCAGCAGAAAGACCCTGCCGCACGATCGGTGGAAGGTCCGCGATCGGACAAATCTGCCGACGCCGACCTGCGCAGTGTCGCGGGCTGTTGGCTTTGATGCAACCCCGATAGACAGGGGCCAGCGCCTCGGCTATGTTTGCGGTCAGCGTCGCCAGCGTGCTATTCACGCGCGCCGCCCTTTTTTTCCGCCTTCGGGAGATTCCCCAAATGCCCCGCGTGTTGTTTTTCGCCGTGCACCGCTTGAGAACGCTTGGGCGTTGGCCGTTTTTGTCAGCGCGCACTTGGCCTTTCTTGACGCTTCTCTGCATTTTTTGCCTAAACGCCACCGCGTGCGGCCGCGGTGCCGAGTTCGATGCCGTGCGCGAATACAAAGTTTTTCTCGAAGAAGCCAAACCATCGCTGGTCGCGATGAACAAAGCGCGCGAGGAACTGTTCCAACTCGACAGCCCTGACAAAATGCTGCCGCTGTTCAAAGACAAACTGCTGCCGCTGGTCGACAAGCTGAGCAAACTCGCCGCCGATCAGAAAAAACCTGATGGCAAACTCGGTGACATTCATGCAAATTTGGCGGCGACGCTGAGCGCGTATGCCAAAGCAACCCACGATCTGGTGGACAAATTGGCCGACGACAAAAAAGGCGCGGCCGAGAAATCAGCCGCGGCAAAAAGCGACGATCAAGAAAAAGCCGTGGTCAATTGGGGCGTGAGCGATCAGAAATTTGGCAAATCGATGACGCAATTGGTCAATGATTTGACCGAGTACTTGGATCGGCTGAAAAAATAGCTGTCAGCGTCGCCGCCTGCGTCTGCGCCGCGCACCGTCAGCGACGCCTTCGCCATCCATGTTTTCATCCTGACCGACAGGCCGCGGACCTGCTGGCTGATTCGCTTTGTTTTCTTGGCCTTGGACGCCAAATCGCGCAGGCGCAATCACCAAGCGGCGCTTGTCGGCGGCGCCCGTGGTTTGAAAAATGATCCCGGGTGTTCGACTTAACTGCCCAGAAATAAAGCGCAAGTCTCCCTGACCCAGCGGCCCGATGGCAATGGCGCGGTCAAGCGTGAGGACTTTTTGCGCCAACGCTTGGGCCACTTTGTCCAAGCCTTCTGGGCGCCTGCGCCGAAAACCGTCGGCGTCGATCGACAGCCGCGTGCGTTTGAGGGCAAAGCGGTTGATCGCCTTGTTCAAAATAAACTGCAGGGATTCCAGAACGCGGGTGTCGCCAGCGGGCACGAGGTCGGCGTTGAGATCGATCAGCCGCACCACCACCTGTTCATCCTCCAAATGACAGTGCACGCCCGGTTGGCCGGCGCCCAGCAGGGCAAAAAGCTGGGTCGTCACGTCTTGGGCCACCGCTAGTTTTTCTTCCAGCGTGACGTGCAGGCGCAAGCCGCCGCCTTCGTCGCCGTCTTGATCCAAGTCCCCGCCCTGCTGCGCGGCATCGCTCATGTCGGTCATTTTTTTTTCCTTATTGGTTCATTTAGCTATGAAATTTTAGGCTTTTGCCGGTTCGCGGTTGGTGTACAGCGTTTGGGCGATGCCCAATACCGTGTTGGTCAAGATGTACAAAGTCAGACCCGAAGGCAATTGTAACATCATCGCCGTAAACAAGATCGGCATAAAATACAACATCATTTTTTGTTGCGCCGGATCGCCACCTGCTTGCGGGGTAATTTTTTGCTGCACAAACATCACCGCGCCGAGGACCACCGGCAGCACATAGTACGGATCGCGCTGCGTCAAATCGGTCACCCAGCCAAAAAGCGGCTGGTTAAACAGGTCAACCGAAGAATTGATGCTGCGATAAAGCGCAATATACACAGGCATTTGCAGCATCATGGGCAGACAGCCGCCCAGCGGATTGACGCCGTGCTTCTTGTAGAGCTCAAACGTCAATTTGTTGAGTTCGGTCGGATCGGCTTTGGCCAGACCCTGTTTTTTGGCTTTTTCTTCCAGATCTTTGCGCATGGCATCGAGTTCAGGCTTGATCTTTTGCATCCCGCGCATGCTTTTGATGCTCTTGTGCGTAAACGGCCACAGGATGCCTTTGACCAAGATCGTCAGCAGCAAAATCGCCAGCGGCCACGAGCCCGCCAGACCGTGGAAAAATTTCAAAATCATCAGCATCGGATAGGCAATGAGGCCAAACCAACCAAAATCAATGCTTTTGGCCAAATTGTGCCCCGCGGACTCCAAGCGCTCCATCTGCTTGGGCCCTGCGAACAATTCAAAGGTGTAGGGCTTGATCGCGCGCGCCCGCAAACGCGCAAGCGCCGCCGTCACCGCGGCGCTGTCCTTGCCCGCCGCAGTGGCCGCCGCGCTGCCCGCGGTCAAGTCGGCATCGGGCACGGCCTCGTATTCTGATTTGGCGTTCAACCCCAGCAAATCCAGATCGGCCCGACAAGTTACGCCACCGGGCCAATGGGTTGCGTACCAAGAAGGCACGCAGGCAGCTTGGGCCGACGGCAATTTCTCCGCGGCCATTTGCATTTTGGCCACGACCACGCCGTTGGTCAAACTGAGCAATTCAATGGGATTGACCGGGGCAAAGCCCTGCACCGGCACGCTGGCGAGCAAAAAATAGCGCGAATCGACGCCGAACCAAGCGGGCAAAGCCATGCGGGTGCGTTCCGCGGGTTCTGCCTTGGCCAGCGGCGCGTAATCGAGGTGGATCAATTCGTCGCCGATCGTCACGCCCGCGCCCTTGTTGTCAGGGGGGCCAGAGAACATGGCCAGCAAGCCGCCGCTGTCGTGGCCGGTGTCCTGAAATGTGCTGATTTCATGGCTGAGTTTGAAAGTCGCCGTGCCACTGCCGATGTGCCAAACGGCCACAGTCAAACGCAGCGAGTACGGCTTATCCTCACTCAACGTCTGATAACGCTTGAGCAAATACAGAGGACTTTGCACGTGCGACGGGTCGGGCCACACCAGCAGCACTTCTTGCGCCGACGCCTGCACAACGGCAAAAACGGGATCGATCTTAAAATACGCCGCCAAGTTGTTTATCGGCAGCAGTTCCATTGTATCATTGGATTTCTTGAGTTTGAGCTGCATGGAGTCGCTCACGCCGTCTTGCAGCACGTCGCGAAACGGATCCCATTTGGCGTCCCATGTTTCCACGAGGTCGAGCGGTCCTTTGGCGAATTTGTAAGCAGCCCACGGCGCGATGCCCGGCGGTGCCTCACGCGCCGCCACGGCAAACTGCGGGTCTTGCAAACGAATCGACTGCAATCCGCCCTGACATGGCGACACGCGCCAGATCAATTTGGCGGTCGCCAGATCGACGGCGGGCAGATCGGGTCGACAGGTCCCGCGCTTGGCGCCATCGAACGCCGGCGGCGCGGCCTTGGTAGTGGGCGTGGCCGCCGCCGGCAAACCCACAGCGGCAAAAGAGTTTTCTGCCGCGATGCTGGTCAACACAAGCGCCAACAGCGTGCAGTTCAGATAATTTCTCTTCAAATTGGGCAACAAGATGATCTCCGATGACGGCGGCGTGGCGTGGGGCAGTCAAATTTGCATTTGAATCAATTATTTCAAGCTATTGTCTCTGGTTTATCCGCTTGTACGACGCGGCGCAGCCGCGTGGGCGGTGGCACGGGATCATCGCCCGGGCGGCCAAACGGCTGACAACGCGCCAAGCGCCAAGCGACAAGCCGCAGCGCCCGCGGCAAGCTGTGGGTCTGCAATGCCAAAGTCGCATAATGCGAGCAGCTTGGCTCAAAACGGCAACTCGGTCCCAACAGCGGCGACAAAAACCGCCGATACAGGCGCAGCAACCCTAAAAGAGGCAGAACCAAAACGTCGTCCCAACGCCACGTGCGCGCGGGGCTGCTGCGATCGGGCAGGGAACTTACATTTTGTGGCATGGACGGGTCGATGGCTCAACTCCTCATTCACAAACGGACAACGACACTGCTTGACATCGACGCTGCCCGGCGAAACCTTTCAGTTGAGCAAACGCATCGCGCGGGCCGAGCGCCGCATCTCGGCCACCACGCTGGCCAAATCGGCCGCCGGCCACGGCTGCCGCAACAAGGCGACCAAATCTGTCGGCACGGTCAACTCTGGTCTAATACAGCGAAAAGCTTCACGAAACAGCCGTCTCAGGCGCGCGCGTGCGGGCGAATGGCCGGCCGTTTTTGCCACCGCCAAGCCCAAGCGACTCAGCGGCGGTTGCGGCCGTGTATCTTGCGGCGCGCCAGTCGTAAACGGGGAAGCAAAAAGCACAAAATGGCCATTGCCGTGACGACGGGCGTGCATGGTCAAACGAAATTCACGGGCGGTCTGCAGCCGACACCGCCGGCCAAAGCGGCCGCTCGGAGTGATATTTTCTTTTGAAATTTGCACGGTTCAGCGTCTGGGCCAGCAAAACTGGGCCGACGTCCTTTTGAGATGGAGCACGCCGCCAAACGCGGCACCCTCGAAGGACGAAACGGCAATGCGGCGTGCTCCATGCAGGCCGCGGATGCGGTCTGCCGCGGGGGTTTGGGGGCGGCGCGCCCCCAAGTTTCTATGTAGTCGTTGCCGATGCGCGTGGGCAACACGGAGCCCGCTTTAGCGCGTGGAGCCCGCTTTAGCGCGTGGACCCCTCTTTAGCGCGTGGACACGGTCAGACGCAGGCGGCCCTTGGCGCGGCGGCGGTTGATCACGGCCCGACCATTCTTGGTCGCCATGCGCGCGCGAAACCCGTGGGTGCGCACGCGGCTGGTATTGCTGGGATTGCGTAGTCCTTTTTTCATGTTCTTTGCTCCAAACTAAAAAAGTTGCACCCGGCTTTTGGCGGGGGCAATCGGGTCCGATGCGCGGGATTTGGCCAAGCCACAGCCAAAGACCGTGGACCAAGGCAACTGCGCGGGGGCGGTAGTGTACCGCATTTGCGCCGCTTGTCGCCAGCCTTGGCATCTTTTTTCCGACGTGCGGGCGTTGGCGACGCCAAAGTGTTCTTAACTCGGGCGATCTATTTGTCTTTATCAGCGTTGTCGCGATCGCCTTGGCTGATCGCAGCGCGATCGGTTCGCGGCCGATCGCGGTGAATATTTTCTAAACCATGGATTATTATCAATTTATCTCAGGATCGTTGGCAACGGACCGTCCAAGTGCTGCAAACGGTGCTTGCGCCAGGCAAGACAACATGCCGCACAATACTCTGTAAATATTTCGTTATTCTAGTTCCCTTCTATGCGCGCGAGCTTCGACGACAGCGCCCGACTTTCTTTAGGCGCACGCTCGGTTAGCGACCGCCCGCGGCGTGACCACGCAGCAACTGACTTTGGCAAGGCGCTGCCCAATTTTTTTTTCTTTTGGCTATTCGGCCCTTACCCAGCGCACGCTGCGACGCCCCTTGTCTGCGCGGGTGCAGGCGCGGTAGCTTCGTTTCCGGGCAACGCGGCGCGTCATTTGCGGCGGTTTGCCGCGATCCAAAAATGTTTGGAGGTACTTTTTGCGGGGCGCCGGCATCTGCTTGCGCTTGGATTGGTTATTTTGAATTGGTTTTGGTTATTTTGAATTGGTTTTTTGGTGTGCGGTTTTTCGTGGCAGCCAAGGTCGATGTCAGCAGGCACGATCGGTGTCAGCGGGAGTGAAGTTTTCCATGCAGCGCGTCGCTCCTAAATTGCCAAACAGTATCTTTGAAGCACCTAGCGGTGGGTTTGAAGCATCGGCTGCTGGGTTGCCCGCTGTGCTTAATGGCGCTGTGCCTGCTGGGCAAGCCGACGCCGCAGTCGCTGCGATCTTGCCGGTATCGGTCGCACAGGGCGATCTTTGGTCGCAAGCCCTGCACCACCTAGGCGCGCACCTGCGCCAGGCCGTTATCGAAACTTGGATGCGCCAGATCGTCCTAGTAGGCTGTTTGCCCGATCGGGTGTTTTTGGGCGTCCCCGACGATCACTACCGCGACTATTTGCAAGCACACTATTTGGAAGACCTAAAACAGGCGATAGCATGGGTGGCGGGGCAGTACCTGCACGTGGAACTTATTGTCATTGCAAGTTTATCTGGCCAAGTGTCCAACGCCATCCCAGCGGTTGCAACAAACGACAGTCAAGGCCAACTGCGCAATCGATCAACGGCCAATCCGCGCCGACGTGCCAGCGACCAGGTGCAAACCATGGCTGCGCCGGCGCCAATGCAAGCCCGTCCGCCAAATGAACCCACCTCGCCCAAGCAGCCGGCGCAAGGCGCATTTGCCTTGGATGAAATCGTTGACCAATCGGGCCCAATCAGCCAGCACGCCACGCAAACTGTCAGCGATCGTCCGGACTTAAGTGCCATGTTTGCGACGTCGATGCCGACGCAGCCTTTTGCTGCGCTGCCAACGCAAGTTGCCCCTGTTTCACCCCAAGATGGCTTGGCCGCGCGCTTCACTTTTGACCAGTTCGTCAAGGGCGAGGCCAACCAATTGGCGCTCAGCGTGGCCCAAGCCACGGCGCAACATCCGGGTGAATCGGTCAATCCGGTGTTCTTTTACGGCGGCATTGGCTTGGGCAAGACCCATTTGCTCTACGCGATTGCCCAACAAACGCGGCTGCTGCACCCGCAAATGCGCGTGCGCTACGTGCCGGCCGAGACTTTTATTGAAGACACCATCCATGCGCTGCGCTCTAACGATCTGGCCGCCAAAGCCAACGTGCGCAATCATTACAGAAATGTCGATATGCTGCTGATCGACGACGTGCAATTTTTGCAAAACAAAGACAAAACCCAGGATGAATTCTTTCATACATTTAACGCGCTGTTTTTGGCCGGCAAGCAAATTGTGCTCAGTTGTGACCGTTTCCCCAGTGAACTGCAGAGTTTTCACGAACGCTTGCGTTCACGCTTTGAGCATGGACTGACCTGCGGCATCTCACCGCCCGATCGCGCGCTGCGACAGGCCATATTGCACAAAAAGGCCGAGTTGGCGGGCGTGCATTTGCCGCTGGACGTGATCTTGTACCTCGCCGATCATTTGCGAAACAATGTCCGGGAACTCGAAGGCGGTTTGCACAAACTGACGGCGCACAGCCGCATGACGCGGCGGCCGATTGATCTGGCTTTGGCGCGCAGTGTGTTGGGGCCGTTGCTTGAATTGCCGGGGCGCAATTTGACCATTGAAGTGATTCAGCGCGTGACGGCCCAGCACTATGGCCTTAAAATGACGGACCTAAAGGGTTCCAAACGCCATCGCAGTGTCGTTGTGCCCAGAATGATCGCTACCTACTTGGCGCGCAAGCACACGCATTTAAGTTACCCCGATATCGGCCGCGCGTTTGGCGGCCGCGATCATTCGACAGCCATGCACGCTTGCCAAAAAATTGATTGGCTTTTGCAAAGCGACGCCGCGATCCAAGCCGCCGTGCAGGCGCTGGAAACGGATCTGGGTAAGTAGGAACGAGTCTTGCCACGCGCTGACGTCCCTTCATGCGCCAATTCTATCAAATTATTTCACTATTTTACCACCCATCGTTGTCTGCAGCGGCTGTGGATAAACTGGGCAAAACCGCATTGGGGCTGTGGACTGGGCGTGGACAGCAAAGCCAAGCTGTGCACAGCCCGGCCCAGCCAGGCGTTGCGACCCGTTTGCTGCACAGGCATGCGCTTTCTTGTCCCCAAGCCGATCGCCGCCAACTGCCAAATAGAATGAAAGAAAATAGCTTGAACACAGCCGTCCACAGGCCCCACCGCCTCTAAGTATTGTAAGACCAAAAGTCCCAGACAAAATCCAGCAGGGCTATCGCAAGAACGATCACGGGGCGTTAGGCTGAGGCCGCGGGCAATAATCGAAGAAAACCTCAATCGCGGCAACGCGTTGGACTGAAGTCCACCGCTACAGTTCGAGATGTCCCTCCGCGACAGGACGCGAGCGCGGCCCAG